>NZ_BFBB01000008.1:600000-923341 GCF_003114855.1 Leptospira ryugenii | reverse complement strand
CTTTCCCTTAAACTACTTCCATCAGGCTTAGTCAGCGTGGCTTCCGTAACTCTCGGTTATCGATTGTCTGTGGCTTTGCACATCCTCGCTTATCTTGTAAGTGAGGCGCAGAACGATCTCTCGCTACTGCTCCCATAGAAAAACCGCCTGGGCTCTCCCGGTAAATGCCATTGTGTAAAAGAGGGGTCTTATGTCAAAGAAAAATCAGAAAAAAGTTTCTAATTTTTTCAATAGCGAGCATTCCATTGGAAGTAGGAATACCCGTCCATAGGCCCATTTCCCTGCACATTTGTATAGAACCCTTGGCCATTGGCACCAGGACCATAAGGCAAAAAACCTATGTCGAAAGTCTCTTTATCTAAACCTAACAAAAGAAATGTGACCGCGGCAGCAAGCATTACGCCCATGCCGATCACCATGGGTCCAGCAACCAATTGGCGGTTTCTCCTGTTTTCCATAGGAAGGGTGCCCGCCATTGTTTTGTAATAGTCAGCTCTTGATTCAGAAGAATTGATGATTTGGTTTTGGTAGGCATACCAGAGGAGAAATGTACTTTCTGAATTACCTTCATAGAAAGACCGAAGAGCTTGGCCATTGACAAGTGTTACCTGTGCACGACTATCCTCAATGGCCCTTCTGGAAGCAACATTTAAGTAAAAATAACCTGCATAGAACAAAAGAGAACCATACAAGGAGTAGGTGGCAAAATCTTTATACGTATAATCTAAAAAAACGTATTGTTTATTGGGATAGTAGATCTCCGACTTGCCTTCTTTCAAAACAACATCGTATTCCGAAACCTCATTTGCTTTTGCATCTACTGGCCGAAATACATCTATGTATCCTGCCTTAGAAACACGCAGACGGTTTTGTCCCGCAGGAATGGATGCCTTTTCTATTGGTGTTTTACCGAGATACGTCATTCCCAGATAGACATCCGCTTCTGAAACATCCGATTTTACTGATATAAAAGAAGTGCTTTCCATTTTGGTAAGTTTGATATCGAGTGATAGAGTCCGTCCACTCTCCAAATCGATGCTCTGTTTGATAGGATAGAAGCCTTCTTTGAATAAATACAATTCTCGCTTTCCTACTGGAAATTTTTTAGCTGTTAAGGGTGTTTTTCCCAAATAGATACCATCTATATACACTAGCACGGAATCAACGCCTTGTGTGTCAATTTGTACGCCAGTTGTTTCTTTGCCTTGCATGGCAAATCTGATTTTCTCACCAAGAGGTGCCATTTCCTGGTATCCTCGTATAAATGATGTTTTATGAGAAAATTTTTCCAATTTACCTTCGTACTCATCGTATAATTCCGCAGTCATTAGAATCTCTGCATTTGACGCAGTGAATTCACCAGTAATGGAATAATGGCAATCCATTGTTTTTGACAACGAATACATATCTTCGACAAATGGTGGCCTTTTATCAAAAAATTGTTTGATTTTTAATTTCAGATAACGCGGGTCTTGTGCAGGTGGTAGATATCGATTTGACTTACGTAGTTCATTTAGCTCCTCTTCGCTTTGGACTTCTTTCTTTTTTCGCTTGGCAGAGCCTTCACTCTTTTCTTCAACCAATTGGTTCAATGTTTTTTCTGGGTTGGGGCCAAACGAATGGTAGATGATTTGTGGTTTTGGGTATTCCACATACACATATTCTAAATTTCGAATTTCGGATAAAATGACTGAAGGAAGTCCTTTTGAGAGGTATTGGAACTTTTCTTCCTTAGTTTGCGATCGAAAGGAAAAGATGCATAAATTTCTTTCTTTCTCATAGGAGGCTGTTCCTTTCACCGAGACCGACGGAAAGTTATAGTATTCGTCGACTGCCCAAATTGCTCCGGAATATGGAACTAATAGGCAAAGGATCATCAAGGATGCGATGGATCGTATGCCTATCATTTGATTTTCTCCTCACTGGAAAACGAATAAACCAAAGATACAATTCCTAAAACTGGAAGCAAAACAGAAAGAGGACTGACTGAAAAATAATCTTTCGAAAACGAGATCTGCTCTCCCAGGCCAGGCCCAAAGGAAAATACATCTGTATTGATCCCCAAATAGGAAAATAATGCAATCGTCATGATAACAGAAGGTATTCCAGTAACAAATAGAAATTCTAATATATTTCGAGTAGCAGGAATATAGTGGAAAATAAGTAAATGAGAGGAATTTGCTCCTAATGCTTGTGATGCGGATATAAAACCACTCTTCCTTATTTCTCTCAACTTTCCTTGCAAAGTTTCGAATGAGATGGCCCAATCTGAAAAGACAATCGAAAGTAAAATACCCAAAATAGAATCAGAAAGTATTGCTATCGTAACCAAGGCAACAAGTAAGGAAGGTACGGAAAGGAATACAGAGGCAAATACTTCCGAAAGTAGTGCCAAGAATTTATTTTTTCCCATACCTGCGAATGAAACGAATGTTGCAAAAAGAAGTGTTAAGATACGTGAAGGAATTGTGATGAGAATCGTAGTGAGTGCACCATAAGAAAGCATTGCCCAATGGTCTCTTCCCAATCGATCACATCCAAATGGGTGAGCCAAAACTTCGAGGGCACCTAAATGCGAAAGTTGTAGGTCTACCCTTGTGGGAGATTCAAATAAAAACAAACCGACAAACACAAATAGAGCAAAGATGAATCTAAATAAATTCCGAATCGAGACTGTCATTCAAAGGAACTCTCTTTATTGGCCATCAGACTCTTCTGCCAATGAAATGATGTTCTATTTACAAAATAAAAAATCAAACCAACATACAAAAGTAAGGTTGCCAGAAGATTTCGATCCATGGATTTGATCGAATAATACATTGATTTTCCGATACCAGGGAAAAAGAAAATCTCTTCCACAATCATCGCACCAGAAACAAGAGATCCAAAATCCAAGAAAACCAATATCATTGTAAAAGGTAAAACCTTACGAAAGATTTCAACATATACGATATGAGTCCAGGGATACTGCCTAGTCTTTAAGAGATTCACATATGCCGTATTCACTTCCTTCCAAATTTCACTTACTTGGAACAAATAGATTCGAGCAAAAATTCGAATCCCTAATGTAACACCAGGTAGTATCACATAATACGTATTTAATGATTCATAGCCACCAGGTGGAAGTAACTCCCATTGGTAAAAAAAAAGGATCAAGAATAGAACGGCAAAAACAAAGATAGGAGTCGAAAGAATCAGCTCCGAAATTCTCTTCAATGTACTCGCTAGAATCTGTGATTCGACATGCAATGTAAATAAGGATAACAAAATACCCAATCCAGCTCCAAATAGAACAGCAAATAGAGCCAAATGAAATGTAGGGAGGAGACGTTGGGAAATATGATGGTAAATAGACTCTCCAGAATCCGTTTGCCCGGAAGCAAAGACAAGTGAGTTCAAAAAGGATTTATAATTGGAGAAGAAAGTCCCAAGTTGGTTGGTTTTTATGCTACTTTCCAGATTACTCAAACCAGCATCTGCGTATAAATATTGTTTATCGGTAGATCTAAAACTAGCTAAAGTAGAGGCACATATACTTAAGAGTATGAAAAAAAGTAAGAAGCGGGTCAGTTCAGATTTCACGGCTCAGTTTGCCGAGAGAAACGCCTTTTGAATCTCATCAAAGTTTTTCGATTTGATTAATTTCTCTCTTTCTTCCGGTATATTCAGTGTTTTTGCAATCAAAGCAAGAGTCTTAATGTGGTCTTGGAATTTGTTTTTAGGTACGATTAACATAATGAAAATTTGTACCAGTGCATGATCTAAAGCTTCAAAATCTATCCCTTGTGGCGCAATTGCCATAGCACATTTCAATTCATTGACATAGTGTACAGAACAATGTGGAATCGCCACACCACTGCCGATTCCAGTGGACATAGACTTTTCTCGATTTAAAAGAGAGACTATAATTTCCTCTTCGTTACTTTTTTCGATACTGCCTGTTTGGACAAGATGAGCCATCATCTTTCTGATAGCATCTTCTTTGGAAGTTGCGGAAAAATTGAATATGATATTCTTAGGATCGAGAATCTCTAACAACTGATTCATACGTTCGGTTCTACTTCCATTATTTTTGGCATTCTTTATTTTCCAAGAAAAACCCGATTCAATAGAGACTCAATGAAGAAAAAAAAGAGATATATCAAAATCGGATATGGGATCCACTTACCTACCACAAAAGATATCGGCAGAATGATCACAAACGTGAGTAAAGAGGCATAAAAGGAACCATAAAAGTTTCGGCCTGGGATCAACTGTAAAAAGAAACCCAAGGAGGCATAAGTAACTACCAAGGGAATTGGAAGGCTGGCACCGAACGAACTAAACACAAAAAATGTAACTAACCAAGCCACAAAAAAAGTAGCTAGGATCGATCTCCGAAATGCAAACCAGGACACAGATACCAACAGATACACAGAAAGGTACTCCGCAGGAGCCCTAAATTGGTCCAATTTAAATCCTTCTCCAGCTAACAGTGGCAATGAGTAAAAATTGCCTAAAGTATCTGATTTTATCTCTCCTAAAAGGAATAAATCCAAACTTGATGGTGCTTCCATTTGCCTTAATGGAACCGCCAAATATGTGAACAGATAGTCCCATAGAAAAGCAAAAGTTAGGACCAACAAACTAAGATACATTCTTACCCTATACTTGGAAAGCAATAGAAAATGAACAAACATTCCCGTAGCCAAAGAGAGTGGGAATAATATTTGTTGGTGAAACGGGAGAGGTAAAAGCAAAAACAAAATCAGTAACTGCGCAAGTAAAGAAAAGAGATAGGTCTTTTCATTGTATCGCATTAGAAAGAAATAATATCCGATGAGTAAGACAATAGCCTGGACCGAAGTAATCCAGGCAAAATTTGGAAGAGCTAATACATAGATCCCATATACGAATAAAAGAGTCAAGGTATAGAATAAGTCCGCAAAAATCTCATAAGACTTGAGTGTCCAAGAATTTTCAGAAAGAATATAAAGACTTTTTAACATTAGGCTGACTTTTCCAACTGTATCATGGTTCTTAAATCAATACCGGCAGGACAATAGAGAGTGCATATCCCACAATCAACACAGTCCTCTTTTACAAATTCATCATTTCTATGTTTTACAAGTGCGAATGGATTTGCTTTGGTTGGACAATAGGAATTGCATTCAAAACAATCAATACAAGCGAAGGCACTTCTCTTTACAGGCTTTCTTTCATAGAGAAGCAAGATGCTATGACGATAGATATTAAAAAAACCCATCGACTGTATATCAATCGATTCGACAGACTCAAACATCGATTGGAAGGAAGCCACTTTATAGCGGTTTTCCATATCCTTACTTAAAAACTCCAACGATTGGCCGTTTGTTAAAAGGTAATAACGTTGAACTGTGTCTATCCTTCCGCTTTTGTCCACCAAACAGATGTAAAGATGTCTTTTGGTAAAAGGTTCCCCGTAGTATAACTTTCGTAAGATATGGTAAATGGTTTCAGGACCTAAATAGAGAATCTTTCTATCGCTAATGTCCTTCTTGGCATCTATGATATTGCACTTCCTCTCTTTTGACAAAAAATATTCAGGAATCCCATCTGGGTGCGCATAATCATCTGTGTTTGCGCGGAGGAAGGAAAGGATGTTTGCTTTCGGAAAAATCTTCTGCAACAAAATGGGAAAGTCTTGGCAGGCCTCCGGCATCTCTTGCCATAACATTTCCGAAAAGGGAAGGAAATGATAACGGGAATAAGGTGCTAAATAAATATCAAAGCTAGTTTGTGGTGAGAAAGAACGAAAGTATTGGTCAAGTGGGCAGTCAGGAAAATCAAGAGAAGCAAGCGCGCCTTTGGTGCATTCTGCGAGTAGGCTTTCTAAATTGAGTTCTGGAATCTGGAGTGGTGAATTTGTCTTCCAAGCACCATCTTGTTGGACATAGAAAAACGATCCATCTTCACTTTTTGTAACGATGCCATGGACTGGTGCTAGGATCCGCATTTGGTCTGTAAAGACCAGGGTATCACCGAGTTCGACTCTACGAGGGAAATCACCTTCAATTACCACTCCCGTAGGAACGGGAATGACAAATTGACCTTGTATGGTTCTTTCTCTACGATTCTCGGTTTTGTGTAACTTCCTTGTAAAGGTACGGGGAAGCTTCGGAAAGTTCACTTTGACTAAACGGCTTTCACCATGTAAATTTCATCTTTGATGGGAAGCTCTTTTTTGAGGTTCTTGATGTAAGGTAGGATCTCTCCCATTTCCTCATAGTATTCACAATTGGTTTGCATACGGCGCGCCACAGTGAAATACTTATAGAGTTTTTCTTCACCAGAACGTTTAGACCATTTCTTTTTGTTACACTTCACACGAAGTATGTATTTGTCTTGTTCTGATTCATATTGCCGAACCACAACGCAGTGTAGGCAGTTCGCACAGTATACTTTTTCACTCATGGAGGACCTCTAAGCTAAGTTGAATGTACAATCTTTAAAAATGACCCGATCCGTCAAGTAAAGTACCCTGGCCTAAGCCAAGGCACTCGCTTCTTTCTCTTCGGCGGAGGCTGGTCGGAATTTCCAGAAAGATTCAGCAATGGAGAGAAAGGAGACATAAAAGAATCCTATCGCATATAAAACCATAAACCCAATCACATAGGGCTTACCCACTAGGAAGGAGAGATAAATGCAAAGGACACAATACAAACCCATGAAAAACTCTAGAATCGCTCGGTAATCCACAGGAACGACATACTTCATCTTTTCTTTTAAGTTGTCTTGGCTCCCTTCAATCCGAAGTTTTGGGGTTCGCTTGAATCCGGACTGGATCCCAAACACGGCTTCCATCCAAGCGAAAGTATTCATCACGGCAATCCCAGTCCCTATCATAACGAGGACTGGCAAATAGATGAGTTTTTTCTTCCAATTGGGGTATATCTCTCTTTGGGAATAGGCATAAAAGATGACAGGTCCTAGTGAACCGACGGAAAGGAGAGCGGCTGAACCGAAGAGGATCTCTATCGGAAGGTCATCCATTTTGAAGCCGGCCCAATACTCCATGAGAAGTAAAGGAGCAGTCAAAAGAATATTCAGAATCATAAGCGGATGGACTGAATAGTTGATCAAATGAGTGATTGCTTCTGCTTTGATCTTCCAAGGTTCATTCGACTTCCAAATGGTCGGAAGTAATTTAACGGCAGTTTGGATGGAACCTTTACACCAACGAAATTGTTGGGATTTGTATGCATTCATAGTGGCAGGAATTTCTGCCTTACATACAACATCTTTGATATAACGGAATTTCCATCCTTTCAATTCGGCACGGTAAGAGAGATCAAAGTCTTCAGTCAAGGTATCGTGTTCCCAACCACCTGCATCTTCGATACAGGTCCGACGCCAAATACCGGCAGTTCCATTGAAATTCATCCAAAGGGAAGCACCATTTCTAGCGACCTGTTCGATCATGAAGTGACCATCGATCCCAAAACTCTGTGCCTTTGTGAGGATATTATAGTCCTCATTGAGGTGTCCCCACCTTGCTTGCACCATGCCTATTTCGGGGGATTTGAAATAACCGAGAGTTCGGAGCAAAAAATCTGGTTCAGGAGTAAAATCCGCATCAAAGATTGCGATGAATTCACCTTTTGCTTTTTGCATCCCTTCTTCGAGAGCTCCTGCCTTGTGGCCCCTTCGGTTGGTACGGTGAAGGTGCTCAATCCAAATGCCTTGCTTTTGGTATTCCCGCACTAGGCCTTTCACTTTCTCAATGGTCTCGTCGGTGGAATCATCCAAGACTTGGATTTGGAGCTTTTCCTTCGGATAAGAGAGAGCGCAGGCAGACTCAATCAAACGGTCTACGACATAAAATTCATTGAATATGGGCAATTGCACCGTAACTGTCGGGAGCTTCTTGTCATTTTTTTTCAAGAGGAGGCCCTCATCCTCCGCACAGTTCTCTTTGTACTTTCTGTAGAGAAACACCATCAAGTAGGTGTGGAGACCGAAGTAAAATAGGAAGAATATATCCATCCCGTAAATGGCTAAAAAGGAAAATGATAAAAACGTAAGCATGGCTACACTCCATTTCTAGAATCGGCATCCCAACGTCAAATCTTTTGTGCACCGCCAAAATATCTTCTCCGAACACTCTTTCCCTTGAATCCAAACAGTGGTTTGAAAGATTTGGAAGCCATGGATTCTCCTTGGAAACGTTTTTGGGAAACTGGGCTTTTTCCCTTTCTAGAAATTAGCTTAGGCTTATCCTTAGGATACACTCTATCCTTTCTGTTTTTTGTTGCATCTAACGAGTTGCGCCTAGTAGACACCTCGGATACCAGTTTCCCTGTTTTACAAGCAGTGCTTTTGGTTTTCTTTGGTTTTGGATTTTTACTACGCAAGTATGTCCCAAAAGCGCCCAAAACTCTGCTCTTGTTTCTGTTTTCTGGAAATACTTTGCTCTTGGTGTGGGTTTACCTTTATGCCTCCAGCGAGTTTTTAATCGATTATATCTTTTCGTTTCAATTCATACTTCTCAGTTCGGCACTAACCTCATTTAACACGGGTATGTATTGTGGTTCGATCAAAGATTTTCGTTCTTTAAGTTTTGCATTGGGAATCACACTATTTACTTTTTATTCCCTGTTTGATATTGGAATCATTGTTCCACTCAACACATTGATTGTAGTTTTACTATTTTTGTTAGAAGTCTATCTGAGTAGTATTTTTTTCAAACAACCAAGTTTCTCGATACGATTTTATAAAATTCGTTCCAAGATAGGCAATCATCCATTTTTTACTCCATTTTATCGATCAGCCTTATCCATGTTAATTGCGTATTTGGGGTTACATTTATATTTCCAACCAGGGCCCAAAATACCAGTCATCCTTTCCATCTCTTTTGCTCTCTTTATGGGCAGAATTCTCTCTTTGGTAAACGGAATCAGAAGAGAGACGAAAGCAATTTATCTCATTGGAAGGATACTACTTCTCACTGGTTTTTTCTTTTTTATTTACCAATCCTATTGGAATTATTTTTATATAGCGCTTTGTATCATTCTTGCCGGACTTGTGGGTTTTTTCAAACCAAACAATACCAAAGTCAGCGAATACGCGTTTGTTGCACTTGAGGCGGTGGCCTATTTTGGTCTCTCGCTTTTGTTGTATCATTGGAATTTACCCATTTCTCTGCGTACACTTTTGGCTTTGCTTTTTGTACCTATTGTAAGCTATCAATTCTTCAGAACAAGGTCGACGGTTAAAATACCCAAATATGCATTTGTTGGGATTAGCGGACTTTCTGTACTGTTTTTCTTTTATCCACCATCGATTCGGTCCACTACTCCTTTCTCCAAAAAAGAAATCTACGAACCTATACCATTTAAGATTTCAAATATTGAAATTGCAAAAAAGGACTATATCTTTTATCGCACGATTCTCCCACAAGAATCCAAATCCTTTCTTCCTAAAGAATCTGAGATTGAGGATAAGGTTGTGATTTTAGGTTTAGTGGAAAATACAACGCAGATGATTTCTTACATTGAAAAATTAAGAAAAGAAAATCATAAATTTATCATCTTTGTTTCTCGGAAAAAAAACCAAACATCCACAGCGACAAATGCACTTTCCTTATTAAAAAGACAAAGTTTCTGGGGATATGATATTTACTTTCCAGCATATATGGAGAGACCGTTTCAATTTTCTGACCTCATCCCAAAGGATTGGCGCTTCAAATACTTCCAAGATAAATTAGAAAACGCTGATACCAACGAAATTCGTCTTCAATTGGAAAATACGATACGTTACTCTTCTGGTGACTTGAGAAAGGACGCTCTCACCATCAAACGTCTTTACTATGAATCTTATGCGGAATATGCAAAGTACTACTTCCGCATAGGTCAAAACAAATTGGCCTTAGATGCCATCATCCTTGCTCGTAAATTTGAAAATCCTGATATCGAACTCTTACGCATTGCCTACAATTCTTTAAAATTTACCTCCCCGGAGCCTGAGTTCATTCCAATCCTAGAAGACTTATCCTTACAAAACGAATTTAAAGAATTTGCCTGGAATACTCTCATACCAATGTTTGAGTC
Organism: Leptospira ryugenii; assembly: GCF_003114855.1. NCBI lineage: Bacteria > Pseudomonadati > Spirochaetota > Leptospiria > Leptospirales > Leptospiraceae > Leptospira > Leptospira ryugenii. The sequence continues at coordinate 913,274 of NZ_BFBB01000008.1, read as the reverse complement.
AATAGGAGATTGGAAAAATGCCCTCTTCACGATGGAATCTTTGGAACGATACTATCGAGATAAAAATGAAATCAGTCTGGCAAAAGAATTGGAACTCGTTCGCGTGCGACTCTACCTAAACCAAGAAAATTGGAAAGATGCAGAACCTCTCATCAACCAAAGGGCAAAAGAAAATCCAGATTCTGTCATCTGGGAAAGATTGAAAAATGAAGTTTTGGAAAAAAAAGAATCAGCAAAAAGAGTTTACCAGAGACCTGAAGCAAGAGAGGCTCGCATCCAATAATGCACCCATCTATCCTTGGTATCTTAATTGCGATTTTTTCTGTCTTCCTTGCCATACTATTGGAAGGAGCCTCCCTACGATCCTTTTTCCATTTGCCTGCATTTTTATTGATCTTTGGTGGTACGATTGGGGCTAGCATCGCATCTACTTCTCTTTCTCAACTAACAAATGCTATTAGTGCAATCGGTGCCATACTCCGAGATCGAGATCAATTCGATGTTCAAAGCATCTTCTTTCGCTTTTGGGAAAAGGCAAGAAAAGATGGTCTTTTATCTTTGGAAGAAGAAGCCAAACGTTTACAAAACCCTTTTTTGCAAAAAGGCATACAACTCATAGTAGACGGCGGTGATCCCCGAACAATAGAAGAGATTCTTTGGGAAGCCCAAGAAGAGTTGGAAAAAAAAGAAATCCGTGCGGCAAAATTTTTTGAAACTGCAGCTGGTTTCTCTCCTACCATTGGTATCATCGGTACAGTACTTGGACTCGTAACAGTTTTAGAAAATTTAGAAGGAGGCACAAAGGTCCTTGGCCAAGGGATAGCAACTGCCTTCATTGCAACTTTTTATGGGATTTCTTTTGCAAACCTCATCCTACTTCCTCTCTCAAACCAATTGAAAAGTATCTCCAAACGCAAATCTAACGAACGACAGGCGATTATCCGAGGTGTCTTATCTTTGCAATCCGGTGAAAATCGTAGGATTTTATCAGAACGTATGGAACCTTTTGTAGAAAGATAAGTATAGAAGCGATCATATGGCTTTTATTTGAAACAATTTGTGAATTTTTGTGTTTCGGAAATCTTTGGGGATGCTTTCTAAAGATCTATCCAAACAAGTATAGCCTCGGCTTAACCACTCTTCCTCTGGGATTAGCATCTCAAACTTTCTAAAATTGGTGGAAAACCAGATCTCCCCGCCTGGCGATAAAAATTTTCCAAGAAGAGAAAGTAAAATATTCCTATGTTGCGCTTGGATGTCCCATTCTTGTCTCATTTTTTTACTATTGGAAAAAGTAGGAGGATCTAAAAAAATCAAATCATACCTTTGCCGGGCTTCATTTCTAGATTCGTCAACTAACCACTGTAAAATATCGGTACAAATAAAGGAGTGATCTTCAGTCTTTATTCCATTCAAATTAAAATTCTGTTTTGCCCAGTCCAAATATGTTTTCGATAGATCTATACTCGTTACCTGTGAGGCACCTCCCAAGGCGGCAGAGACACTGAAAGATCCCGTATAACAAAAAAGATTTAGAACACGTTTACTGTTGGCTGCTTTAGAAAACCAGGAGCGTGTGAGCCTGTGGTCCAAAAATAGACCTGTATCCAAATAGTCGGACAAATTGACCAAGTATCGGGCAGAGTGTTCGGTGACTGTGAGTGCCTTTTTGTCCTCGTCTAATTTTTCGTATTGTTCTTTCCCTTTTTGTTTTTTTCGAGTTTTTAAAAACAATTGTGCTTTGGAGAGCTGAAAGACAGAGCGAACTATATCTGAGATGGTTTCAAAGCGTTTCTCTTTTTCTTCTTCCGTTTGGAAACGAAGAGAACTCTTATCGTATAAAACATAATCATCCAAGTATCGATCAAGGATAACGGGTACTTGGGGAATGTCCTCTTCATACACTCGATAGGCTTGTATTCCCTCTCTCTTGGCCCACTTCTCTCTCTCTTTTTTGAGTTTCTGGAGGCGATTCTCGAACATTTGTAATGCGCCTGTCAGGATCTGATTTTGTTCCATAGTTTTGTATAAGACTGGAAAAAATAACCGTCTTACTTGTTATCGTTTATAAGGGCATCCCTTTAGAATGCCAATTTGAAAACAAAGATGAAAACAAACTATTCTTTGGTAAAACGATTTCTTTTTGTCCTTCCCATCAGCTTTTTTCTGAGTAGTTGTGTGCTCAATCCATTTATCCAATCCCTTTTCAACTTTGAGCAGGGAAAAAAGGATCTAAACCCTTTTCTTTTCGCATTGGCGATCCCATCTCAAAGCCCCGAGCCCACAAAATCATTTGCCTTCAGCAATTGTTCTCCTGCCTTACAACTCTACAAAAATGAAACACAGTTGCTTGTGGCAGTTTACAAAGAGAATGAGTCCAACAAAGATTCTACCATTCAGTGGACAAGCTCAAATGCAACGATAGCTTCTGTCTCGGAGACAGGCCTTGTCCAAGCAGTGGGAGTAGGCATTGCGACGATTACCGCTAGTTCCAATGGCCTACAAGCCAGCTGCAGGGTGAGAACCTTTTCTGGAAATCTCTACGTTAGTTTAGACCAAAACAACCAAATTTACCACCTAACAGTAAACCAAAGTGATGGGATATTAAGTCCAGATAGTAGCTATAATGTAGACCTTGCTCCTACTGGTATCGCCGCAGACCCTTTGGGTCGGTTTCTGTACGTCGCAAATTTTACAACAGGCAGTATCAGTAAGTTTACAATCAATTCAAGTACAGGAGCATTGACTGCAAATGGATCGCTCGGAGGCATCACCAATCCACGAAATATGGTCATCTCTCCCGATGGCAACTTTCTTTACCTGGCAGCAGAAGGGAACCAAAGGATTCTCACATATCCAATCCAAGCCTCCGATGGTGACCTATTAACACCTTTGCAAACAGACACAAATGCTCTCACTGCTAATGTTGGCATTTCTCCAGACGGAAAGTACCTTGCTTCCCTTGTAAATTCCCTTTCCCGGGTTAGGACTTATAGTCGCAACTCTACCTCGGGTGAATTGTCTGTTGCAAAGACAAGCGAGAACCTTTCTCACACAGGTTCTGGAAACATCGGTTTCAACCCTAACGGAAACTATTTTTATCTCGCAAATAATGCACACATATTTGCCTTTCAATTCAACCAGACAAGTGGCGATTTTACGCAAATTGGTTCGGCCACATTACAATCGGGGAGTGCGATTGCGAATGGGATTTGTGTCCACCCTTCCGGAAACTTTCTATACACAGTTGGCCTAAGCGACCAAATCGTCCGCACATACAACATCAACCAAAGTGATGGATCCATAAGCTTCGCAAATGAGATCAATACGTCGGGAGGTAGCATACGTTATTTGGTCTTTGACCCCAAAGGTAAGTACGCATACCTAGCAGACAATTCGGGAGATTTAAAATCCTATTCCGTCAATTCGCAGACAGGTGCCCTATCTTCCTTACAATCGATTAATTTGAGCGCAGGCCAATGGAATCTCCACTTCCAATGATGCGAAAAAATCCTTGAACCCACTGTCTTACACGGGAACTATGCAGGCTAATGCAAAACAAGGAATTGTTGTACATCTATTGTGATGGCTCCTCTCGTGGTAACCCAGGCCCCGCAGCCATCGGTGTTTCTTTCCAAACTCATGAAGGTGAAGAGCTTTTTTACCTCTCCGAAAGGATTGGAAACGCAACCAATAATATTGCGGAGTGGACGGCACTCAAACGAGGTATGCAAGAAGCCATCCAAAGGGAGGAGAAAAAGGTAAAATTTAGATTGGATTCTGAATTGGTCGTAAAACAGATGAAAGGTGAGTATAAGGTAAAGAATGTGGGCCTTATGGAAATGAAAAAAGATTGTGACCTTCTCAAACAACAATTCGAATTTTTTGAAATCCAATATGTGCCGAGGGAACAAAATACCAGAGCAGATGCCTTGGCAAATTTAGCCCAAGACCAAACATGATCCGCCTCCTGTTGCTTTCTCTACTCATCTCCACACAATTCTTTTGCAAACCATCTGCTGTAGACCAGTTCGATCGGATGAAACGAGAGGCTAGTTTTTGGCGGCTTGCTCGTTTCTGCGCCGAAAATGAAAAGGAGCTCCAAAGCCGAGACGAGGAGTGCAAAGCCGCTTTCCTTAGTTCTGAGAAACAATTGCAAAGAATTTTCCAAAGGCAAATGGACCTTTCGTTCGCAAAGTTGCGTATACCGAAGGGAGAAGCCGAGGAAATCGAAAGCCTCCTTCGGGCCAAAACAGAGTTTGGGATTCGTTACTGGGAAATCTGGAAACAAACTGTGATTTTCGAATAGACAAAGCGCTCCTGTCAGCAAAATCAAAGTATGCAGGCCTCGGATCCCTCCCAGATTCTCAAACAGATTGGTCTCAAAGTGACCAAAAATCGTGAAAAGGTCATATCCATCCTCCAAGAGTCCAACCGACCCTTGAACCACCAGGAGATCATGGAAAAATTGCCAAAGGATGAATCTTGGGATCGAGTTACCATCTACCGAGCATTAGCTGACCTGGAAGAAAAAGACCTTCTCAACTCATTGCATTCTACAGACAGAGTTACCTACTTTGAACTCAAAAAAGATGATGGTAAACACAATTCAAAGGTGCACGGACATTTGATCTGCAACCAATGTGGCAGGATAGAATGCGTTGAGGAAGCTTGGGACGGAATACCCACAAGCAAACAATTGAATGGCTTTCGTGCAGAGTCCGTGGAAGTTGTCTTCCGTGGTAAATGTAAAATTTGCCTTTGAGCCTTAGCTCTCGGATCCCAGAGCCCCACCTGGCTCATTTGCGTTTCCTGATCGCCACCATCAAATCTGCGGGCCATGAGGCCTACCTCATCGGTGGCTCGGTTCGGGATCTCTGTATGGGCAAGACCCCAAAAGACTTTGATCTCACCACCTCAGCCCCCCCAGAGACCATTCAAAAGCTCTTCCCTAGGGTCATTGCCACAGGCATCCAACATGGCACGGTTACTGTTCTCTTAGACAAAATTCCCTATGAAGTGACTACCTACCGCATCGACAAAGACTACCAAGATGGTAGGAGGCCAAGCCATGTCGAGTTTGGGACGAGTCTATCCGAAGACCTACGGAGGCGTGATTTTACTATGAACGCATTAGCCTATGACCTGGACCGTGACCTTTTGGTGGATGAGCACGGGGGACAAGAAGACATCCTTCGGAAAACCATCAAAACAATTGGCAAAGCTCGGGCAAGGTTCGAGGAGGACGGCTTACGTCCCATCCGCGCTCTGCGCTTTGCCTCTGTCTTGGGATTTTCCCTTGAGGCCGAGACCAAGGCGGCCATAGCCCAAACCAGAGCTGTGACGGCAAAGGTCTCCGTAGAGAGGTTTTTAGACGAATTGCTGAAATCCTTCCGTGGTCCCTCACCAGCCACGATGCTCCGCCTCCTTTGGGAAGAAGACCTCCTATCTCTGTTCTGCGAAGGATTGCCAAGGGAGCCTTTGGATCGGGAAGAACTTGCCCTCCTAGACCAAGTCCCAAAAGAACCAGTGCCTTTCCTTTTGGGGCAATGGAGTCTTGCCCTATCCTCCGAGGCTTCCCCCTTGCTTTGGGAGGGCTACTTCCAAAACCTACGCTGTTCACAGGCACAGGTGCGGGGGGCTCTCTTTTACCGTACGGTCCGTAACTTCCCAAAAGAGGAAAGTTATCCCTCGGATCGTCTCTGCAAAGAGAGATTCCTTTCCCCTCTCAAACTGTTTCTAAAACAAAGTAAAGAACCAGAAGCCCTTGTATGGGAATTTCTTCTATCGCTACCGGAGCCGCTTTGGCAAAGGGCCAAGCTGATTTGGGACAAACAGCACGCCTTGGTACTGGCAGATTTGGTTGTCAATGGACGAGATTTGGAAAAAAATTTCCCAAACCTAGAAAAACAAAGGTATGGGTACGTTTTGTCCGAACTTTTGGCACGCGTTTGGGAAGACCCAAACCGAAACGAAGTACGTGTCCTTCTAGAACATTGTGCTGAAATAATCAGCAATATGCAAGCTACTTAGCTGCTTTTCCCATTGTAGAGGAAAAGACTAAATATTTTTTGTCCATTTTTTACTCAATTTGCCTGCACCTCTGGGCATTTTCATCCAATAGAAACATTAATTTTTTGGGAACCATCCTAGCTGGTACGCTACTTGCACTAGACTTGGCATAGGAGAAATGGCAAATGAGAAATAAATACACTCTCTTAGTAGCTTCGGCTGCTATTCTAATCAGCCAAGGGTCTCTGTTCGCGCAAACGGCAACACCAGCCGCTAAACCGACAAAAGACAAAGCTTGGTACGACTTAGTCAATTTTTCCGGTTATGTGGATGTATATTACAACTATACAAGCAACAACCGGCAAGGTGGAACTCAAGATACAGCGGGGACTTTTCACACATATAACAAGCAATTTGCGGTAAATGCAGTGAAACTTTCTATGGAGAAGTTGGCAGATAAGGAAAGCCCTTGGGGTTTCCGTTTAGATATGCAAAATGGACAAAACTTGATGTACCAAGAGCGTCCTTACCAAACAACGAACTCCTTGCACAATATGCAGTTATTACAACAGGCATATGTGTCCTTCTACTTCCCAGTATTGAAAGGTTTGACTGTGGATGCTGGTAAGATGGCAACCCACATCGGTTTGGAACTACTTGACTCCAAAGACAACATTGCTTACACCATCGGGTATGTGTTCTTCAACACAATCCCATTTATCCACACTGGTGCCAGAGCTAACTTGCAGATTTCAGATAAGTTAACCACTTCTCTTTATCTCTACAATAGTGCACAAGGTACTGGTTACACTGCCAATGGAAACCAGTTTGGTTATAACGGTCTAACAGCGTATGGCGATACTTCCGCAGGCCTTTCCCCAAGTTTAGCAAGCACCCAACAGCATGCATATGTGGACGGTCCGAACCCAACACGTTCCATCGGAACACAGGTGCGGTACGAAGCGACAGATAAGTTCACTGTGGTTTACAACACCTTGTTTGCCAATGACAACATCAAGGGAAGAGACAACAACGCTCTTTACTACATAAACAACAGAATCGGAAATGGTGGTTTTGCCCAGCAGTCTAACTTTAGACAAGACCATTGGATGATCCAAAACTTAATCTTGATCTTCAAGCCTACTGACCGTTTGACAACCATCTTTGACTTCACACATGGAGAAAGAGTTGGCCAAACAAACACTGCAGCCTTTGGTTGGGAAGAACCGGGAATTTCCAGAGGAAGCTTCAAAACAGCTACTGGTCTTAGCGATGCACAAGTTGCTCCGCTCCCAGCCGCGCTCGTAGAAGCAGGGTTCACAGATTCCACATCTTTCACTCGTCCTAACACGATCAAAAGAATCTACCAAACGTATCAATTGCAAGCTAAGTACCAGTTCACTGAGAAGTTTGCCCTTGGTTTCCGTTATGAGTACTTGGATGACAAACGTTACGGTGGAATCTTGCCTGTTAACCCGCCACTCTTCAACGTAACCCCAGCTGATCGTTATGACCTACGTTTCCAAGATGCTCTTGGTTCCAGACCGTCCGGAAGCAACTTAGGACAGATCCGAACAATTACCTTCACACCAACCATCAACTTCACAGAGAACCTTCAAGTGAAGATCGACTTACGAAGAGATTACGGTCCTGGTTCACAGTTCGTAGACGTTAACGGACGAGCTGCAAGCTACCAAAACGGTATCATCATCGGTGCGGTTGCGAAGTTCTAAGGAGAAACAAATGAAACTCAACTCAATGAAAAAACTAACAATCCTTCTTTTCATCTCCACTATGGCGATGATTACGGTGAGTTGCAAGACCGAGGATAATAGCGATAGAGGATTAAATACCGCTCTTCTCTACCTCGTGAACGATCGAAATACACCAGATCCTGACCAAGTGGTTTGTTTGCAAGCTTACAGCCTCGCAAACTCTTGCGTGAGTGGCTCCCTCCAGTTGTTCAATGCGGGTGTTGGTTGCAGTAGAGCAACTATCGGCGCAGTAGACCCAACTAAGGGAACAACCAGCGAACAAATGGCCGCTCTTAGAGAGTGTGTCCGCGCTGCGGTGAACGATCCGATCCAGCCTTGCAATATGCCACAATTTTCCTACCCAACTGCGGGTCAGGTTGTGACAAATTACATCAAAGCTAAGTGTTCTGTAGCAGAGTATACAATTGCTCCTGCAACAGTGAAAACAAAGAACGATATCACTAGCCTCTTAAAATACTAAGAGACGTAAGTCTATCGGAAACGACAGGAGGAGAGGTAGCTCTCCTCCTTTTTTATTGCTTCTCGGTTTCGGAGTCTTTTTTCTGATTCGGGTTTAAAATTTTATAAAACTTAATGGAAGGTTCTTTTTCAGAATCTGGTTTAATATGTTCCACACGTTCCACAGAAAAACGACGAAAGATGACTGTGATTTTTTGGTCGGGCTCCGATTCGGGAGAAAACTTGGAAACAGGTCGGTAGTATTCCCAATAAATCCTTTCCCCGCTGTGTTTGACTTCATCTGGTTCTCCCAGATAGTTCTTCACATAGATATCATTTTTTCCTTGTAAAATGTCTTTGATATCTTGTCTAAGTTTCAAGCCCGCCAATTGCTCTTTGCTCAGATTGGCTCGTTCTATGTTTGCTTTCTCTTCTGCAGAGAGAGTTTCTTTCATAGTCCTCGCTACCATTTCATTGCATTTGACTTCATCTTGGAAGGTATCCATACACTGCTGGAATACGATCTTCTGGTCCTTGATCCCAGTTTGTGCAGTGGAACAAGCAATGAGACTGTATAGAAGGACAAGTGAGCATTTATTTTGGTACATGCTCTCAATCCTAAACAGCATTCAGAATTTGGATAGTAGAAATCCTAGGTAAATTTCTATGAATGTAGGAATAATTTTGACTAGTTTTGCGTATAATAGAAGGTAAGACAGGATGAAAGTAATGAAATTTTTCGATCACCTAACCATACAGAAGCGATTGATATTGCTGCCGATCCCTTTACTCATTCCCATCATCACCCTTTTATTTTTGCTCACCTCCGAGCAAGACAGAACGATCAACTTCTCAAAACTGGAAGTAGAAGGTATCCATGCCTTAAAACCTGTTTACCTTTCCTTAGAAGAAGGGCTCACACTCTTAAAGATCGGGAATGAAGATAAGGACACCGTCCATGACTTTGTCCAAAAGAGCAAGGCACAAGTGCTTGCAACAGGTCTCGTAGACAAGTCTACTCCCGAGTATAAAAACTGGATCACGCTAGCCAAAAAAGATACCTATGTGGACAAGGATGCGATCCACTTTCTCCAAGCGGCAAAAATCCTCTCTTTAAAGTTAGGTGACAATTCAAATCTAATTTTGGATCCGGATGTAGATTCTTATTACCTGATGGACATCATGATCTTTCGGATCCCAGAACTCTGGCAAATCGTAGCAGATTTGAAACTAACCCTCAGGGAAGAATACAGTGAAGCCCAACAAAAGTATCCTCAATTTTCAGAAGCCGCCAAAACCAAGGCAGTGATTTCGATTGCTGCCATTCGTAAGGCCAAAGAGGACATTAAATTTTCATTCCACAAAACGATCTCTGCAAATGAGACAACCAAAGAGGATCTAGAAAAGGCAATCAAAAGTCTAGACAAGGAAGTTGATTTGGTAACGAGCCAGTTAGAATCCTTATTTACAAAGAGCAAAGAAAAGCCCAAAGACTTTAACCCTGCTTTTGATACGATCCATCAATTAACAAAGATTGGACACTCTGTTCAGATACTTGCGATGGAACACCTAGAACGGTTGATCCAAGAAAGGATCGGTCGCTTTGTTCGAGCAAAGTATTTGTCTCTAATCTTTGTCACATTGCTTTTGGTTTTTTCTACTTTGTTTACCATTGCCATCATCCAAAGCATTACAAAACCTCTCACTCATGTCCTTGAAAAAGTCGAGGAGCTTTCTAGCGGAGAGGCAGACTTGCGTAAGACTTTACCAGCCACTGGCAAAAATGAAATTTCAAAAATTTCATTCTCCTTCAACCAGTTCATCCATAAACTGGCAAAGATCATCAACCAATTGAAAAGCTCTTCATCAGATGCTAGAATGGCATCCGATAGCTTACGAAAAGAATCAATGTCCGTTTCTGATTCGGCACAAGAATTGGCGGCGACCTCCGAACAATCTGCAGCCTCATTGGAAGAATTAACAACAAGCTTTGAGATTATGTTTGAATCCATTGCGAGTGAAACCAAAAACATATTCAAAATCGTAGACGAAATGAAAAAGATCGAAACATCCATTGGCAAGATGGATACTATGTTGATTGATCTTGACCGACAAGCTGTTACGTCATTCGACCTTGCGAAGCAAGGTGACCAAGCGGTCAAAAATACGGACAATGCTATGGACGATATCCGTAATGTAACTCGAGATATCAGTGGCATAGTTGAGCTTATCAATGAAATTTCAGAACAAACAAACCTCTTAGCTCTCAATGCCAGTATCGAGGCAGCTAGAGCAGGTGATGCGGGCCGAGGCTTTGCTGTCGTTGCGGAAGAAATTTCTAAACTCGCCGATAAAACTCAAGAATCGGTCAAGAATATCAAAAAGCTTGTGGAAAAGGGAAATGGAGCCGTCAAAACAGGTGCGGACCATGTTGGCGAAACTGTGAAGTCTCTAGGAAAGATTTTAGAAAAATCTGCCGAAGTACAAAGTTATGTGGCGGAAGTAAAAGAAGAAATGATCAACCAAACGAGCAGTATCGAACGCATTAACGAGGAGTTAGTCGGTTTGAAAGATATGGCTGAAATGATCGAGTTTTCCAGCCGTGAACAGAAAAAAGCTTCAGAAGATATGGTAAACTCCATCAATGTTCTCTCCGGTGGCGCACAAACCTTGGCTACCAACGCAGAAGACCTCAAACTTTTGAGTGAAAGACTCCACCATGTATCAGAGACCATTAAAACAATCTCCGATGAATTTATCACGGACTAGATTATTTTTTACGTCTACTAGTCTTTCGTTCAGAACCACCGCCTGAACTTGTGATTGTGGATACGTTTGTTTTGTTTTGATTTTTCTTCACTTCATTGCCAAACATATCCACTTCCGCTCTCGTTTCTTCGCCTATTTTTTTGTATTCTTTCGGAGAAGATTCGCTAACAGAACTTTTATCACTTTCAGTCACTTCAATTTTGAGAAGGAAAGAGATAACTTCATTTTTAAGATTGTCGACTAACTGATCAAAGAGTTTAAACCCTTGCAATTTGTATTCGACTAGGGGATTTTTTTCTCCATACCCAACTGTCCAAATCCCCTCTTTCAAATGGTCCATAGCATACAAATGGTCTTTCCATCGGTGGTCCAAGATATCTAGGAAAACATTTCTTTCAATTGACTTCCAAATCTCTTCACCGATCCGAACATTTTTATCTTGGTAGGTTGCCTTTATCGCAGAGGATACATCTTCAAACAATCGTAATTGAGGATTGGATTCTTTGCGGTATGTCTCTGCATCCAAAGATATACTGACACCAAGAGACGCGAGCCACTCTTGCAAACTTTCCAAGATCCAACCGCTGGTGTTGTTTCCTTCGCAATAAGCGATGATTTGGTTTTCAGTCACTTCGTCGATAAATTGGATGACTTTTTCAGAGATAGAACCTTTTTCAAGTAGCTCATTTCGAATCCCATAGATATAGATCCTTTGGCGATTCATGACATCATCATACTCTAGCAGGTGTTTTCTGATGTCAAAGTTATGGCTTTCAACTCGTTTCTGTGCTCTTGCAATTGCATTTGAAACCATGCTATGCTCCAACTCTTGCCCTTCTGGCATTTTTAAGGTGTCCATAATCCGAGCAATGCGATCAGAGCCAAAAATTCTCATCAAATCATCTTGTAAGGATAAATAAAACCTCGAGGAGCCTGGATCCCCTTGTCTTCCGGACCTTCCCCTTAACTGGTTGTCAATTCGTCGAGACTCATGTCTTTCTGAGCCGATGATGTGGAGTCCGCCGACTTCAATGACTAAGTCATGGTCTTTCTTCCATTTTTGAGCAGATTCCAATATATCCTGGCAAACTTTTTTAAGAGAACCATTTGCAATTGAATTTATAATTTCAGAAGATTCGTCAAACTTCTGTTTAATGAGTGCTTCACGGAATGAATAGAGCACATCCATTTCGGCTTTGGATTGTATTCCTAATTTTGCAGCTTTTTCGTCTAAAGACTCGAGTTCTTCCTTGTACTTAGCAGCTCCTCCTAGAACGATATCTGTTCCTCTACCCGCCATGTTTGTTGCTATGGTGATTGCTCCTGGTTTTCCAGCATTGGCAACAATTTCAGATTCTCTTTCGTGTTGTTTCGCGTTTAAGACGTTGTGGGCGATACCATTGGCAACCAGCAATTTGGATAACACTTCGGATTTTTCAATGGAAATGGTACCCACTAAGACTGGTTGTTTGTTGGCATATTTTTCCTTAATGTCTTTTATGACTGCGTCAAACTTTTCTCTTTCCGTCTTATACACACGGTCAGGTAAATCATTTCTTTTGACTTTTACATTTGGTGGAATAACGATTACGTCGAGGTTATAGATTTTTTTGAATTCCTCAGCCTCTGTATCGGCTGTTCCTGTCATACCAGCTAACTTGGAATATATCCTAAAGTAATTTTGAAATGTAATAGACGCTAAGGTCTGGGACTCTCTGGCAATCGGTACACCTTCCTTTGCTTCCAAAGCTTGATGGAGCCCATCGGAATAGCGTCGTCCTTTCATGAGACGACCTGTAAACTCATCTACGATAATGACTTCGCCAGCTTGCACCACATAGTCTTTATCTTTTGCAAATAATTTGTGTGCTTTGAGTGCTTGGTTTACGTGGTGGACAAGTTCTATGTTTTCGGAATGGTACAGGTTTTCTATGCTAAGTAGTTTTTCTACATGATGGACACCATTCTCAGACATGATCACGTTGCGGGCTTTTTCATCAACTTCGTAGTCTTCGCCTTCAATGAGCTTTGGGATGATTTTGTCTACTTTGATGTATTTGTCTGTAGATTCTTCAGCTGGACCGGATATGATGAGCGGAGTTCTTGCTTCATCGATGAGGATTGAGTCCACCTCATCCACAATCGCAAAATTGTGCATTCTTTGCACTTTATGCTCCAGATAAGAAACCATATTGTCTCTCAAGTAGTCAAAACCGAACTCATTATTTGTTCCGTACGTAATGTCCGATAAATATGCAGCCTTTCTTTCTTCGTGGTCCATATCATGCTGAATGACACCCACTGAAACTTTTAAAAATTCATAAATAGGCTTCATCCAATTTGCATCGCGTTTGGCAAGGTAATCGTTCACAGTTACAACATGAACACCTAGTCCAGACAGGGCATTGAGATAGATCGGCAAAGTGGATGTTAAGGTTTTTCCCTCACCCGTTTTCATCTCGGAGATATTGCCCCAATGCAGAGAAATACCACCCATCATTTGCACATCAAAATGCCTCATACCTAAAGTTCTGTAAGCAACTTCACGCACCGTTGCAAAAGCCTCAGGGAGGATATCATCCAAAGTTTCGCCTTTAGCTAACCTTTCTTTAAATTTTATAGTTTGAGAGGAAAGCTCTTCATCGTTTAATTCGCGGATGTTCGCTTCAAATGAATTGATTTTTTCTACTATGGGTGTGAGTCTTTTTAGATCCCTTTCGTATTTACTTCCGAATAAGAGTGTTAGTATTTTTTGAAACATATATTTTCCATTAGAGATTTAGAATATTTCGGAATATAATTTTACCAGATTCTTCCATTTGTTTTTGTTTTTCTTCCAAATGATCTAAATCTGGTTTGCCTTGTTTGAGAAACTCTTTGTGAACCTCTTTCCAAACTCCTAGCATTGGTAAAGTCGCCTCGATATGTGCCTGGAAGGCAAATACTCTATTTTCATAAGAATACATTTGGTTTGGATACATATCTGTGCTTAAGAGATGTTTTGCGCCTGGGGGAATCGAAAATACATCCTCATGCAAATGAAATCCCATGAGCTCATTTGAGTTGATGCCACGAAACACTTCGTCCTGCGTATCAATAATTTTCATGGGTGCAAATCCCAATTCTGGACCTTTGTCTCCCTTTTTGACCTCGGCACCCAAGGCTCTAGAGATGATCTGACCGCCAAGACAGATCCCAATGATTTTAGAGGAGCGTACCGCAAGGGCATTTTTTACCAATTGCAAATAGGGCAAAAGAAGAGGATCCTCTCCATTGTTTTGAATCGAGTTCGGACCACCCAAAAGAAGGATCAGAGGGAAGGTGATGTGTGCTTCAGGCATCAAAGAAACTCTTGTATCATAGGCATTGTGATAACTAACTCGATAGCCCTTTTCCCTTAACAAAGGTTCTATGATCCCAGGGCCTTCACAATCTATAAATCGTATAACAAGTGCTCTCATAGAGAATTCATCCCAAATTGAAACTTAAAAAACTTAACTTTTTGGTCAGCCAATATCACTTCTGGCTTGGACTCCTCTGAAATAGAACCTAAAAAATTATAATATAAACGCAAAGGTTTGGTTTCTAAGAGAAGGGTTTCTGGTGTTCCCGTAATGAGTCCCTTCTCCTTCACGCGAAAAGGAGCCTTCATAAATAGAATCGGAACTTCAATGCCACGGTCTTGTTTTTCTTTCTGCATCCTGGCCTTCGCCTGTGAATAGACCTCTCCCCATGGCGCATCCTCTTTTGCATCAACGCTCACTTGGTATGGGTCTACGACCATGTACAAGGCATGGCGCGGAAAATTTTTTTGGATTTCACGGGCTAGTAAGTTGAGAGTGGGGATTTCCTTCCAACAAGGAACACAATCAGGAGAGTAGACATTCAGTGCAAGGTAGTCCAAATCAAGATCCGCCAATCGAACTGTCCTTCCCTCCCAGTCCAAGGCGGACCAGTCAGGCTCCTGAAAGTAGGAGGACTTGGCCGGAGCACAGTGGGGAAGAACCGAAATGATCAGAAGGCAAAATGCCAGGAGAATCTTTTGTCTCATTGCTAGTCTTTCTACTATCCTCCTCTGGCTGAGGAGGCTGTAAAGTATGATTTCAAAACTTTCCCTTGACAGTAAGGGTCCGTTCTAGAAAACTGTCCTAACATTCCACTCCTTCCTTCGGAGACCCAAAGCATGAGCCAATCGCACAAAGAAGATTTCGATATTGTATCCCTAATTGAACTCTGCCGAGAGAAAAAATACGAAACTTGTGTCGCAGGCTTTGGAGCCATTGACAAAATTGAAAAGATTAGCTTACCAAAAAAGTTAAAAAACCGCAAACTAACAGTCCAAGCTCTCTACGCTCTGACAAACCAGTCCATCCAATGGAAGTACCTCTCCAAAGAAGAGAGAGACCAAATCCAAGCAGAAAAAGACAAAATCGCAGGCGTTTCTTCCACAAACACTACATCCTTTGCACCTCATGCCGAAGAGGATATTGATGAAGATTTCATTCCAGAAGAAGAAGCAAAGAAACCAGAACTTTTGGATGAGGACGGCTATGAAGACGAGTTTGGTGACGATTCTGATGATGACGACGACGACTTCGATGACGACGATGATGATGACATAGAAGATGACGATGAAGAAGAAGAGGACTAAGAGGTAAGCCAATTCCTTTCCAAGCAGTCCTAACCGAAAACGGACTCTCCAATTTCTACGACCCTTCTCTCAATCTCTATCTACACTCACAAAGAAACCCTCAAATCGAGGGTTTTCGTTTTTTAGAGCGAGTGCTAAGTTCTACTTCAGATACTATCTGCATCGTTGGCCTTGCAGCTCTCCACCATATTGAGGCTATCACCCTCCAAACCAAGATGGGAAAGAACTTGATTCTCATCGAACCCCTTGAAGAAGTCCGAAAGGAACCTCTTTTCCATGCAAAAAAAAAGGACCTCTTCCAAAAGCTAGAAATCTTGGGATATTCGGTCCTCTATCTGGACGAAACCTGGGAACAATCCTCCTCAATCATTTTATCCTTTTTTAGAACAGCTATGTCCCGGAGCCTTGAAATCATTGCCTTCCCAAGCTACCAAAGGCTCCTCCCCGAGCTTGTCCAAGCTGTCCAAAATTCTCTTTCACGCTTACTCAGCCAACCTAATGTAAATGAGGCGACTATCAATCACTTTGGTCGCACTTGGACGCACAACTATCTCAAGAATTGGAATCTAAACAAAAATAGGCCAATTCCTGCCGGTTACCTTCCTGAAAAATGTTTTTATAAGAAAACTCTTCTCTTCCTAGGTGCAAGTCCTGAGTTAGAAGAACAAGTGGAACGCATCCAAAAGATTTCAACTCATTGTATTACCCTTGCTAGTGATACTGCAGTTCAATTCCTTCTAAAACAAGGGATTCGGGTGGATATGATTTTGTCTATGGACCCGGGCCGAGGGACTCTCTATCATTTTTTACCCAAGGTCCCTGATCATATCCCCATTATAACTTGGTTAGGTGGTAGTACATATTTATTTTCTTTGCCGAATCCTATTTGTATCCTGAACACAGGTTATCCAATGGACCAAATTCTTGAGTTTAAACTTTCTACTCATTGGCCATTGTTCAAAAATCCAAGTTTGAACTTAATTGGAACGGCAAAAGCCTTAGCAGAATGGACTCAGGCAAGTAATCTCGTTATAGCTGGCGTTAGTTTTTTAGCAAAAAATGGAAAATCGCACTGTCGCGGAACCGGATATGAATCATTCCGAATTCCGAATATTCTAAGAAAGAAAACTTGGGAAGACCTCCACCATACACAATTGTACAAAAATGACTCTTTGAAACACCAAAAGGCAAAACAAGTCCTTGAAGAGACAAATGGTTCTTTGGATCCAGCGATCATACCAATTCAAAACCTTGGTACAGAATCCTTCTCTTCCGAGAGCAATCAAACAGAGGGCATTCACATCCTTCCATTTCAGGGATTTCCCGAAATTGATAAGGCGGATTGGAATCAGGCTTTCCAACAGGTTCCCGGTGTTGTTTGTAGGGAATCCTTTCTAAAATTCTTCTCTGTTTAAGCTCCAAACAAGACAGGAATTACGCTTAAATCAAGATCTGCAATCTCTCGGTTTGCGGCGATCACCTTTCTCGCAACAGAATTCCTAGGTTTTGTTCGAGTGCTTGTCATGGAATTTACGATAGATTCCAATCGTTCATTCATAAGTGAATGTAGTTCTGCTTTCTCAGCTTCTTTCCATTCGGACCATGGCAGTGATGATTCTTGGTTGGGTTTCATGTTCTTATCTCCTTTCGATAGAACCATCCTAACAAAGTACTGGGACAAAACTCACAGTTTCTCCTAAAAAAAATAAATCAATTGCGCCAAAGAGAAAATCATGGAATAAGAGTGTTTACCAGGAAAAAGCAATCCGTGAACTTTCAGGAAATCATTTCTCAATTAGAATCATCTAAAGAATCTCGCATCAACTATTACTTTGTTACAGAGGAGCAAAACCAAGAAATCTATGCGCTCCTAGTCCACGTGATGGGCTATATGGACAAACTCTTTCTGGTAGAAGTCGTTTTTACAGTTTTAAAAGAACTTCTAATGAACGCAAATAAAGCGAATGCTAAGCGAGATTACTTCCAAAGGCAGAGTTTAGATATCCAAAATCCAAAAGACTATGCAAAAGGTATGGCGCAATTCCAAGAGAACATCATTCAAAAATGGAATGAACAATTGGAACATTTGGAAGGTGGAAATTTTTATATTAGTTTATTAATGAAAGTTGAAGGTAAAAACATTCATTTTGCGGTAGAGAATAATGCTCCCATCACAACGGAAGAGTTAGCAAGGATCAACAAACGGATAGAGGTAGCGAAAAACTACAATGATCTATCTGATGCCTTTGCCGATGTTTCAGATAGCACAGAATCTGCTGGACTCGGACTAGTATTGATTCAACTCTTATTAAAAAATTCTGGCATTGGCTCTGAGAGATTTCGCATTCACACAAATGACAAGTTGACGAGAGCAACACTAACCGTTCCGGAAATCACAACACCGCAGGAAATTACCACAACTCTAAAAACCAAAATATTGAATGAAATTGATGGTCTTCCTCCTCTTCCGCATTCATTGACCAAAATCATTCAGCTTTGCAACAATCCAGATTCCGATCTGAATATGATTGCATCCGAAATTGAAAAAAACCCGGCCTTATCTGCCGACCTTTTAAAATTATCAAATTCCGCATTTTTTGCAAACCGCAGCCAAGTAGGCTCTATCATACAAGCAGTTAAGGTCGTGGGTTTGAAAAATCTTCGAAACTTACTATATGTATCTGGTGTTCGCAAGATCATGGAAGGTCAATACGGAAAGGTTATGGATGTATGGGACCATTCAAATCGTTGCAGTTATTATGCACGATACCTTGCAACCGAACATACTGTAACCAATAAACTTGCAGACATTATTGCTGTGAGTGCTCTTTTACATGACATTGGAAAGTTTTTGTTGCTTTCTGTTGACCGAGCATTTTTCAAAAAAATTGAAACCTTCCAAAGAGGAACAGACTCAGGAAATTCCACACTCTTAGAAGAAATGGCAATAGGCCTTAGCCACCCTCAGTTGGGAGCACTCTTGGCTGAAAAGTGGGAATTCCCTCTGGACCTGCGAGTTGCAATCGAATACCACCACAAACCTTTCATGGCGCCGAGTGAATTACGCGAGTTAGTTGAGATCATCTATATGGCCAATATGATGAGCGATTTCCAAGAAACCAAAAAAGGTTTTTATGCCATAGACAAAAACCTTTTAGCAAAATTTGGCTTGGATAATATCGAAGTCTTCACCAACGCTGTTAAAAAAGTCGAGACCCTATATAAGAGTGTCAGCAAATAAGCCGATCATTCATTTCGAGCAAGTCTATTTAACTCGAAACGATCACCACATACTCGAAAATATCAGCTTCCAAGTGAAAAGAGGAGAAAGCCTTGCCATCCTTGGACGAAATGGCGCTGGAAAGAGTAGCATTATCAATTTACTCTTTGCTTATCTTTGGCCCACTGCTGGTCGTATATTTGTATTAGGGGAAGAGTACGGAACGGTACCTCTTCAACCCATTCAGAAAAAAATTGGGATACTACAAGCCAACCACCAAGAACAACTCGTACAAAGAGGCTTAAGCTGTCTTGAGGTTCTTGCCACTGGACTTCACCAAACGCTAGGTCTCTACAAAGAGATCACGGAAGAGGAAAGTTTTATTGCACGGAACCTCCTCCAATCATTTTCTATGTTGGAAAAAAAAGACCAAACCTATCATAGCCTTTCCTCAGGAGAAAAAACAAAGGTTCTCCTCCTACGCGCCTTTGTGGGAGACAGAGAGATATTGGTTTTGGATGAACCAACGGCGGCACTTGACCTACGAGCAAGGATTGACTTTGAGAAGAATCTAAAAGAAATCAAATCCTTCCAACCAAACATCACTCGAATTTTGATTACACACCGACTCGAAGAGATCCCTCCCGATTTCCAACAAGTTCTCTTATTAAAGGAAGGCCGCCTTCTTGCCTTTGGAGAAAAAGAAAAGATTCTACAAGGTGCTATTTTATCGGAATTGTATGATATCGGTTTGGGAGTAGAAGAAAGGCAAGGTAGGTTTTATACCTATTTACTATAGTCTGCCATCCGTGAACTACAGATGGCAGACTGTCTGAGGTCTTATCTCTCGAACATCCTCTGTTCTATGAACTGTGTCGCTTGGCATGATCCCATACCAACATCGGTAATGGATTTATCCGCTTCGATACAGAAGATCTTCCACCATCGATTTGTATGGTTTGCTCCTAAAGAGTAGTTTCGCACTTCCCCAATAGAACCCTTGAAGACTCGCACAGTCGCACCAGATACTCCCATGATGGCTTCGCCAGACCAATTGTAGACACTGTAATAACGCACTGGCTGAGCCCAGATATTGCCCTTTACAGTGATGGTCTCTGGACCAAAGCCAGTGGTGATATCAAAGTCAAGGTCACCATTCCCCACACCCAGTGGGCTTCGGTTGTTCCATACAATTCTGCCGTTTTTGTCGGTTGGCGAATACTGCATATGGGAATCCAGGTCTCTTGGTTTTGCACCCCAGGACAAGACGACTCTCATTTCGTTTTCCGCAAGGATAGGAGAGACAAGGATGTTTTGGTTGGCGGGTGTTTCAGAACCCGCCGCGACAACGGTTCGGAAGGTTGTCGCATAGGCTTCTACAGCACTTGTGCAATTGCCTCGTTTTCCAGAACCAGTAACTTCCAAGGTATAGTTTCCAGGAGGGACGTTTGGTATCGCATAAGATCCGTCAGTTGCAGTTTTCACTCCAGGGATGGTCTGACCATTTTCATCGATAGCATAAGGTCCGGATTTTACATTCACTCCAGGTCGAATCCGGGCGGTAAGGTCACAGACTCCCGTATTGTAAAGGGCCGAGAGAGCACGACCGGAAATTGCCCCAGGTGTTTGCGAGCCCGGGACAAAGGTGATGATATCAAAAGTCGTTGTCGCGTTTGCTTGGATATCAACGATTCCTTCCACTGTTTTAAAGCCACTCGCAACAAATCGCACTTTCCAACGACCCGCATTGATTTGGAAGAGATTGTATTGGCTAGCATTTGAAAAGGTTGTAGCACCAGAGCTGAGAGAGGCAGGTAAGACCCCGTCAGTTGGTCGGATCAATCCAGTGTTTGGGTCTACAACTTCCAAAGAGTAAGTACCCGTAAAGGCAAAGCCACCTGGAGTTCGGACAGAACCAGCGAGGTTCCCACGTCCGCTGTTGGTGATCACAGCTGTGTTGACGATGACAGTTCCGCCACCACTTCCCACTTCCACTGGGAAGTAAGTTACAATGCCATTCTTTTCTACGCGAAGGCTATAGTTGCCTTGTGGAACAAAGAGGAAAGAGTAAGATCCATTGGAGGAAGAAAGTAGAGAACCTATGGTCTGGTCTTGGCCAGCTTGGCGTAGGCTTGGAACGGAACAAGTATTGTTCACAAAAGTACCGCTACAGTCCCGCCGAACGTCAGCCACAAAATTTCCACCTTCAAACCTTCCTAAGGTGAGTGTGGCGCCTTCTACCGGCAATGTGGAAATGGCATCTGTTACCGTTCCAGAGACTGTAGAACGGACATTATGTACGGCAGTTCCACTGAAATTGAATGTCACGGGATTTGTTGCATATTGGTTTGTGGCAACAGAGGATACATCTAAACTAAAACTTGCAGGAGCTAAGTAACTAGCCCTTGGGCTGGAGACGGTTAGATCTACAACTATGGCTTGGTAAGTAGACTGTCTGAAGTTGTATTGGTTTCCATTTGAGATTGTGACCGAGGCATAGACATCGTCTTCGACAGCTATCGTATCCGCTTGTGCGAGAGTCTGTGCAGTTCCCGACGCAAGGGCTTGGAGGGCATAGGATACTCTTTGCGCATCTGAGGTCAATTGAGACGGAAGGGTAATCACATAAGAAGATCCATTGAATGCAAAGGATCCACCAGAAGTGATTGCGATGTGTGCCAAAGCCTGTCCGTTGCTATTTGTATTGCCTAGCAAAACCACATACAAACCTGTTTGGTTGCTATGGATGCTTGGGTTAGTAGGCGCAGTGTCTCTGACTGAGATGGTTCCGGCAATCTGCGCTCGTCTATCGATCGATGTGAGTGTGATCTGGCCAGCATTCACATCATTGCCATTGAGTGTGATACTCACAGGGTATTGTGAGCATGGTGTCCCCTGGTTGGCACACCAGGTTTCGTAGCCAGGTGCTGAAATGGTATAGGCCCAGAGTCCGGCTTGCGCGGTGAAATACACTTGTTGGTCAGAGGGACGCACTTCATATACTTTCGAGCCCCATGTTTGGTAGTTCCAAGGACCATTGCCTTGGTAGGTTTGCAGGCAAGAAAGACTTGGGTTGGTAGCACAAGAGCAGATTCCAGAGGAGGGATTTGCCAAACAATTCACTCCTGCTACAGCACTCAAAGCTTCCAAAATCCAGAGCTTTACTGCATTTCCAAGAAGTGGGTCTGTGCTTAGGTGGAAGAGTTGAGAAGGCCTCTGCAAACGGTCAGGACGGAAATTGATCACGGATCCTGGAATGTGAACACCATTGGCATCTCTAATAAAGCCAAATACATTGGATTGTTTTGGTACTACGCTGATAGGAGAAGGTAAGGATTGGTTTTTATTGCCCCCATCGGGTGAGGCCGTGAAAAGAAAGGATTGCGAAACTGTCACTAGGTTGGGACCGGATACCTCGACATAGTAAACTCCGCTCGGAAGACCAGATCCGTTTAGTTGGAAACTTCCATTGCCAGTAATGCTTACGGTATCAATGATTGCGCCTTGCTCATTTTTCAATTTGATCGTATATACAGTCGTTTGGTCATTTGAAACTGCCCCGTTGATCACTGAACCAGAAAGACTGAGGCTACTTTCTTGAGCAGCTAACCAAGGTAAATTGGTCTCACCAAGCCCAACTACAGTAGTAAGCGATGGGTTTGTGCCTTGGAATGTAAAGTGGATGAATTCTGAAATAGTTCCATAGGTTTGGCCACTGGTAGTGACACTGGAACCATCGTAAACGATTGTATAATTTCCATTGGAAAGGTTCGGAATTTGGATAGAGAACTGACCAGAAGCATTGCTTGTGGTGCTCGCTACAGTATTTCCATTGGCATCCACTAGATTGATGGTAATGCCAGCCAATGGACCCGATGGGACAACAAATCCATCTGCATTAAAACCACTTGTAACCAAAGACCCTGTAATTTGGGCGGGACCAGAAAGATAATATAATCTCTCCGCATACAAAGTCCCTACATCTACTAAGGTAGGGCCTGAAATACTAGGATTGAATACGAAGGAAAAGTCTTGGTATGCGTAGTTGAGTCCATTGCCATTGTTAATCAAGACCCGGTAATTGTTGTTAGGCAAAGAATTGAAATCGAAGGAAAAATTTCCATTTGCATCTGCATTGGTGCTAGCAACTAACACAGATTGGCTGCCATTTGCCACTTCAATCCGAACGATGATTTGCGAAAGATCCACACAATTTGGATAGGAAGGAGAGCCTACTTGTCCGCACACATCGTTCGATGGATTGCCAGCAACCACTGGTTGGATCTTTCCAAAAACCCTAGCAGGTCCTGAAGTCGGAATTTCTTGTTCCGCGTTGTTTTGGGGGATCTCGCCCGTGGAAGAAGGTGAGACGGAACCATTGGAAGGCGGAAGTGCCACGCCATTGGAATCAGGAGGAGTTGTAGAACCAGCCGAATCAGAGGGATTGCCCGCTCCACCTGAGCCAAGCAAAAACCAGAAAGGCATAGATTTTGACTTTTTAGAGCAACCTACTCCAAAAGAAGCTAATACAAAGAGAAGAAAGAGAGTCCCTTTCTTAAACATACATTCACCTCAAACAACATTCGCATTCGTTTACAATTGGGCCAGACGATCCAAGGATGCCTCCTGACCAGGGTCTAGACTCAGGTATCATAAATTTCATGACAATCTTTTTTTTTCGTCCTGGTTGGAAAAGAGGCAAAACCGGACTTTCACCCTACACTTCGGAAAAAGTCATAGGAAACTGAGACCTGCGGTGTTTTTTCTTTCAATTTATCGGCGGGTTTCATAGGAATGACGGGTGTTCGACCTGAGTTTGGCCCATTTCCCCGTACATTACCTATTGATTCCCTTTACCTACGGATTTGTGGGCTGGGTGACCAATTGGCTGGCCCTAAAAATGACCTTCTACCCCATCCGTTTTTGGGGCATTCCTCCCTATCTTGGATGGCAGGGCATCATCCCGAGAAAGGCTCATAAGATGGCCAGCAAATCGGTAGATGTGATCACAGGACGTCTCATGAATGTCCAAGAGGTTTTCCAAAAAATCGACCCTGTACGTGCAGAGGCGGAATTCTTACCTAGTTTGGAACGTTCCATTGATGATTCCTTAGATGAGTTTGCCAGAGCCATTGACCCAAAAATTTGGGAATCTCTTCCCAAGTTGGTGAAAGAAGAAATCCAATTTAAGATCAGAAGGGAGTCTGGATATACAATTCGAAAGGTGATTCGGAATTTACAATCTGACATCAATTCCCTCTTCGATGTAAAGGCTCTCGTATTAAAAAAACTATCAGGAGATAATGTAAGTTTGGTTGTGGAACTATTCCAAGAGGTAGGCGCACCAGAGTTTAAATTCATTGAACGATCAGGTTTTTATTTTGGATTTCTTTTGGGATTGGGACAGATGGTCTTTTATTTTTTCTTTCCGATCTGGTGGACCTTACCTTTACAAGGAGTGATTGTAGGTTATTTGACAAACTACCTAGCTTTAGAAATGATCTTTCGTCCCTTACACCCAAAATCAATTCTGGGACTCTTCACCTACCAGGGATTATTTTTAAAAAGACAGAATGAAGTCTCTCGACTCTATGCGAAGTTGGTATCAAAGAAAATTTTGACTGCAAAAAATATTATGGAAGAGTTGGTGTTTGGGAAAGCTGCAGAGGAATTGCTAAAGCTTGTGAGAGATAGCATAGAAAAGCAAGTGGATCATCTTTCTACTATCGCAAAACCTATATTATTCGCTACTGGCAAATTACCAGAGTATGAAACTGCTAAGGCTGTCATTTCCGCAAGACTTTCCGAACATGCGATAGGCAATGCCTCCCAATTAGAAAATTATCTTGGTGAGGCATTAGATCTAGAAAAAACCATGGGAGATAAAATGGCAAATCTTCCTCCCGAAGAGTATGAATCTATTTTACGATCTGCCTTTCAAGAGGATGAGATGTTGCTTATTCTTGTGGGTGCAGCATTGGGTGCCGTTGTTGGTTTCTTACAAATATTTTTTATCTAAAGAATCGGAATAAATGAAACAAATTCTTTTGACAGGAGTTTCTGGTGTAATTGGAAGTAAGTTATGCCTTCGATTGTTGCCCAAATACAAAATCATAGCCATTGGCAAACAGTATAGCAATATACCCTCAGAAATTAGACACCACCAAAATTTTAAATTCTATGAACGGGATTTTGAAAACGTACACTCTGTACAAGATCTGCAAATTTCTGAATCTGTTGATTTGGTTCTACACCTAGCTGCGGCCGTTTCAGGAAGTAAAATTACCTACCAACAATTTGAACAAATCAATGCCATTTCTACGAAAGTGCTTGTCACTTGGGCCAACTCGCTAGCAAAAAAACCGATTTTTGGCTTAATGAGCTCTGTGTCTGTTTACGGCAACCCAAGTGGAAAGATTGTTCCTTCCTCAGATCGACTGGGAGAGAGTTTCTATGCCAAATCAAAAATTCTAGCCGAGGATGCAGTGATCTCCTCTCAACTTAGATATTCGATCTTTCGGATTGCTTCTGTATATGGCGAAGGTACAAAAAGTTTTATCACAAAGACCAAAGCCTTGTTTCAGAAAGGGATCCGTCTGCATCTCTGGGAGGAAAAGGAAAAATCCATTTTGCATATTGAGGATCTCTTAGCTGCCTTGGTGTTTTGGTGCCACAAGTCCCTTGGTGGAGAGACGGTGCGTCCCATCTATGTTCTGAGTGAGCCAGAACCAATCCGTATAGTTGAGTTGTATGAGCTTTTCCAGGAATGGAAAGGAAAACGATCCTTTCTGATCCCTGTCCCTCTCTTTCCTTTTTTGGTACGACTCTGGGAAAAATGGCACACCTGGAGGAGGAAACAAAACCCTCACCTAAGTAGAGAATTTCCGCTTGCAGGCCTACTCAAAGCAGTGTGGATTTACGATGAGGAATCCTGGAAAGATTTAGGAATAAAACAGCAGAGGAGCTTACGAAAAGCGAATATTCATAGTCAATAATTCACTAAAGGTGTGCCGATATTCTAAACAATGAAGACACTCAGAATTGTATTTTTACTCTTTTTCCTATCCTACCCTCTCATGGCAGGCACATGGATCGAAGATTCATTGGGCTTTGCTTTTGAATTTCCACGAGGATGGAACAAAGCCGTTTTGCGGAATTCTGAGACGGCACGCATCCAATTCTATAAATCGAACCGGGAGGCAGTTCTCCAGTTGGATGTGGTTCGACGTACCAAAGAATATGATTTGGATCGGTTTATTGAGGAGTCAATAGACCTTTTTCTTAAGCGTTATACTGACCTAAAAGTTGTCCGAGAAAAAATGCTGGAAGATCAGTTTCCAAGTTTTGATGAATCGGTTTTTTTGGTCTTACATTACCATGAAAACAAAACTTTGGTAACCAATCGATTTCTCTTCCATAAGAAAGGAAACATGTACTATGTTTTGCAAACTAAAACCCCTCGCAATCGATACAACCAATACGCAAAAGATTTTGATCTAATCATGAAAAGTTTTCGTATGGAGCCTAGAATTAGAACCAGGTGGCGAAATGATAGTTTGGCCTATCTAGACCCCGTAAGAGACGAAAAGGCAATCCAGTACATTTCAATAACGATTCGTCCTATTGAATCCTATCCAAACCAAGAAGGTGCCCCTCAACAAAGTAGTGACCAGTGGTTGAACTCTGTGGAAGGTTTCCGCAATCCATTTTCTGCTGATGGTGATTATCCCAAAACAGAGCCAAATAACAATGGATTGATTTCTCCCCCAAGCACCTCACCCAACACAAGTGAACCAGGTAAAAATCCAAATACTGAACAGAGCGGGCCGGTATTGCCACCCGAAACGGATCCTCTTTGAGCTATGTCCTTCTCAGATTATTCTCGGTTTCTCTTTAATTTAGCTACTCTAAGCAAAGAGGAATCGAAAGAATTTGAGAGATCTCTTTCCGAACGAAATGTACGATTTCTATATATTTTAGCGCCCATTATCGTCTTTCTCAATAGTATACACATAGTTCTTTTTTACTATGGACTAGAGGGAAGTTCTCCTATCGAATACAAATGGCGTTTAGGTATCATAGTATGCCATTCTTTGTCACTGTTATTCTTTTCCTCTCTCTTTCTAACTTTATTTTTGCTAAAAGATAAAGTTGATAATCGCACCAACATTGATCTGTTCATTTCAATTCTTTCTTTTATGATGGGGATTTCTTTTGGAATAGGACTTTCCTCCTTAGACCAGCTCATTACGCCCGCTATTTCACCTTTTCTTTTTATTTGTGTAACTAGCCCAATAATCATTGTTCTTCGGCCAATTTATTCCATTTTAATTTTTTTGGTTTCGTATACGATTATGCATTTTCTTATGACGTCCTTTCAGACAAATGAGGCAATCTTACTTTCAAATAGGGTAAATGCACTCTCTTTCGTAGGAATCGGAGCTTTTTCCTCTTTTTTGATGTGGAATACCAATTTAAAAAGATTTCAACAAGAGAAGTTAATCAAAAAGCAAAAGATAGATCTAGAAAAAAGTTATAGTTCTTTACTGGAAACATCAGAAACCATCAAACTTGCTAACTCAACGAAGGATAAATTCTTTTCTATAATTGCACATGATCTGCGATCTCCATTTAATTCAATCCTGGGTTTTGCAGACTTGATAAAGACAGATTTATCAGAAGGCAGATCTGAAAATTTGAGCCAATACATTGAGTTTATAGAATTGAGTGCAAAAAAAACAATTCAGTTATTGGAAAATCTACTTCTTTGGGCAAGTTCGCAAACAGGCAAACTTCAATTTTCACCTAGCACTTTTGACATTGCGAAAGTTATACAAAATGTTGTTCAACTTGTATACGGTTCCGCAGAGAAAAAAGATATCTCGATCCAAATCGTCAACTTACATACATTGTACGTCCATTTAGACGAAGCGATGATTCAAACCATTCTACGGAACTTAGTTTCAAATTCGATCAAATACACCAAAGTAAAAGGCCAAGTCAAAATCGAGATGCAATCCGATGGGCAGGATTTAGTTCTCAAAATTAGTGACAATGGGATTGGAATACGACCTTCTATTCGCGAATCTCTCTTTCGCATTGATCGATCTATTTCCACAGAAGGCACAAATGGAGAGTCTGGCACTGGCCTGGGTTTGATCCTTGTGAAAGAATTTTTGCACCTCCATAAGGCAAAGTGGGAGATACAGAGTGAAGTAGATAAAGGGACGCAGTTCTTACTTAACTTCCCACAATGTGTTCGAGACCAGGTTACGGAAAAGGACTAGGCCTTGTTTAGAAAAGGCAAAGCTTTTTTGTTTAATGTGGTGACTAGGTGATGATCATCTGCTAAAATTGTTCCATCGCCTATGTCTGGATTCAAAAAACCCATGCCACTCCAACTGAAGCGAGTTGAGACTGCATCGCAATCATCAACTTGGCAGGCAAAATTTGAGAGCATGGAAGCCTTTCGGATGAAGCTCTTTCTGCCAGAAAACCAAGTCAGTTTGGAATTTGGTTCCGATATCACGGTCCACTTTCGTGATAACAAGCATTCCTACCAATTTGATTCGACTGTTTTATCGGAGCGCGAGGGTGAATTTATTTATATACGAAAACCAAAAGTAATCTACAAAAGAAGGCTGTAGTTCCCTCTTTTTCCTCCTCCTCAGAATTAAAACTTGTCAATTTAGAATTATTCTACCAGACTAAATCCAATCATCGATTTATTTTTGGGAGTATCGAATGGAAAACTTAGATGTTAACGCCTTGGGCTTGTTTGCCGTGCGTTGGGTTCATTATGTAGCAGGGGTTTGTTGGATTGGACTTCTCTACTTTCTCAATTTAGTCAACGTTCCCGTACAAGGCAAATTGGATGCAGGTGTCAAAAAAGTTTTAGTACCTGAACTTATGCCTAGAGTACTTTTCTGGTTCAGATGGGGTGCAATGGTAACTTTCCTTTCTGGTTTAACGTATTATGCTCTACTCTTTGAGAAGGGTGGATTGCGTGTTTCCGCGCCAAACTGGACTTCTTGGATTTTATTGGGGATGCTGCTAGGAAGTATCATGTGGTTCAATGTGTGGTTTGTCATTTGGCCAAGCCAAAGAAAAATTATAAACGGAGTTAAGTCTGGAAATGCAGCAGACCCTTCGATTCCAAAAAGAGCTCTTCTCTTTTCAAGGATCAATACCTTCTTGTCAGTTCCCATGTTATTCTTTATGGGATTCGGAAGACATGCAGGAAGCAGCGTTCCATTCTTGTCAGTTGATGGCTTGGTAGTTCTCTTGCTCGCTGGTGGAATTGGATCTTTAGTGGTTTGGTTCTCAATCAAACAATCAGGAACAATCAGTACGGAAGTATAGATTGTGATTTAGGCTACCAATTTTCATTGGTAGCCATCTTTCAAATGTTTATGGCTTCGCCGAGCACTGCAGCCGAAGCTTCCATCACCCCTTCGGAAAGGGTGGGATGAGAGTGGATAATAGAAGCGAGCTCTCGAACCGTTAGTTCCATACTTGCACCTACCGTAAGTTCAGCGATCATTTCTGTTGCAGCCCCCCCAATGATATGGGCTCCTAAAATCTCACCATGCTGTTTATCTGACACAATCTTTACCATACCTGTTGTATCTCCTTGCGCTTGCGCACGTCCGCTAGCAGTAAAAGGAAACTTTCCTACAGAAACCTCATAACCCATGCTAATCGCTTTTTTTTCCGTAAGACCCACGCTGGCAACTTCAGGATGGCAATACGTACAACCAGGAATGTAGGCATAATTCAAAGGATGTATATTTAGGTGGTGAGGATTTCCATTCCTAATCGAGATGTGTTCTGCTGCGCGGATCCCTTCCGCACTGGCCACATGCGCAAGACTGGGTGTTGGTATACAATCCCCGATGGAATAGATATGTTCGACACTCGTTTTGTAATGCGCATCTACTTCAATGAAACCATTTTTCATTTTGATTCCAATCTGCTCTAAACCTAGATTATCCGTATTGGGAGTGATTCCGATGCCAACAATCACCTTCTCAAACGTTAGTTTATCTTTTTTTGCTGTCTTACGGTCAAGTAAGGTCAATTCCACGGAGTCCGCTCCCATACTAGCAGACTCAAGACCAAAGCCCAGATGAGCTTCTATCCCTCTTTTTTTAAAAGATCGTTCCAATATAGCTGAAATCTCCTCATCCTCATTCGGCAATAGATGTTCTTGGAATTCAACCATGCTTACCTTGGATCCCATGGAAGCATAGAAGTCAGCGAATTCGACTCCAATGGCACCCGCGCCGATAATGGCCAGAGATTTGGGAATGCTAGGAAGTACCATTGCATCTCTAGCAGCTAATATTTGTTTGCCGTCGAAGGGCAAAAAAGGCAGAGCCTTACTACGTGCTCCAGTTGCAATGATGATATAGTCCGCAGAAACTTTGGATATTTCCCCAGATTCGGTGCGGATTTCAAGTTGGTTGCGATCTACAAATTTTGCAGTTCCAGGAAGGGTTGTAATTTTGTTCTTTTTCATCAAGAACTCAACTCCCTTTGCCATTTGGTCAGCCACAGAACGTGAGCGTTTAATTACAGCATCAAACTCAACTCCAACCTTTTCTGCCTTCAAACCGAATTGGGCAGCTGACCTAAGATGTTCCAGCACGTGGGCACTCTCTAACAGAGCTTTTGTGGGAATACAACCCCAATTCAAACAGACTCCACCCAACCTTTCCTTCTCGACCACTGCGGTTTGGAAACCCAATTGTGCCGCACGAATAGCTGCCACGTAGCCGCCTGGCCCGCCGCCGATCACAAGAACTTGGAACTTTGTATTTTCGGCCATATATACTCCCAGACAATGGGAATATCCGATTTCAGAGGAAAGTCAAGACCTCTTTTTGGCAACAACCAACATCCTAGCTCCTGACCGGATGTATTTGTCTCCCGCGTAACTGCCATAGACATGCAAAATTTCAAATTTTGCATCCTCTAGGAAGGTTTGGATTTGAGGGTAATGGAAAACGCGCATGGTGTGGCGGTCTTTCAAATCCTTATGGTTAAGATTATAAACATAATTTACTTCGACAATCGCTACATCGTCTGCCCTAGTCATCCTAAAGCCACGATTCCGTCGGATGGCGACAGAACCTTGCCTTACATTACTTACCGTTGTTAGCGGCTTTCGTTTGATTTTATAGATTGGGTCAGCATTCCAGATTTCAAAGATAGCTAAACCTGCTTGTTTGAGATTTCTATGGGTATTCCGTAAAAAAGTTATGACAGCATTATCATCTAATAAATAATTAAAAGTGCCAAATAGACAGGTAATTGCATCTACAGGCTGTTTTGCGAAATAATCTTCCATTCTGCCAAATTCAAATTTACAGTGCGGAAATCTTGTTTTTGCAATTTCCAACATGCGATTTGAGCCATCTACTCCCAATGCCTTAAAACCCATAGCCTGGAGTTCTTTGACATGTTCCCCAGTTCCACAGCCTACATCAATGACTGTAGCTATTTTATGTCGTTTAAATGTTTCCCGTAGAAATTCCACTTCCTCGTGAAATTTTCGGCCAGCTTCTTCAATGGAGAAATAATACTCTGCAAGTTCTGTATATAGTTTCATGTGCTGGCTTTTGGGAAAATCGTTTATGGGATCTCACATTTTGCCGTTATGTATAGTAACGGCAAAGAACACATGAAACGATATTTTATTCCTCTCATTTTTTTCAGCATCGGATTAATTCTTCAATTCTGGTTGTACTTTTCTTGGGTGACCTTTGGTTTGTTACTTAGCTCCACATTACTGTTGTCTTTGCTCATTTACAGTGTAAGCGAAATGTCTAAGCCGCCAGAGACATTCCATGAAGAAACGGGAAATCTTCACAGTGTCGAAAGAAATACGAAACCAAACATTTCTCTACCGAATTTCCCCCAAACCCCTATCTTAAACGGTGAGGATCCGATTCTTTTGGCAAAGGAAATTCTTGAGAAAGAAAAACGAAATCGTTTTGCAGATACAGTTCGTAGCTTCCCCATTCGATTTGCTCTTCCAAAAATCAGCAGTGTCATGTATGCGTATTTTGATGGTATCAAATTCAACGAGACATTATGGCAAAAAGGAAATCTATTAGTCGATTCACTTGCTGATGGCATCGAATGGGAAGAAAACGATGAGATCCATGTACGCAAAGGAAACCCCCAGTTGTCAACTGACCGAAAAAGACTTTTCCTACCTATTCTTGCCAACCGAGAGATTTTGGGACTTGTGTACTTAGAGACAAAAGAAATCTTTTCTGATTTAGAAATCAACCAACTCTGGTTATCGACTCTACCGCTTGCAGAACGCCTCCTCGAATCAAAACAATACGAAAAAGCGATTTTAGATCCAAGAACCTATTTGTTTAACAAGTCTCACTTTTATCAGGTGGCAAAGGAAAAGTTTGATTCCAAAGAAATCCAAAACTTGATCCTCATGAAATTTGTCCTAAAGAAACATGACTTGGAATATGCAATTTGTTTGAACCAAAGTTTGAAGGAGAAAGGGTATTCAGATTTGGGCTTATTCTTTCTAGAAGAGCAACTCCTTGCAAGCATCATCCCAAATCGTTCGGTATTGGAGTTTTCAGGTTTCATTCATAGTTTTGTGAGCGATCTCGAATCCTTAGGTTATGAATGTGAGATCGCATTGGGCTTTGCACCAAACAAATCTATCCAAGGGAAATACAACCATTGGATCAAACAAGCATTCATATCTTTAGAGGATAGTTTGCTAAGCAATGCTGCCTAATGGATCCTTTACTCGATGAAAAATTTATTTTAACTTTGTCTCAGGTACTGCCAGAGCAGTTCCATAAAATGCTCCTCATCCAGGCTGATAGGGAAGCCTATGGTCCCTCGAAAAATGAAGGGCTTTGTTTTGAAAATTGCACCTGTGTTGAATTTCATGGGGATCTAAACGGTAAATTGTACCTTGGCCTAGACGGCTATACCAAGTTGAAACTATTACCGAAGATTGCTCGGAATTTCCAAATCGACCCAACCTCAAAAGCTCATTCGTCTTCCATTATGCTTGAGTTTGCAAACCAGCTCTCTGGACATCTGATTACTGAGATGCAATTGGGACGTTACAATATCGAAATCTCTTCTCCTATTGATCTGAACCATAAACTAGTTCCTATTTCCCTTTCTGATTACCGCCAATATATTTTAATCTTCTTTTTAAAAGATAGGCGCGAGGAACAATACGTCGGAAGGCTTCATGTCATTTTGTTGTTGGAAAAATTTTCTAAGATACAATAACTGACCAAGCATGAGGCCATATCTCCTCTCTCTCCCATTGGTATTCACCTATGGGGGATTGATCAAAAACAAAAATATCCTTTCCGAAGCCATCCAACTAAAAGGCAATCGCAGAGCAAGATGCTATTGGCCTAAAGGCAAAGAAAAAACAAAACTGCCAGGTATTTACCTCCAACATGGCCTAAGCATTTTTGGAATTGATGATAGGCGGATCATTGACCTAGCAGAAAATTTATCCCATTGCGGTTTTTCTGTCATATTACCAGAGTTAACCGAAGTAGTGCAATTGCGTATGTCTTTGGAGACAATAGACAATATCGAATCTCTAGGTTTAGAATTGAGTGATCTTAAATCTTGGTATGACGGAAAACGATT
Source organism: Leptospira ryugenii (assembly GCF_003114855.1). NCBI lineage: Bacteria > Pseudomonadati > Spirochaetota > Leptospiria > Leptospirales > Leptospiraceae > Leptospira > Leptospira ryugenii. The sequence goes on along the minus strand of NZ_BFBB01000008.1, from coordinate 879,745 downwards.
TGGTTTCTTCTCTGTCAGTTTCTCAAGTGGGATGGGTCTCATTGCCTGTTCCAGACCTGGTCTTGCCGATCGTGTTCGCTCTTTTATGGCAGTTGGGGGGTATTGTGATTTCTTAGATACCTTTCCCTTTGTCTTTCAAAACTTTTCCAAAGACAACTATGGTGTGATGGTCCTTCTTTACAATCTTTTGGACAGAGTGGACAAAGCCCTGGGCGAAGAGCTCAGAGAAGTATTCTACCTTGCTGCTGTGGACAATGCGAAGTACAGATTGGGGGAGGAAGCAGAAGCTCCCAAACTACTCAAGTCGCGGAGCCCAAAGGCCCAGGATTTTTTCTGGAAGGTGATGGATTCTGAAGAGTTTCGGACCCAGCTCGCCAGAGACCTGCAAAACAGCTACCCCATCGAATTACCAAAATCATTTTCCCCCTACTACCAGATGGGAGGGCTGAAATCGCCTGTCTCTCTCTTGCATGGGGATAGCGACCCAGTGATTTCTCCCGAAGAATCTAAAAAGCTTGCCAATTACTTCAAGGAAAAGGGACATAAACATGTCTTCCGGACCTCGACAGCCCTAACCCACGGGGACAATCTCCCCCTCCACGAGCAGATTTCCGGGGTACCCTCCTTGTTAAAAACCTTTGGGAGCTTCCTATATTGGTTAAAGTCCTAAGAAACGGGATGGATTTTTGTTGGATTTGTGCCGATAATTAGGACTAGAATGAGTAGCGCGACAGGGGTCACAGCTGAATTTAATCCAAGCCGAGGTCTGCACTTCCAAATCTCGGATGACCGACTAACTTGCACCATGACGGCAAAACCTATGTGGCTTGCTGGTGGTGAAGTGAACAACATTCTGATTTTGGAATACATAGAATCCACTACAATCCACAAAGACCGGATAGATATGAAGGCAGTCGAAGAAGCTGCCAAAAAAATCCAAGAGGCCGTAAAGGATCCAGAACAGCAAAAAAACCAATTAGAATTTGTAGTGGCAAGGGGTATTCCCGCAAAACAAGGACAAAATGGTTGGATTAAGTTTCACTTCCAAAGAGCACAGAGAGTTGCACTTCGGGAAGATGGTTCTGCAGATTTTAGAAATATCAATAAATATGTTCATATCAATGAAGGGGATAAACTCGCAGATCTATTTGAAGGAGTTCCCGGCGAACAAGGGATAGATGTAGAAGGCAAACCCATTTATCCAAATCCGATCGATAGACCCAAGCTCACACTTGGAAAAAACGTACTTCCGAAAACAGTGCCTTTGCCTGATAACCCTGGCTTAACCATGAAAGAGTACTATGCGGGTTTAAGCGGAGTTGTTTTTTCGACCGACAATTCTTTGACTGTATCTCCAGAATTAAACATTGAATCTAGTATTGGATTAGAAACTGGTAATATAAATTTTGAAGGTGCGATAAAAGTCAAAGGAACTATCGAAGAAGGTGCAGTCGTTCATTGTACGGGTGCCTTATACATAGATGGAAACGTTGAATCTCCTGATGTAACAGTGGGAGAGGATTTAGAAGTCAAAGGCGGCATAAAAGGTAAAAGCAAAGGTGTCATCCGTGTTAAAGGAGATATCCGGACCAAGTTTATAGAGAATGCGATCATCGAAGTAGATGGAGATTGCATCGTAGAAAATTTCATTCTTGGTTCAAAAATCTTTTGTTTAGGAAATGTTGTATTAACTGGTGATTCTTCATCCTTGATTGGATCAGAAGTCATAGCCTATAGCGGTATCACTTTATCTTCTTTAGGTTCTAGTGCACAGCTAGACACTACTGTTGAAGTTGGATTTCATTATAAGAATGATCGTTTGTTAGTGGAAGGAAGCCAAAGAATCGTTGAATTGGAAAAAGAGCTAGAAGCCGTACTCCCTGAAATACACAAGATCAAAGAAGTAGTACAAAGATTGCGCGGCAATCTAGACGAAAACCGCAAACAGAAATTCAAAGACATCTTTGACAACTATTCCAAAAAATCCAAAACCCTGGAATTGCTCAAAGTAAAAGTCGAAGAATTGCGTGGAGCTAGATACAATGCCGACAATGTAAAGGTTGTTGTTAGGAATACTGCACACCCTGGAGCAACAATCAAATACAAGAAACAGATCGAGAAGATTACAAAAACACAATCGGCTTTTGTGATGAATTTCTTTCCTAACCAAGAAAAGGCGATGTTAACCGCCTTTAAATCTACGAAGTAATTCCTTTTCCATCTAATCCAAGTTTTTGCAATTTTGGCAAGATGATAAAATTGCAATATGGATTGTTTGGGTTATTCTCAAAATAATTTTGGTGATAACTCTCAGCAGGATAAAAGGTTCTTAATTCCGTAATCTCTGTTACGATTGGTTTAGGGTAGAGATAACTGAACTCTTGTTTAGACTTTTCTGCAATCGACTTTTGCTCTTCATTGTGAAAGAGAATAATAGATCGATACTGTGTGCCTACATCGTTTCCTTGCCGGTTTAAGGTCGTTGGATCATGTGCATGCCAAAAAATATCCAATACCTGGTTGAAGCTAATTTGTTTAGGATCGAATGTAATCTGGATGACTTCGGCATGCCCTGTCGTGCCCGTACAAATTTCTTTGTAGGTTGGATTGTCCGTTTTTCCACCTGCATACCCAGAAACGACTGATTGGATACCGGGTATCCGAAGGTATACGGCCTCAAGACACCAGAAACACCCACCGCCAATAGTTGCTACTTCGCTCATCATTCTACCCTTTTAGACGATTTTGAATTTCACCGGGAGGAAAACATCCCATTTCGGTAATGAAGGATTGGATTAAAAAATTTGGTGTTACATCAAAGGAAGGATTCAAGGCACGTGCTTCTAAGGGAGATGTCATACCAGGCTTTAAAAGTGGATGGCCTGATGCATCTTTTAAAAAATCATACTGTGTAACTTCTTCTTCTCTTCTCATTTCTATAGGTATCGAACTACCAGTCTCTAATTTCAAATCGAAGCTATCTTTGGTAGCACAAACAAAAAAGGGAACTGAAAAAGATTTCGCCACAATGGCTAAATTGAGTGTTCCAATCTTATTGGCCGTATCTCCATTTCTAGCAACGCGATCACAGCCAACAAGTACAGCATCTATTTTTCTTTGGTTCATCAACCAACCACTCATTCCATCGGATATGATATAACATTCGATTCCCTCTTCCATCATTTCAAAGGCTGTTAATCGAGAACCTTGTAAAAAGGGACGAGTCTCATCAGCATATACAACTACCTTTTTGCCTAAATCCCGTAAGGAGCGTATCACTCCCAAGGCGGTTCCATGGCCTGCCGTTGCGAGCGCACCAGTATTGCAATGAGTTATCACATGGAATTCATTTTGTTCCAAAGGGAAAAGTTTTGTACCCTCAGCCCCTAAGGTTTGGTTATCTTTTAAATCCTTTTCCATCAATTGAATTGCAAATTGAACAAGTAAATTGTATGCTTGTTGCCAATTAGATACATTTTGTACGGTTTCTCTCGCTTGGTTGAGAGCAAATGTTAGATTAACAGCTGTGGGTCTTGAAGAATGAACCTTTTTGACTAGGCCTTCAAAATCGGAAAACTGGAATGAACCACGTCTATGTTTTGCTTCTAGAGCTAATGCAAAACAACCTGAGATCGCTATGGCAGGCGCACCACGCACAACCATTTCTTTGATCGCCGTAATCACATCCTCTAGTCGACTCAATTCCTGAAATACCTTTTTGCCGGGGAGTTGGCGTTGGTCGAGTAGGACCAGTTTCTCTTCTCGCCAGACGATTGGTTGCAATTTGCCAGTTTCCATACGGCAATTTTTTTAGAGAAAGCTGTAAAAAAAGATAAAAAACAGTTTGACAGATTTAGGTGCACTGCACAAAAAGGAATAGTGCATCGCACAAACAAACAAAACGAGGAATCGAAAATGGAACAAGTAGTAAAAGACGGTTTAAACTTTATCTTAGGCGCTGTATCTGCGATCAAAACAGAAACTGAATCTGCAATTTCGAAATTCAACACTGAGTTTCAATCCCTTGCAGCAAAAGGTGCTCAAGACCAAAGCGAAACTTCTGTAAACTTGAGAAAATACCTCCAAGAAGGTCTCACTCAACTCGAAGCTCTTGCTGGAAAAGTAAATAGCACAGTTGAAGAAACAAAACAAAAAGTAGCGTCCGTAACTTCTAAAGCGTAAGCACTACTCAATCAATCGCTTCGGTGAGAACTTAAAGGCTCGCCGAGGCATTTTGCAATTTATCCCATTCTTCTTTCGTAAGAAAACTCAGAAAAAAACTCTCTAGTTCATCCAATTTTAAAAAGTTAGCATAGTTGATTTCAAATGAAGTCAAGTTTTTGTCGTGTAATACTCGTTTTCTAGACTGAATCATAGTATCTATTTCTACATGGAAAGAAAGATAGCCTTCCGAAATGGAGAATCCTTTTAACTGTATCCAAGAGTCGATCGCAAAGAACAAAGAATGATCTGCTGCCAAGTGTGAATACTCTAGACTGTCCTTTACATTTCTGAGAATGGCAGTTTGAATCAATTCACTGTGAATCGATTCTTTATTTTTGCAATCATAGGCTTGGCATATGGATGCCCCGTAGAAAGAAAAATTTTGGCTTTTCGGATCCCCTGTAAAGATGGGATGGATCATACAACCAATCTTTTTTTGATTCTTATCGATATATCCCAGATAAGGGCAGTTATATGTCATTTCATCATTTTTGCTAAGACTACTTTCTTTTTGTTCCCGAGATTGGCGGAAGGCGGCGATGGTGTGGCGAATAGATAGATCTACTGTTGTCTGAAACTCATTTGTCCTTTCCGTCAACAAAGCTTTGTATCCATCAACAGAAAGTTTGACATTGAATAATCCACAACACGACCCACAAGATACTTGTGGATCTCCAGGATGGCAAAGACTCAAGAGAGGCTTTTCTCCACTAACACAGGAAGGAGACCATTAAACACCAAACCAAGCTCACCAGATTCCTTTTTTTCTTTAAAATAGGTAGCGAACGGAATGATTCTTTTTTTCTCCTCGTGTAAGAGAATGAGATTGCCTCTATATTGTTCTAGTAGGCTTGCCAATTTTTCGGAATGTATGTCTTTGTGTTGGAAATGAAAAGAGGGTTTATTGCCTCGAAAAAAATAATGCGACTGTCCGCTATCCGCCATAAGAAAGATATTGATCTGCTCCAAATCTTTCAGTTCAAAGAGTAGATTGTCTATGAAATATTGGAAAATGATCAAATAGGATTCAAATTCTTCTTTGTGTAGTGGCTTTTCTTCCCAATGTTCTAACCAATGTACGATTTTAAAAATCGTCTCTTTTTGGTGGTTTAATCGTTCGGATATTCCCTCTAAGAATGTGGAAATCTTTAATTTTTGAAATTCCCAAATACAACTGTAAACAAGTTCCCACCATTTCCTAAGGTCCAAGGCATCGTCTAAATTGTCAGGAATCGTCTTGTTCATTGAGTGGTATTTGACATCACTAAATACAATCATTCCAACGACTTGGCTGAAGGCTTCAAACACCTGAATTGCAGAAATCAAAATTTCTTTTTCATTCACATTGGACTTTTGATTGGAAATATAACGGTAGTAAGCCTGTGCAATGGGCGTAGGGAATTTATCACAAACAACTTTTGGATCAAAGTACTTTTGTGTTGGCAATATCGCACTTTGTTCTGAAATCAGAGCAAAATCTGGACTTCCAAAAAGTACGTAATTTGCCCATGTCAAATCATTGGATTGGTAATTCAGACGTGCAAATTCTTTGGCTAAGAATAAGGATTCACCCGCTGATTTCTTATTGAACAGATGTGTATAAAATCGCACTGCAAAATCAATGGTCCTTTCGTTGTCTAAGATCTCCCAATTGGTTCCTATATAGGACTTTATCCCTGCGGTTAAAAAGGCACCTGCATGTTGGTTTAAAATATCTGTATTGATTTTTTTACCTGAGGATTTTGCGGACATACAAGCATTTGAAAAAACTAAATCCGTACTGATGCCAGAGGATTTGATCTCTCTTGCCTTTAGCACCTTTTCATCCGAGAGCAACCAACCATTCTCTTGCGGGTCTTCCGAAAAAAACAAATGACCAGAATAATGAATGATATGTTTGTCCTTGATAAGAGATAGTAACTTAAGTTTGGTGACTTGCCTTCCTCCGATGAACTCCAACTCCAAAGTTTGGGAAGAAACTTTTTGGCTCAAGATAGAAAACAACATCTCTCCCTCTTTCTGTGCTCCAGGGAGGTCCTCTGTAGGGTCAGCGATGATGAGCATTTTAATCTTTTGGTTGGGCCGATGCGGAGATTTGTGGACTCCTCCTCGGATGGTTTTGCCCATTCGGAATCGGTCTGATAAAAAACTATGCCCATCGTGTAAAAGTTCCCAAGGAACGAGTGCTAAACTAGGATCGATATTGAAATGAATGCTCTTTCTTTGGGTATTCTTTAATCTTTGTATGATGGATTCAGGAAAGAACTGTCGGAAAAATGTTTCGCCAATGATCCGCAAATCTTGGAGTATGTCAGCATTGACGACTTGGTTGGGGTGGCTAAGCACCGCCTGGGAGACCTTCACCAGTCTTTCAACTTCTTGGATGTATTCCAAGATCAGGTCATCATCAATCGTGGATTGGATATGGGACTCTTCCCCTGGGATGTTGCCATCCAGCAGATTGAAGATATTGACGTTTCCAACTCGGTCGATGATGAGAGATAACACTCTCTGGAGATTAACCGACTAAAATGCTTAAGTCAAATGATTTTGAGGAACGATCCCCCTGGAATTCGATCTTATAGTTTCCAGCTTTGAGACCATTGAAACTTGCAGTGCCATCCGAATTGATTTTGCTGGAAAGTATAAACCGACCATCCTTTCGTAAATTGACCTGGTGGAAAAAACCAGGGAGAGGGGTCTCGGCCTTTACGCTCAAATATATGTCATCAGAGTCTTCTCGGACCAATTGGTAATAGAAAGTTTGGTTTTCCGAAACCTTTTCTTCGAAGATAACTGAATTGGGGTCTGCTAAGAGGGAATCTTGGCCGGCTCTCACGGAAGGCATTGGGCTAAACGTTTCCTGAACGCGGATCGTTTCTAAAAGAGAGCCTACTAAGCGGATGCCTTGGTCAGTGAGCCGTACAAGGATGCTGTCCTTTCGTTCCGGAAGACCAAGATTGGCGTTGCTGTATTCTTTTAGGAAGTCGGGAAGTTCTAGGCTAGTTTTCATAGCCGTTTCTGCCTTGGCAAGGTCCAAGGACTCACAAAAGGATGGGTCCACATTCGCAAGGCGAAGCCCTGCCCCAGACACCAAACTCGTAAGTGCCTCTTCCATTTCTACCCATCGTTGGAAACAGGTCTCGCATCCCAAGAGTACATCACTCGGAATCTCTTTGTTTTCCCAAAAAGAAGTCTGGATAGACTCCCAGGAACAATTATCACCGCAGGAAAGTTTATCACTCATTGGTCCCTACCCCGATCCTTCTTCCTTGAGACGAAAAAATCATGTTACTTCCCCTAATTGATTCATTTTTTTTTGTATTTTTTCCATCACTCTGAGCAAGGTAACGCTGACTCCACCTTCGGAAATCCCTAAGATTCTAGAAATCTCTCGGTAGGGAGTCCGAACTAAAAAATGTCCTTTGTGTTTTTTATCGATGAGCTTCTTTCTCTGTTCATATTTTTTATGAAGAGAATGTTCAATCCTCTCTTTCCACTTTTCTTCATTTTTTGCGTTTTGACCGAGTTTGTTCTTTTTCTGCTCTTTTAAATCTAGAATATTCAAATATAGTGAAGTGATCTTGTCTTCTTGTTTGATATTTTCTTCTTCACGGTCTGCTAAATAGGATCTCAGAGCCAAAATCTGTTGTTTCACTTCTGAGGTGGAAATTGCATTTTTTTGGGCAATGAAGTCCAATTCTTCCGTATCTAAATGTAAGTAATAGATGAAAGAAAGTTTAAAAACGATTCGATTTTCTAATTTTACTTCATTTAAGGCAAGTTGAAATGCGTGGGAGACTTCTTCTGCCTGGTTTAACTTTTCTTGCCTAAGGTCTGGCTCATCTTCTATAGTGCTGTATTCGATGCCGTCTTTATTGACTTTGTTGATCGATTGCATCTTTAGCTCTCGTTTGGTTCTCTGCCAATCGATGAGCAAGTTTCTGAGTACGGAATAAAACCAAGTCTTAAAGCTAGACTTTCCAACAAAGCTAGTGAATCTTTTTCCCGTCTTTAAACGCTCAAATGCATAGATAAAAAAGTCGGAGGCATCATCCTCAGACAAATGAAAAACACGAATCGGAAAGTTGTATATATCCTTGGAATAGATATCAAAAAAAATACGGAGAGATTCAGCATCCCCCTGGCCACATAAGCGCACTATTTCTAGAATTTCTTCATTGGAGCGAGTGACCTGAGACATTAAATTCTTTCCTGAAATCGCATACAAATTATCATTTTCATAAATATGGGAAATAGTGTGATTTACCGTTCATTAATGGCAAGTTTTCTTTTTTTTCTAGGATTGATTTCCATCTATTTTACTGCACCTATGTTGCATGCGGAAGATTCCAAGTTAAAGTTTGAATGGCCAATTAAAGATCTTGAACTAGCCCCTCTTATAACGAGTACATTCGGTGAATCAAGAAAAGACCATTTTCATAACGGTTTGGATATTTCGTCCGTATTTCAACCTGTGCACAGTATGGCCGACGGATCCGTGTTATACTCTAGATACAGAGAAGACGACCCCTTTGAAGATGAGAGAGGCTCTGGAAATATTGTCTGGTTAGCACATGATTCTGGTTATATTAGCGGCTATTATCATTTAGCTGGCAGTCGGCATGAAAATATTCGGACCAAATCGAAAGTTGCGGCAGGAGAAGTGATTGGAATTTCTGGAAATACGGGACATTCGAGTGGTGGTCACCTACATTTCGTTTTGGGCAAAGATTACGGAAAGACTCTACTTGATCCTTTGTCTCATCTCCCCAAAATTGAGGACACCATGCCACCTCAGATTGCGAATCTATTCATTCATGTCGGAGAAAAATTCACCAATCTGAACGACGGAGACAATATAAATGTTTCGAAAGCTTTTCCTCTCACTATGAGTATATTTGATGGCGGTGTAAAAAACAGCCAAAGACGTGGAATACGCGATATCGAATTTCAGTTTAACGGCGAAAACATCAAAAAGACAAACTTTATGTCCATACATTACGAAAAAGGAAAATGGCTTACTGAAAATGGGTTAAGTTTTGAAGATTTATACTACAAAGACAGATACTTAGTAGGTATTTTGAATTTAAAAGCAGGTGAAAACACCATCAAAGTAAAATCAAAAGACTTCAGTGGCCAGGAATCTGAAAGATCCTTTAGCATAAATATAACTAGAATTAGCGGAGAGAATTAAGGTCTTACATTACCCAAATACTCTAACTTCTTCGCCTATCGTATAACGGACAGAACCTTTTCCTAGCATATCTGTGAGCATTTTGAGTAAGTCTGCGGTAATCTCAATGGAGTAGTAGTTGTGAGCTCTGACAACTTTTTTCTCCTCTCCCTGGCCGACTAAATGGAAAAATACTGCGGAGGTACCTTTGTGTCCCGAGAGGATGTCTTGAATCTTTAATATCAACTCGCGATCCTCTTGTTTAGACATATTGATTGTTAGGTGCAAAGACTTCTCCATTTTCTTTTCTATGGTTACTTTGTTTAACTCCTCAACTTGATTGACCAAAATTTGTCCTTTGAGTTCGGACTCCTCTACATCGACTCTTTCCAAAATCCCCCGAATAAATAGAGTTTTATCTTCAGTAAATAGATGTTTAAATTCAGAATAAGTTTTAGGAAAGGCAACACATTCTATTTCGCCTGTTTGGTCTTCTACAATGAAATTGATAAACTCTTCTTTCTTTTTGGTTAGTTTCAGCGTCTTTTTTGAGATTACACCGGCAACTTCTACTTTGGTTTTAGGTTTTACATCCTCAAGATCTTCTATCTTTGTAGGCTTCAGCGATTTTAGTTGCTCAGTGTATTTATCCAATGGATGACCAGTTAGATACAATCCAGTAGTCTCTTTTTCTTTTTTTAAAAAATGGTCAATCTCCCATTCAATAGAATCCTTTGGTAGGTTGAGACCAAAGTTATCCTCTCCACCACCACCGCCAAAAAGTGAAAACTGACCTTCCTTTTCTTCTGATTGTTTTTTTTGCGCAAAAGAAAGTATAGAGTCTGTCGATTCAAATATACATTTTCTTGAATAGCCAAAGGAATCAAAGGCTCCACCTTGTGCCAATGCCTCCAAAACTTTTTTGTTGGCTAACCTGGTATCGAGATGTTTTGCAAAATCATTTATATTTTTGTATCCACCTAATTTGTGTCTGTTGGCCAAAATATTCTCAGCTGCAAGTTCACCAACTCCCTTTAAGGACGAGAGTCCAAAGCGTATTGTCTTTTCATCTGTGATTTCAAATGAAAGTCCTGATTCAGCAATATCTGGCCCTAAAATACGAATTCCCATTTCTTTTGCATTGTTGATGTATTTTACCACGTCTGTGATTTTTGAATGCTCGCCAGATAAAAGCGCTGTTATATATTCTATTGTAAAATTTGCTTTTAGATAAGCAGTTTGATAGGTAACAAATGCATAGGCAACGGAATGTGATTTATTGAATCCGTACTCTCCAAATTTTTCCATGGTCTCGAAGAGTTCGACTGCTAATTTTTCGTTTATCTTTTTTTCGAGTGCACCTTTGACAAATTTTTCTTTAAGAGCGGGCAATTTAGATTTATCCTTTTTTGCCATCGCCTTACGCAGAACATCTGAATCCCCAACCGAGAACCCACCTATGATCCTGGAAATACCCATTACCTGCTCTTGGTATACGATCACTCCATAGGTTTCTGCAAGGATTTCGGCAAGGCTTTCATGTGGAAACTGGACTTTCTTTTTGCCATTTTTACGATCCAAATAATCATCTAACATCCCTGATCCCATGGGACCAGGTCGATATAAGGCCAATAAGGCGGCGATCTCTTCAAATTTCTGAACTTGTGCTTTTGCAAATAAATCTCGAATCCCTGTTGACGAATCCAATTGGAATATTCCCAAAACATTCGCTTTGCGGAGAAGGGAAAAGGTCTTTGCATCTTCTAAAGAGATTTGATCAAGATCAAGTTTCAAGCCATGTCTTTTTTCAATCAATTGTAAAGCATGTTGGATGGTAGTTAGGTTTTTTAATCCTAAAATATCCATCTTAATCAGTCCAACCTGCTCAGACATATTTTTGTCGTATTGAGTAACTATCGAACGACCATCTTTACCTGCTTCACTTACAGTGGATAATGGAACGATATCTTCCAAGGCGGAAGGAGCGATTACAACACCAGCAGCATGCCTTCCCACCTGACGATAGTTACCTTCTAATTTTTGAGCGATACTGAATACTTTTTTGTTAAGGTCCGTCTTTTCTGCGAAATCCTTTAAATCTTTGGAAGTCTCAAGCGCTTCCTGGATTGTAATTCCCAATTTTTTAGGGAAAAGTTTGCTCATCTCATTGACTTCAGAAAAAGGTACATTAAAAACTCGGGCAACATCTTTGATCGCCGCCTTTGCAGCAAGCGAACCAAAGGTGATGATTTGACCGACTCGATTTTCACCATACTTATGTTTGATGTAGTTGATTACCTCTTCTCGTCTCTCTACACAAAAATCCGTATCAATATCTGGCATATCCTTTCGGTCTGGATTTAAAAAACGCTCAAAGAGCAAATTGTAACGTATCGGATCCACATTGGTAATACCTAATGCATAAGCTATAATACTACCGGCCGCGGAGCCTCGTCCTGGGCCGACAGGAATTCCAGAATGCCTAGCAAAATTGATATAGTCTTGAACAATGAGAAAGTAACCCGCAAAGTGCATATTTCGAATTGTCTGCAATTCAAATTCAGCACGTTCTTTTACAATTGAATCGATAACGGGATACTTTTTCTGGATTCCATCCCAAACTAATTTTTCTAAGTAACTATCTGTATCGTATCCTTCAGGAACATCGAACGGTGGCAATAAGGGATTACCAAATTGAAAATTGAGAGAACATTTATCTCTAATGTTAAGTGTGTTATAAAAGGCATCTGTGTGGTCGGGAAAGAGCCCAAACATTTCTTTGGGACTTTTAACATAAAAATGTTGGTTAAAGCCAAACCGCATCTCATCGTCAATATTCTTACGCATCCCAATACGCAGTAGAATGTCCTGAGCTTCTTTATCATCTTTTGAAAGAAAGTGAGAATCGTTTGTGAGAACCAGTGGGATGCCCGTCTTTTGGGAAAACCGAATCACTGTTTCTGCAACGATCCTTTGCTCAGGAATACCATGGTCCTGGATTTCCATGTAAAAATCTTCCTTTCGAAAGATTTCATGAAGTTTGCCCGCAAGAGCATATGCCTTCTCTTCTTTTCCCTCTAAAATTTTACGGTTTACCTCTCCAGCCAAACAGGCCGTCAGACAAACCAAACCTTCGCTATGTTTTTCCAGTAGATCATAATCTATCCTAGGTTTTCTATAAAATCCTTCTGTGAACGATCTACTTGCTAATTTTATAATATTCTTATAGCCGGTTTCATTTTTACATAGAAGGATAATGTGGTAGGCACCACCATCCGCAATTTCTTCTAATTCTGTTTCTTCAGAACGAGAACCCGTTACATAAAATTCACAGCCTATGATGGGTTTTACTTCTTGTTTAATCGCCTCTTTATAGAACTCTATGGCCCCATACATGTTTCCATGGTCTGTAATGGCTACAGAACTCATGCCTAGATCCTTCACCTTTTTCATCAATTCTGGTATCCGAATTGCCCCATCCAGCATGGAGTATGTAGTGTGCAAATGAAGGTGGGTAAAGTCGTCCATGTCTCAGGTGACATAGTGATCGACGGGGCATTCTCCGTAAAGTCTGCTTGGATTTTCTTTTTGGGAATTTTTCAAGGGAATGACCATGCGGAAATGTGAGGGAAATAGCCAAAATCAAAAACCGTTGTTAACGAGAGGAAAAATTTGGAAATTATCTTAGTACGACATCCTGAGACAGTGGCGCCAAAAGGCATGTGTTACGGCCATTTGGATTTAGATATCAAAGATCCCGTTGAAAAAGCCAAGGAAACAGTTTTAGAACAATTGGTCTCTGCGCCAGATTTGATCGTATCTAGCCCCCTCCTACGCGCAAAAAAATTGGCAAACTCACTTGCTGAACATTTTTCCCTACCTGTTTTTCAAGAAGATCGCCGACTGATGGAAATGAATTTTGGAGAATGGGAGGGAAAGCTCTGGGATGAACTTCCCAAAGAAGAGACCGAAAAATGGATGAATGACTTTGTAAATCTAAATGCCCCCAATGGAGAATCATTTGTAGAGTTGCAAAGTAGAGTTTTACATTTTGCCGAGGAATGGTGGTTAGCTGAACAGAACAAATTGCAAGAGCTAGGCGCAAAACGACTGCTTATCGTTTCTCATTCTGCACCGATTCGGGTTTTGATTTGCCATAAAAGGCAAATCCCTTTGAATAAAGCCTTTCGGATGAAACTAGACTTTGCATCCGTTACGTATCTCTGAACTATTGCTTTTTTGAACCTAAGGGACCTATCTTTGCAAGAATCATCTCATTGACTATCTTTGGATCGGCTTTACCTTTTGTTTCTTTCATTACAGCTCCAACAATGGCCCCAAGTGCCCTATCCTTTCCATTTGCCCAAGCTTCTATAGACTCTTGTTGGGTTTCTAGAACTCTGTTTACGATTTCTTCTATGGCTTTGTCGTCACGAACAACTTTCAAACCCTTTGTTTCTACAATGGACTCAGGATCATCTTTGGATTGGAGCATCTCTTCAAACACCGTTTTTGCAATTTTTCCGGAAATTTCGCCGCGGTTGATAAGATCAACTAACTTGCCAATACGCTCTGGACCAACGGAAAATTCACTGATGCTGATACTCTCTTTGTTCACGATTCCAAGAACTTCGTCCTTTACCCAATTGGATGTTTTTTTAGCATCTTTAGAGATGGAAAGTGCCTTCTCAAAATATTCAGCTATTTCCCGTTCGCTGGTAAGAACTTCGGCATCATATTCTGGCAATCCCAGCTCTTTTATATACCTTTCCTTTTTTGCGCGAGGTAGCTCAGGGAGGTGCCTTCGAATGTCATCAATGTATTGATCTGTAATGACAAGTGCTGGTAGGTCAGGTTCTGGGAAATAACGATAGTCGTGGCTCATTTCCTTTGAGCGCATGGGAATGGTTTTAAGGAGTGCTGCATCCCAAAGTTTTGTCATCTGTTTGAACGTCTCACCACGTGCATACATGTCTTTTTGCCATTCAACTTCGTAGTCTATGGCTTGTTTGACTGCTTTAAAAGAATTTAAGTTTTTAATCTCCACACGAGTTCGAAACCCTTTTTCACCCTTGGGTCGAATCGAAACATTTGCATCACAACGCAATGAGCCCTCTTCCATGTTACAATCAGATACCTGTACATAACGTAATAGTGTTTTGAGCTCGTTTAAATAAGCATATGCTTCATCCGAAGAACGAATCTCTGGTTCAGAGACAATCTCAATAAGAGGTGTACCAGCGCGGTTGTAATCGACATAGGATCGATTTATTGAGGAGTCATGTGAATGTATGAGTTTTCCCGCATCCTCTTCCATATGGATTCTGGTTAAGGGAATGAATTTTTCAGTCTCTTGCCCTTTCCACTTAACATGTATTCCACCTTTAGTTGCATATGGCTTATCATATTGTGAAATTTGATACCCTTTTGGCAAATCAGGATAAAAGTAGTTCTTTCTATCAAACTTGGTAAACTGAGTGATCTCACAACCGAGTGCTAGGCCTGCTCGCACAGCCTTTTCTAAGACTACTTCATTTAAGACGGGTAAAGTGCCAGGCAATGCAAGGCAGAGAGTGGAAATATGTGTATTTGGCGATCCACCGAATTCATTCGTTGCTGTAGAGAAAATCTTTGATTCGGTGTTTAATTGGACGTGGACTTCGAGTCCGATGATTACTTCATATTCCATAGTATAGGAACATGATTTTAAGGAAATTTTCCCTTGGCAATTGAAAAACCCTAGTGTAGCTCCTGGGGGTCTGATTGCACCACTGCTTTGTAGAGGTTTTTCTGCTCACCTGTGATCTGGATTTCTCCATTCTGGTGCATTTTTTTTGTAAACTCAGAAAGGTCTCTCACCCTTGTTTGGAGTGAAATGCCAATCTTTTTATCTTCAAACGCGATGTGGGATAGTAGCCAGTTTCGTAAATCTTGCACAAGGTGTGCGGCCGCTTGTTTTCCGCCCATCTTATTTTCTTCATTGCGTAGCTGGACAAAGTCTATAAAACGTTTGTGTTGGTTCATATGATTGGCGAAATCATTGTATCGAAATTGACGCATGATTTTATCCTCAACCATAAAGTGGTCCTTTGTATAGGCTATCGCTTGGTTGAGAAATTTTTGCACTTGTTCTTTCTCAATGTCTCCTGCAGAGATCGCTCTATCCAATTCAACAATCATTTTGAGAAGCCAAATGTGTTGTAGGTCTATGATCGGGATATGAGTAACTAAGTCATAAGTTCTCCATATCTTTCTGATATCGAAAACTATATCGGTCGACTCATTTGTCTCTACTGTTTCTTTATCCAATTGATTGCAAACGTTTTGATAGATCAGCAATTGCTCTTTGGAAATACGATATTTCTTTTCCCGAAGAATCTCGTTGCTGTAGGCATTGATTCGGATATTGTTCTTTTTGAAAAATTCTGCATAATCAGAATCATCATGCAGAATATGTTGTAATAACCATTTTTTAAGAATTTGCAAGAGACCGAGGGCCGCCACTTCATCCTCTTCAGTTGCTGCAAATTTTTCAGCTAACTTTGCCACAAATTGTCTATGACCTTCCACATGTTCCGAAAACCCTGGATAATTGAAATGTTCCATTAAGTCTTCTTCAAGTGCAAAGTGTTCGGAAACATATTGAAGCGCGTTTGTAAATGCCTGCCTGACATCTTCCCGAAACGAATCCAAACTTACATCAGCCAAAGCTTCTTCTAATATTAAGATTGTGTGAACCAACCATACGTGTTGTAAGTCAATGATAGGAATTCCGAGTTGAAATGGTTTGCTCAACCAAAGTTTTTTTAAATCTTCCAGGTGAAGGGATGGGTCACGAACCATTTTATATCCAACTTAAGCCAAAAGCAGATCAAGTCATTTGATTTTTAGGAAAACATAGATTAGACGGCATATTTTTCTTATCCCAAAAAATACGACAAATTCGACCTGACTTCAGCATCAAAAGAATCTCACCTAGAATTGCTCTAAGCTTGGGTCCTCGCTATTTTACTAATGGAATCATATAGCTTTTCATTTAAGGATGGATCTACGATATAAATGATCCTTTGGGTGCTTGAGGTTTGCCCAGCAAGGTCTATAATGGCTCTGCGACGGTCCATTCTGATGTCATTGCTATCAAAATCTGAGATGTTGTAACGGTTACCACGTTTGAAAATGGGTTTGATTGTACAAATTCTTTGGATCTTTGGCCGAGTCTGGAATCGATCAACCTCTAAGACTTGGCATACATCAAAGTGAGCTTGTTTTTCGGAATCAATGGAGGCAGTGATCACGTAATCACCAGGACTTATGATGTTTTCATTATTTGTTAAGCTGGATCCCACATAATCTAAGAGGTGGCGAATATTCTTGTTGCTATATGAAAAAAATGAATCGTTTACAATCATCTTAAGTGCAGTCAGTGAGCTATAGGCAGGTCTCCAGGATTGAGCTGAGGTTAAGGAGGCATATTCACTTGCTAAAGATATAATGGCAATGTCCTCCTCAAAATTAACTGGCGTTACATTGGTCTCCTGCAATCTAAGTTGGTATTCTATATCATTAATGATAATGGCCTTGCTTAAGTCTTTTAAGAACTTATCCCTAACAATCATTAGTTTGTTGAAGACAACTTTTGGATCTGGGAAGTTATTGTTCAGGCCTGTTCCACGGAAGGGACGATGGTGGTTCAAAACGAGGGTACGAATCTCTGTCGAAATTTCACTAGATGACAAAGTCATCAGATAACTTAAAATAGGATGTTGTTGGATCGCTTGATAATCTTCTTTGGAAAGATTTGGCCTATCTGGAATATTTATCTTAGAATTTCCTATATCCGCAAGAAAGCTAGCTGTCATTATATGGAGATGATCTTTTTTGTTGGGTTTATTATCTTCATCAGGTACGATTTTTTTGGTTCGTACCTTCATTCCCATGGCAACGATGGTTCGTTTTGTCATCATCTCAGATTCAACAGAAACCCCAGCAGTGGATAAGATCTCCAAAATGTTAAAAAGCCCATGCTCAAAATCAGGGTTACTGGTGAAATCATCTAAAATGTTATTAACAGACTTATGAACACGTAATGCGTGTTCGTTGGACATGTTTTCTTTTTTTAGTTCTTCGATGAGTTGTTGGGTCTGCTTAGCAAACTCTGTAGTTTTTTCCGGATCAAATAGTTTGACCTCTTTCGGATTGATGGCCGCTTCCGATGAAGGTCTGACTTTTTTTTGATCGTTTGCTAGATAATAGGCACCATTCAATTCGAACTTCAGAAGTTTTCCAAAGTCCTCCTCAGTAGGATTCTTTTTTTTGGAGATAAGTATCTTTCCATTCTTATCATAAAGATCGATCGGGATTTGTTTGGTCTTACGGTAGCTATTGAGGAGCTCTTGGCTAAACTCAAACTTTACCAATTGGTCTGGTTGAATAGGCTCTGACATCGTTCTCTTACAAAACGTTTTTAGTGTTTTCTACTAGGAATTGAGTCCTTATGTAAAACACCATCTACCAGGACGTCAGTTTTTGGCTTAAAAGACAACAGGTTTCTCTTTATGTAAAAAAAAAATAGATAAAATGCAATATTTTTTAGAATCGTTTGGCCATTCCCCAAGTAGACATCGTCTACATTTACAGGAGTTGACTATGAAACAAATCTTTCCTTTCTTTTTTTTCGTCTTGGTGACGGCAAATCTAGGAGCCTTGGACCTTGAAGTCCAAATCGAGAACCGCCAATCAAAACAATCTACCATTCACTGTGGTATTTTCGTGCAGGCTGATGGTTTTCCCACGGAAAACAAAAAACAATACCAGAATACGAAAGCCAATGTGGAAGCCGATGGTCGGACCATTTGTCGATTTTCTGGCCTAAATGGAAACACTTACGCAGTCTCAGTTCTTGAAGATTTGAATGCGAATGGAAAAATGGATTCCACTCTTGTCGGTTATCCCAAAGAACCATGGGGAGTCTCCAATAATGCTCCCATGCATACCTTCGGGCCTCCCACCTTTCAAGAAGCATCATTTACTTTGAAAGCAAACCAAAAGCTTACGATTAAGTTAAACCCTTAGGATACCAACATGCTACTAACAAAAAAATATGGCGATTTTGCTTTGGTTACAGGAGCAACGGAAGGCATAGGCAAAGACTTTGCCTTGGAGCTGGCACGACAAGGATTCTCACTCTATCTAGTCGCAAGAAATGAAACCAAACTAAAGTCCTTGCAAACGGAACTTTCAAAGATGGGTGCAAAAGATACCAAAGTATTGTCTTTAGATCTAAGCGAATCTAAAAATATAAACCAACTCTTTGAGATAACCAAGGATATTTCGTTTGGATTGATCGTTCACGCGGCTGGTTTTGGGTCTGGTGGACCATTGCATGAGCTCTCATTGGAAAATGAGATGAACATGGTTGACTTGAACTGCCGTTCGGTGGTCCAAATGAGCCATCACTACATCCAGAAGAGTATCCAAAAACAGCGGAAGCTAGGTCTCATCTTATTTGGCTCTTTAGTAGGTTTCCAAGGGGTTCCCTGGACTAGTACCTATGCAGCAAGCAAAGCCTTTGTCCAAAGTTTTGCCGAGGGTATCCATAGAGAATACCGTTCAAAAGGCATCGACGTACTATCAGTTGCGCCAGGGCCTGTTGCTTCTGGATTCGGAAGTCGAGCTGGAATGAAAATGTCCATGGCACAATCCTCAAAGGGGATCGCAAAGATTTGTTTGAAAGCACTCGGCAAGACTGAGACGATTCGTCCAGGATTTCTTTCCAAGTTTTTGGGCTGGTCCTTGATCACTTTGCCGAGAAAAATGAGATCCATACTATTGCAGCAAATTATGCATGATATGATCTTTCCCAAAGGAGCAAAGTCATGAAGGAATTTTCCTTTTTGCTTGTTGCGCTGACGAGTTGGATATCGAATTGTGCCTTTGCCTCACCGTTCCAAAAGTCAGCTCAGATCAATCAATTCAACCTTCAACCTGATTCAGAAGTTTTGATTGCTTTGACTGAAGTTGATATCGCAGGAACAAATGCTGATCGCAGCACCTTTTGGGATCGAGTTTCTTCCGTACGAAATGACCTAAAAAACCGACCAGGTTTTTTAGGGGCATCGATTCGAAAGGAAGTATTTGGTTCTAGGGCCTGGACCATGACTGTATGGACAAACGAAGAAGCCCTTGAAGATTTTGTGTATGCCAAAGAGCATGAGAGAGCAATGAAAGAAGGAGCACCAGCGGTTCGCAAAGGAACATTTTATCGGGGCAAAAAAAAATGGAAAGAGATCCCCATTGCTTGGGAGGAAGCAGAAAGACTGCTTTCAGAAGAAGGAAGAACAGAATAAAAAAACCCTTCGGGTGATTCAGGAACCAACCGAAGGGCGAAAGGGGCTTAGGTTAAACAAACCACTTAGTCGTTGTATCAACGATATACTTAACAAAATTAGTATAAGGTGGGTACATCAATGTGGGCAGAGAAAATTTCGGAGATTTGAGAACAGATCGTTCGTGAGAAAATGCCTTAAAACCAAAATATCCATGGTAACTTCCGTGGCCAGAATGATTGATTCCTCCGAAAGGCAAGTTCGAATTCACCAAATGCAAAATTACATCGTTTACGACTGCTCCACCTGAAGATGTGCGTTTTAGGACGGATTCTGCAGTTCGGCTACTACTAGTAAAAACATAGAGGGCCAAAGGTTTCGGTTTAGAATTGATGAGTTGGACAGCATCATCTAAATGATCGTAGGTGATGATGGGTAAAAGTGGCCCAAAGATTTCATCTTCCATAATCCTTGCATCTTTTGGAACATCGACCAAGATTGTAGGAGCAATGAAATTTTGACCTGATTCAAATTTTCCACCATAGGCAATTTTTGCACCAGATTTGACAGCTTCATCAACATAGGATGTAACACGTGAAAAGTTCTTTGCGTTGATGATGCGACAAAAATCTCCATTGTTCACAAAGTTTTCTTCTTTGGAGGCAAAGTATTTCTCCGTTGCTTCTTTTGCGTATTGGACAAATTGGTCCACACTAGATTTAGGAATCAGAACATAGTCTGGTGCCACGCAAGTTTGTCCCGCATTCAAAAATTTACCCCACATGATCCTTTGGGCAGCTAATTTTAGATCTGCATCCTCCGCGATAATTGTGGGTGATTTACCACCCAATTCAAGTGTTACTGTCGTTAGATGCTTTGCGGCAGCTGCCATGACAACTTTACCAACTGGTGTAGAACCTGTGAAAAAAATATGGTCAAAAGGCATTTCTAAAAGAGCAGTCGAAACACTGACATCGCCTTCAAAAACAGCAACTTCCTCATCAGCAAACGCTGATTTAACGATCTTATTAATTACAGCCGCTGTATTGGGAGTAAACTCAGATGGTTTAAGCATCACAGTATTTCCAGCACCGATAGCCGCCGCCAAAGGAGCTAGAGCCAATTGAAAAGGATAGTTCCAAGGGGCGATCACCAAACAGACACCTTTCGGCTCATAAACAATTTTGCTACTCGCACCAAAAAGAGTAATAGGCGTGGCGACATGGATGGATTTCATCCATGATTTTAAATGGCGGATAGAATCGTTGATCTCACCAATTGTAGGTAAAATCTCAGAAATATCCACTTCTCTTGCGGACTTTCGAAAATCTGCAAAGAGTGCAGTCTGTATCTCTGCTTTGTGTTGGAAGATCGCCGCCTTTAATCTCTTTAGTTTTTGGATCCTTTCTTTTGCCGTTGAGAGCCGCAGTTCCAATGCTTTCTTTTGTTGTAGGGCAAAGATGCGTTGGATGTCAGCTTGCGCATAACTTTTGGCATCTTTGGTTTGGATCATCTGGTTTGGCTGTGGTTTACTAAGTGTGGCTTGTGTCATTTCCGGCTCCCATTACTGACTCTCGTTCATTTACACAAGTTTGACAAGAATTTTTTTGTCCTGTCACATTTAGAATGAAAGAAACTACCAAGTCTTCCCGGCCTTGGAAAAAGTAATGTTCCGAAGGAAAAAGAAAAAAATTGATTTGTACGAGGGAGAAAGATTCCGTATTATGTCTAGCAAATGAAGGCAGAGCAGGGAAAAAACAAAGCCGCCATGGCCTACCAAATCTTAGGCCCCTACCTGCCCGATGAAGTCTTCGAACACCTGAGCAATCAGGAAATTGAAAAACTCCTCGAAACGGTAGAAAAAAACCGCCGAGAGCCAAGTGCCAAGGAAGAACGATCCCTCTTACTATCCTTCACACAATTCTTACAAAAACGAAAACCCCCAGCCCAAGCACCAAAAACCCTCTCCGTTCCCATCAATGACAAAGAATTTTCCCTTTATGGCGATTCGGGAGCAGCTCCCATAGCCGATTTTTTGGAATCGGTATGGCAAGAAGAGAAGGAAAAACAGAGTTCAGCTTGGGAAACGATCGCAAACCTCAGCCAAGCCGAGCTCTCTGCCTTGGCTTTGGATGAATCCCCTCAGGTGATCGCGAGGATTTTAGCCTTTGCGGAACCAGAAATGGCCTCTGAGATCCTGGTCGAATACCCGGATTCTGTCCGAGAGGAGATCATCCTTTCCCTTGCTCATATAGATTACCATTCCGAACGAGAACGCGACGAAATGAGCCGTTTCTACCAATTTAAATCTGCGCTAATCGAACAAAAAACACCCGTTGGCAAGATCCGGAACCGGAAGGCAAAAACGGCAGGGGACCTTCTTAGTCGTCTTCCTTGGGAACATTCGCAAAATTTAATCGAACGATTACAGAAAAAAAGCCCCGCATTTGCCGAAACTATAATAGAACATTATTACCGTCTGGAAGATCTCCTTCTTTTGGGCAGGACAAGTTTGACTCGATTTTTTTCAGAGATCCATCCGCTTGTCATTGCTTGCGCCTTAAAGGGGGTTGAAACTTCATTTAAGGATTCTATATTTGAGCATTTGGAAGCATGGCTCGTAAAAGAAATCCGATTGGAGTGGGATTCACTTGGGCCTGTTTCTTTGTTGGAAATAGAAGAAGCTCAAAAAGGGATCCTAGATCGATTGAGAGATGAGATCGAAACCGGTAAATTGAAATTATGGAGATTGAAGTAAGGATATGGCAAAGTTAGTTTTCAAACCCATTCAGATTGCCGACTTACAGGAAGAAGTTGAAATACAAGTTCCAGATAAGTACAAAAAGTTCCATAAATCCGATGAGCAAGATGATTTCGAGATAGACCAAGAAGGAAATATCATCGAACAATACCAGGGTCCTTCTATCGAAGAGATTGAAGCAGAACTCTCTCGCTACCGCCAAGAAACAGAAGAACAAGTCCGACAGCTCCTTGAAGATGCCAGAAAACAAGCCAAGGAAATAGAAGAAGAAGGCCGAACCAAAGCCTTCCAAATGATTCAGGACTCCAAAGAAAAAATCAAATTAGAAGAAGACTCAGGCCGCGCAAAAGCAGAACAGATCTTAGATCGCGCAAAAATGGAAGTAGAGCGGATGATCAAAGAAGCCGAAATGAAACAGGCTGAAATTGAACATGAAGCATACCAGAAAGGATATGATGCCGGTCGAGAAGTAGGATTTAAAAAAGGCCAAGGTGAAGTCAAACGATTGATTGACCGATTGGGAACTATCATCGGTAAAGCGATTGATATCCGAGAAGAAATGATTGCTGCCTCCGAAAAACAAATGGTTGAGATGATTCTAGTGATTGCGAGAAAAGTAATCAAAGATGAGATCATAGAGCGAAAAGAAATCGTATTGAATAACATTAGAGAAGCAATGAAACGAATCAAAGATAGAGATCGTATTGATATCAGAGTTAACTTTGCTGACCTAGAACTTACGACTGCCCATAAAGACGAGTTGATCAAATTAATGGAATCTCTCAGAAAAGTCAATATCTATGAAGATTCAAGAGTTGACCGAGGTGGTGTCATCATTGAAACAGATGTTGGTGCAATTGATGCTCGTATTTCAACTCAGCTCAAAGAAATCGAAGAAGCGATAAGAAACGTCGAACCAATATGATCCGACGTTTCTCTCCACTCCATGCGAGCTTTTTTGCTTTGCTATTTTCTATTTTTTTACCTACAAATCTTTCGGCCGAGGCTTGTGGTACATTCATAGGTTCTTGGGATAAACCGATCAAGTTATCAACTGATTGGCAATTTCGAAAAGGCGACAATTTAGATTGGCGAGATGAAGTAGTAGAGGAAACCTTTTGGTTAAAACGTTCTGTTCCTGATTATGGAATCTCCAAGACGGAAAACCTAACAGGATATCATTGGTATCGATGTACATTTGTTTTACCAGAAAATTTACCAGAACCTGTCGAACCCGTTGCGATTAAATTTGGAAGAATCCGAGACATTGACGAATTTTATTTGAACGGTACATTAGTTGACCAAACAGGAACCGTCATTCCTAAACTAGAAGTTGATTTTCAAAAAGTAAGAATCTATTCCCTTCCCTCACATTTACTCAAAGCTGGAGTCAATACCATTGCTCTCCGGATTTATGCTGCCACAAATTTGAACGGACTCAAAGAAGCACCAGTTATCTACCATGAAAAAGAGCTTAGAAATTCTGTGTTTACAGCAGAGATTTTTCCCATGGTCTGTGGTTATGTTTTTATATTTATGGGAATATATTTCTTAGTTGGATCGATTGTTAGGGGGCGAACCGGCGAGAATTTCTTTTTTGCGCTATTTTCGATTTTCATAGGCTTCTATGTTTTAATTAGAACCCAACATAGAAATATCATGTTTGAAAGTTTCACAAACTCCTACGTTGTAGAGTTATTACTTTTAATTTGTCTGCCTTCATTTTTTTTAAACTTTCTTCACCAATACCTTAAAGTAAAAAGAAATTTAGTTCTCCTGGGCTATGAAGTATACTTAGCAGTACTATTTGTAGTCACTTTATTTTTCCGTACGCCTAAATCATGGATTCTTGTGATTGCTCTTTTCAACTATGCACTTCCTGTTGCAGTCGGACTCGCTTCTTATCTCTTCATTCGATACGGAAAGGAGATGATCATAAAACTTCGGTTTATCTTGATCGGGCTTGCATGCCTACTACCTACCATCTTGATTGATAGTTTGTCTGCACTGGAAATCATTACTTCTCCAAGTACAATTTATTTAGGCTTTTTACTTTTTTTGGTCATGATCAGTGTGCAGCTATCAAATGACATGGTCTTAGGTTTGCGAAATTTCATTGAACAAGAGAAAGAACTTATCCAGATGGAGAGAGTTAAGACAGGATTTTTGCTAAACCTCTCGACTGAGTTCAAATCTGGCATGGAGAAAATCAATCTAGCCATCGAAAAAATTTCCAATCCATCCAAAGCTGCCCCGGCAAAGAAAACCAAATCAAAAAAGAATACTTCAAACGTAAGCGTAATGTCTACAGATGATATCGTCAAACAGGCCGAAGATCATATTTCTTATATGGGCTATATGGTTGAAGAAGCCCTTCTACTGAAACAGTTAGAAGAAAAGACATATCAGATTACACTATCTCAGTTTGGAGTTTATAAACTCATCTCTGATTGTGTCTCCTCCATTGAAAATCATTTAGGCCAAAGAAGAAAGAATGTGACTATCGATGTGAGACCAAAAGATTTAGAGGTAAACCTTTCCTCTGATTTACTTTTCGTCATGGTGAGAAACCTTGTAGAAAATGCTTATATTTATACAGATATCAAAACAGAAATTGGCATTGAATTTTACTTACAAAATGGAATCTATCATTTGATTGTCGCGGATGAAGGATTGGGAATGAGCCAAATTGAAATGGAAACAATCTTTCAAAAGTTTGTAAGAGGATATAAAGAGAGCAAAAGTGAAATTCCAGGTGCAGGGATCGGCCTTACTTTGGTACAAGCAACCGCTGAATTTTTAGGTGGATCTGTTCAATTAAAATCGGCAGAAGGAATGGGCGCAAAGTTTATCATAAAATTCCCAGAGAAAGGGCTTAAAAAATGAAAGCCTTATCTTCAAAGAATATTTTTCTTCTTCTGTTTATTTCACTTACATTTGTTTTCTCTTGTACTCGGACAATAGACCAAAAATCTGTCGTAGTCAATTTAGAAGGTGAAGATTGGGGTGTACTCTTTGACCCATCTTCCGAAATCTTAAACAATGAGTTTAACTTTAACTCTTTAGAACTAACATCTGTTCCGGGAAACTTACGTAATCTAAATCGATCCTATCGTGGGCCTATTTGGCTAAGAAAATCTTTTGAAGTAACCAAAGAGCAACATGATACTTCTTTGGCAGTTCAACTGGGTAGAACCTACCAAAATGATGAAGTTTTTATTAATGGTGTTCTCGTTGGGAAAAACAATTCTCCTTTCGGGCAAAATCCAAAGGAATATTCTTTCGGTCGGCCGCGTATCTACCCTATCCCTCATAACCTTATTTTGGAGGGAGAAAATGTTCTCGTTATCAAAATTGATTCGGATTTAAGCACGTCTGCAGGAGTCATTTCAGGTCCTGTTAGAATTTTGACTTACCAAGAGGCAATTGAAGGACTCAACTATCAGTCCTTAGTCGAACTTATTTTTGTAGGATTTTATTTATTTATCGCTCTCTTCTTTTTTATCAATTTTTTCAAAATGAGAGACAAAAAAGAGTACAAGAGTTTTGCAATCCTTGCTCTCATTTTTTCTGCCTTCGAATTGTCCAGAAATGAGGCGCGCTTTTTCATAGGGGATTATTTTACTGCTTTTAAACTCATTGAATATGGATTTCTCTTAGTACTGCCCTATGCTTTTATAAAATTCATTCAAGATTTTTTTGAAATCAAGATTTTCCGTCTGCAATTAATTTACCTGGGTTTACAGTTCCTTTTTATCTTAGTATTCGCAATTATTCCGAGGCCAGTTTTTTGGTACAACTTCATCGGTTACTGGGACATTCATTTATTCCTGATTGTATCTTATGCGATCTATCTTACCATTAAAAAACTCAAAGAAGAGAAACGTGGGGCATGGATCCACCTAATTGCTCTCGCCTATTTGTTTTACGCTATTGTAAAAGAAGTTGCCATCGAACGAGGTTACTTAAACGCACTTTCTTCGCTTGAAACGAGTTTCTTGTTTTATCTTTTATCCATGACTTTGGCACTGAGATTTCAGTTCCTGATCATGAAACGAAAGTTACTTTCACGATTTGATCGATTGAAAGAAGCAGACTCACTCAGGGAAAAAATATTTTTCTATATGGATGCGATGATCAGCCAGCCACTTACGATTATGAAAGAGAAACTTCAGCAGTTCAGAGAAGTCTCCGAAAAATCCAAAGAAAAGGCTATCATTAAAGAATTAAAAAATGTTCATTCATCCATCGATACCATTATGGATGATATCATAGAACTTTCTAGATTGGAAGTGATGAAAGAAGTTCCGTTTAAAGACCAAGTAAACTTTGTTAGCTTTATTCATGACGTTATCCCCGACGAAAAAATTACATACTCTATCAAGGTTCACCCTGAGACAGAAATTTATAACAGTCTTGATTTGGTGAATTCAATCGTGATTCGTCTGGTGGATTTTCCTCCATTTGGAGAATTTTCACATAATGATTTGATCATAACTCAAGACCTAAAAGGAAATGTACACTTTCGGTTTTTGTTGTTTCACTCCAACCCCAAAGTCACCTATCGATTGTACAACGATTTAATAGCCAATTACGAAACACTTACCCCGAACAAAGTGAAATGGGCAATAATACTTGAGATCGTGAGATTATTAGATGCAAAAATCGATTTTAAAATTATCAAAAAGAAATACCT
Organism: Leptospira ryugenii; assembly: GCF_003114855.1. Taxonomy (NCBI): domain Bacteria; kingdom Pseudomonadati; phylum Spirochaetota; class Leptospiria; order Leptospirales; family Leptospiraceae; genus Leptospira; species Leptospira ryugenii. Next base: position 852,563 of record NZ_BFBB01000008.1, on the reverse strand, counting down.
AAAGATTGATTTGGGCATCTCTGCCATAGCTCCCTTAATGCAAAACAAAGAAATCAATCTCAATCCATCGATTCCTACTAGCCGTCTTGAACCAGTGAAAGGAAAGTCAAACAAAGAAGACTGGAGAGTGACAATTAAAAGAATTTATGATAAAATGAAAACAATCGAAATCAAATTTCCCAAAAAGAAAAAATAAAATTTAAAAGTTCAGATCATCGATCGTCTTCAAATCTTTTTTGACTGTAAAAGAATGCGCCTTTTGGACTGTGTTTCCAGGGCGATCTAACACCACCGCTCGCATTCCAGCAAGACTTGCAGCCTCCGCTTCTTCAACAATATCAGTAAAGAAAATGAATGTTTCTGGATCTGCTTCAATCTGGTGGGCTATATTTTGATAACTTTGCCTTTCTCGTTTTCCACCCATGGCAGTATCAAAGTAACCTTGAAAGTATTCACGAAGGTCTCCAAACGTAGAATATTGATAAATTAATTTTTGTGCCTCCACGCTACCAGAGGAATATACATAGCAAGAGATTTTAGATTCTTTTGCTTTTTTTAAAAACTCTGGTACGTCTTCGAATAATTGACTTTTGATCTCACCCGCCTCGTAGCCTTTTTTCCAAATTTCACCTTGTATGCGCTTCAAAGGACCAAATTTTCTATCCCGGTCAATCAGATAACAAAGATAAGCTGGCAAATCGTTTCTGGTAATCGAAATTGTGTTTGGAAAAGCCTTTAAGAATTCGGGATCAGCAAGAAATACATCTTTCTCAAATTCTTGTTTGATTTGTGTAAACTCCAAGACATCTAATGTCTGGTTTGCGAGAAACTCTGCCATCCTGTCTCTGGAGTATGGAAACAATATTTGGTGAACAAACGAAATTGGAGTGGTCGTCCCTTCGATGTCTAACAAAAAGTTCGGCATCATTAAGCTCCTTTTACTTCAAGCTCCCACTGCTTTCTCATCTTTGCTTCATCATTTTCATAATTGCGTATAATAATGATCCAGGCCAAGGCACATGGAATCCAAAAGAGGATTGAAATAGATAGAGCGAATCCTCTATCTGTTGTAGAACCTAAGATGATTGCAGAGATGGCAGGTCCCAAGCCTTTGCCTAGATCGTCTGTTAAATTATAGATCGAAAAGATTGCACTTCTCGACTTAGGAACATTCACATTCAACAGCACTGCCCTTACATTGGCTCCGGTAATCGAAATTAATACCCCAGTGAATACATTTAAGACCAAGAAGATTGCTTTATATTCGATAAGTCCTTGCGCATACAAAAGATAAATAGCTGGCAAAACTCCAATAAATGTTGTCACCATACACAGGATAGGTTGCCATTTTTTATTTTTATTGTATAACCATTGCCCAAGCACACCCCCAAAAAATGTTCCTATGAATACACCGATGGCAGCAAAAGTCACCAAACCAGATGCTTCAGCCTTTCCAAATCCATAAACGTTTTCATAGTAATCAACTAAATAGACAAAGAATACACCCCAAGGTATACAACCAGGTAAACCTTGCAAAAAAATCCCTAAATTGGTTTTGTTTTGAAAAAGGATCTTGAAGTCTTTTAAAGAAATTCTATGAGAGAGTTCATCAGGAGATTGGATATCTTCTGCTCCTCCACGTTTTGGCTCCCTACAAAACAAAAGATAAATTAAAGCAAAGAAAAAGGAAGGCACGGACATGTAGATAAACGACTGACGCCATCCGTTGATTGGGTCACCTTCTCCTAAAATCCCTCCCATCAATTGCCCCACACCAATTCCTAAACCCATAGCAAGCGACACAAAGCCAGTAGCTACAGCTCTAGATTGGGAGCTAAAGTAATCCCCAATCAAACTAAACAAAATAGGGAAAATACCTCCAAGTCCGAAGCCACAAAGGGTTCGTAATAATAGAAACTCATTATAAGTGGAACTGTAAGCTGTGAGAAAACAAGGGATCTCGCCTAGTAGTACGGTTACCAATAATAACGATTTTCTGGAGATGGTTTGAGAAAGGTAACCCATCGAGAGTGAGACTGTTCCTCCCAAGATAAAAAACAAAATTGGTATGAGCCCACCCATCTTCCAATCGATCTCTTTTTGGTCAATAATCCCAAATGAATTAGCTATATTTTTCATGTTAGGTGCGATCAGGTTTTGATCACCAAACAAAAAGAAAGCCATACCCAAAATGGTCCAAAAGGCAAGAATCCCTCGCGGGCCGTGGGAAGCAAGTTCCTCTAAACCTACATATCTTAGTAGAGTTTTTTTATTATCTTTAATGGCATTCATGGGCTTTCCTGTAGTTATTTTCTATAGACAAACAAAAATGAAAGAGTGAAGAGTAGAGCTATAAAACCTATCACAGCGAATAAAGAGGTATCCCAAGTTGTTAAGATAGTACCATTTTGGATTTCTGGATTGCCATTTAGTGCAGTTGGTACGGGCTTACCACCCTTTAATCGAAAATGAAAGGTGTTTGTGTCTGAATTTGCTGTGATTGCGACTGCTGACAATCCTGCAGGAATTTCTTTATCTAACTTTACCAATGTGCCACCATCTACCACTTCCATTTGCATGTCTGCTGGTTTTAAAAAGATAGGATATGATCCACCTTGGCCTTCCGCCAATAATTTTTCTTCGAGTACATCTTGTTCGCCAGGAAAAAAGTACGAAACTTGTAATTCAGATATCCCAGGCAATGCTGCTCTATCGAACAATTTTCCTCCATTTTTTCCCTCTGGCATGTTCAATGGAATGGCCATCCGGGAACCAGGCTGTTGGACTTGTGCATAGCTTTCTGTACTTTGTTTGGGCACAAAGAACTCAATTGGATTTTCTTTTGAGTAATAAGATCGTTTGGGATTGGATTGGTTATCGATCAAAAAAAGTTTGAAAATCCTGATTCCTTTCTTTTCACGAATAACTTGCATTAAACTTTTAATGCTAACCTTTTCCTTGGATTCAGTGGTTTCATACACAACCACCTCTTGGTTTTGCGACCGAAAGGCAGGTGTAGGGGGGATCATTTTGTTATAGTTGACTCCCTTATACGTTACCTGCACTAAGAGGGGAGCTCCCTCGGGAACATCTACACCAGAGAATCGAAAACTTCCTTTCTGAGGTCCAAGATCTGCAATCGGAAGCATCGCGCCTTGGAGAGCGATCAATTTAATTGAGTCTGCATTTCCTAGTGAATTCGTAGTTCCATTTTTAAGGGTTCCGAAGATATCTATGGCTTCCGCATAACTTGCATGTACGAAACAAAAGAAGAAACTCAAGAATAGTGGCAATTTGAGATACATTTTCATTTGATGCTCCCTACCACATTTAAAAATCCAAGTGAAAAAATATGTCTCTAGGAAAATTTAGAGGCGACAGGAGAAGTCGTAATGGGAAGACTTTTGCATAGGATACATTAGGAATCACGAAACAGATGAAGCAACCCAGTGAAATCGTTCACAATTCTTCTAAAGAAGAGAGAGATATCCTCCTAGAATACCAGAACATAGACGTCCAAAAGTTAACTACTTTAAGTATCCTTGGTGTTCCTGTGGACAATGTCACTATTGATGAGTCCATAGCTAAGTTATTTCGCATTTTGGAAAAGAAGGAAGCGATGCACTATGTTCTCTTCCTAGATCCTATCAAATTGATGAGAATGAGGCCTGGAAAACCTCTCCATCGCATCACCCAAAAAGCAGGCACCATTTTAGTAGAAGGGGCTGGCATCAATTGGATGAGTGGGGGCAGACTCAAAGACAGAATTCCTCCTATAGCCGTGATGATGGATTTGATCCGATTAGCAGAGTTGAAGGAGTTCACAATCTTTATCTTCGGCTCCAAAGATGACATCATTGAAAAGGTCTATTTCAATCTGACTCGTCATTTTCCCAAAGTACGCATTGTAGGTCGCCAAGCGGGCCACTTAGACCGACAGAGAGAGATGCGTGTAAAAGAAGCCATACGTAAAACTAGCCCCGACATTATCTTTCTAGCAATGGACTTTCCTGCCCAAGAGATTTGGATAGAAAACAATACTGGGTTTTTTGGTAAGGCTCTTGTGGTTGGTGTAGGTGGCGCCTTAGATATGCTATCTGGTGCCGATAAAAAAGCACCCGAATATTTTAAGGCGAGAGGACTTGCTTGGTTATGGAGAATTATCTCTCGTCCCTATCGCATTCGTAGGATATGGGAAACTTTCTACTTTATCATTTTAGGTTTAATCGAAAGATTTAAAAATCGAAATAAATAAACCTACTATTGTAAGTCTTTCAGTCGATCCAAAGTAGGCGGTAGCCAGTCTTCTAGTAGTGGTTCTCTTTCCAAACGAGCACGAGCAAAGACCAAATCTTTGTTAGACGTTGCGATTTCGCTAACAATGCCAATCCTTCTTGCAGTTTCCATAGATTTCCAATAGTATTTTAGGGCATTGATAGTATCTTGTTTCTTTTCGTAGACCGCGCCTATATTGTTATAAAGTGCAGTAAGAGTTTGGTAGATTTCTTGGTGTTCCGAATTTTCAGGCTCTAGACGACCAATAGCCTTTTCTTTTGCTTCATAATCATCGGTTAACTTTAAATAATTTCCTAGAGCAGCGTTGTACTGCCTTGTGTAATAGAATGAGTTTCCTTTTCCTAGAAGTACTGTCGGATTGTTGTAGATATCTTCTTCTGGGAGTTGGGACCAATGATCCAGGGCTTGCGCAAATTCATTTTGGTTGTACTCAATCCAGCCTAAAAAGAAGTGCACCTCTCTAAGCAATTGTTCATCCTTCTGCAAGCCTTTATCTGGTGAGAGTGCCGATTCAAATTTCTCTTTTGCAATCAGAAGACCTTTTCTTCTTTCGGCTTCCTCTACAGAGAGTTTACCCAAACTTCTCTCAGGATAGATTTTTTTACCTGGAAAGTCTCGGAGATTATCTGATTTGTTGATACCCGCAGATTCCAAATAGGCAATTTTACCAAAGTTATAATCGATACGGCCTGGTTTACCTTCCAAAAGTGTTTCGTCTTCTTCTCTTTCACCAAACTCATGTCTATGTGCATCCAATCTACTTTCCGCTTCTTTTAAAAGTGCAGATGCTTGCTCATAGTTTTGAACTTTTAGATAGTATTCTGCCATTGCAAGAACAGCTAGATAATGTCGATTATCATAAGTAGCAGCCAACTCTAATTGTTTAAGTGCGCGACTTGCCTCTTTGATTTTAAAATAATACATTGCCCTTTGGTAATATCCTTCCGCAAACTTGTTCCCATAGTCTTTACCATAAGCAATATTAAGTAAATATTCGACATTGTCATCGATTTCCATGCCCGAGACTTGGTCCTCGGGATTTATATTGTAACGAATCCTGACATCCTCAGAGTCCAAGGCAATGTAAAATGAAGCCAATTTTGCGAGTACCGCCAAAGAAAGATCACTTTCTATATCGAGTGCATTGCGTACTTGTCTATGATGGTTCAAAACATACTGCGGGTTTTTCTCAGCTTTCCAAATTTCAATGTAAGTAGATAGAATACCACCGTGACCGATGGGATCTTTAGGGAACTTTTCAATGATATCATTGTAATATTTAACTGCTGTCCCGAATTCCCTTTTGTTATAGTAAATTTTTGCTATGCCCGCGGTAGCTTCGATACTGTCAGGTTTACCAGCATCAGTAAAGACTCGTTTAAAATATTCGATTGCTAGGATATCGTTCTTATAATCCTTTTGTGTCGAACCTGGTGGTATCTCGATAAAATCTTTCCTATTGAAGGAGTGGAATCGGCCAAGCGCTAAATATGTATCAGGATCGTGGATATTGTATTTCAATCGAGAAGCTATATAAGCCCCAGCTTTTATTACTTTTCTTGGGACTTTATCTTGGGAAACCAAACTAAACCCAAGACCAGGTAAAGGTAATTTACCTGCATGAGAGACTCCCGCGTCATTCCATTCTGATTTGTTAGCAAGACTGATGTTAGGAACTTCTTTCCGTTTGGACCATGAGCGTACATGCTGTGTGTCCGCAGGTTCCAAACCAAAATCTGGCTCTACCTTTCCAAAGCATTTCTCAAAGGCCTTATCATACTGACCTATTTTTGTATAGGCATCACAGTATTTATTTAAATATTTTAAGCTAAAAGGTTCAATATCTTCACCTTTATTGAAGTACGATTCTGCATCTGCCAGTAGCTTTTTTTTGGCCTGCACATCTGTTTCTTTTCGGTATTCTTCTAGTTGCTCAAGACCTAACTCATATTGTGCGCCGGCCATACGAGGAATGTACACAAATCGATAGAGGGAAACCAGAGATACGACCAAAAAGATGGCTGCTGCTGCTGTGAAAAAAGTTTTACGAATAAGCTCTCTTCGTCTGGCAGCTCCCTCTTTTGTATAGGCATCCTTGCTAGCAATGATAGGTACGCCATCAGCGGCAAATCGTCCACTAGTATCTGTTAGCTCTACCCTTTCTCCTAAAAGTGAGCTTAAGTATTGAGCTACATCTTCTGGCTTTTGCTGAGCTTTTATGAGTTCAATGATTTCTTTTTGGTTTTTGACCGGAACTCGATTGTTTACGATTGTATCAGTGATTGTCCTTCGGAGTTTTGGTGGGTATTTTACCAATTCTCTTTGGATAATCGCCAAGTCTTCATCGGAGAGGCTTGCGTCTAAATCTTCAGTTGGCTCATCCTCTTTTCCAAGAGAGTCCAAATCATCCTCTATCCCTCCAGAACTGACGTTAAAATCATCCGCTGTCTCCATGGAGGATACGGGTATGTCATCCAAAGAAGGAGCAAGGTCATCAAAACCGCCACCAGACCCGAGGTCATCATCTAGACTTGGAGGCTCCATCCCGACGCCTAAATCACCGAACGGATCTTCAAAACCACCTTCGTCGGAAGAAGAGCTGCTAGGGGCGCTAGGTTCATCAAATCCAGAAGACAAGTCATCGAAGGATGACTCGCTATCGAACGCAGAACTAGTGCTTGGTGTGACCTCAGGTGCTTCCATGGAAGCAAATGGATCATCGCCAAACGGATCGGCAGATGGGGCACCCATGTCACCGAAAGGATCTGTTTCTCCGCCTGAGCTTGGAGGGCTATCTAAATCGGCAAATGGATCTTGTCCAAGTGTCTCTGTGGGCTCAGCACCAAAATCTGCGAACGGATCATCCCCTGAGGTACTTCCTGACCCTGAGGTTGCCTCTCCCAAACTAGCAAAAGGATCATCTCCAAAGCTTGGGCTCGGCTCACTAGGTTCTACGTCTTCGCCAAGGCCCGCAAAAGGATCTCCCGCATCGGCACTCGCCCCAAGGCCTGAGTCGGCGAAGGGATCATCCGATGGTACGGGCGCGGGGCTATCAAAGTCTGAAAATGGGTCCGAATCCTCGCTTGCGGCAGGTGGTTCGCTTGAAAAGTCTGCGAATGGATCCGAATCCGAAGATTCCTCTCCACTAGGTGTAGGGGCACCTAAATCGGCAAAGGGATCATCGGAAGGAGTTTGGGCAAGATTTGGGTCCGAAGATGGTTCATCCGGCAGGCCAAAATCAGCTAAGTCCGGATCCTCCGATACGGGAGGGGAGTCAAAGGAATCCTCTTCTTCTGCTTGGCGCGGGCTTGTCTTAGGTTTGGGGCTATCCTCGCCTAAAAGTTCATCTAAATCGATGTCATCGTCTTCTGCTTCTAAATTGCGAAAAGGTGGTGGTCCAGAATCTTCTGCTTCCAGGCCTGCAAAGGGATCATCATCCCCTGCTTGGTCAGAAAAGGCATCCGAATCGCCGTCTTCGGCATACTCAACACCTTCTTCAGGGACTTGGATAGGTTCGGCATAGCCCAATTTCTCTCGCAGAACCTTTGCCATCGGGTTGAGTTCTTCGGAGCTTTGCGGATTTTTATTCAAAGCCGAAAGTAGACCTTCGATCTGGGCTACTTCTTCTGGACTGAAATTATCATTTGGTTCGGCCATGAACGTATGCGTTTCCTACATATATATCGGCCTTTGTTAAAATTGTAAGATATTTTTTTTATTATGTCAGATCGATTTTCAAAAGAATTTCCGTGCAGAGAGATTTTTGTGAACTGCCGAAACTTATAAAAGAAAGAAAATGAAGTTCCGATCCAAATTGATTTTCCCCATTATATTGGTCCTTTTCATATCCATGAGTCTTCTCGGGCAGGAGACACTTGATTGGGTTGGAGGTTTCTCCTCTGACCAATTGGAAATGCAAGAAGAAGAGGAGAACCAAGACACCGTATATTACCTTTGGCAATTAGAAAGTCTGAAAAAAAATATTAGCCCAAGGTACATTCGGTATCTAGATGTAGAATCTTATTTGAAAACAAATCGATTGTTAAAGCGTGGCATACTTTTTACTTACAACGGTCTTCGAGATGATTCCGTTGAGTTGTGTGGAAATTTTAGCAACTGGACATGTTTGCCAATGAAACGAAATCAATTTGGTATCTACTACTATGTCTTAGAGCCAGAGATGATAACAGCTCAATATGAAGACGATCCCATTTATGAATATAAATTTCGTGTAGGCGGGATACTGACTTTTGATCCTGAAAATTTAGATAAAGTAGAAGATGGCTCCGGATCGTTTATCTCTCGTTATGTTCTAAATCGTAAAGATACAAATAGACAAATCCATTCTCTGGTTTTAGAAGATTCGGCGTCAGAAGAATATGACTTTCGCACCGTTAAGTTTCAAATTTACAAACCGGATGCTGAGGTAGTCAGTTTGGTCGGTGACTTTAATGATTGGAACCCGGAAAATGATTTTCTTAAAAAAGATAGAAATGGTATTTTTTCATTGGAGAAAAAACTTCTTCCCAACCAAGAATACCATTACCGTTTTATTGTGGATGGTGAATATATGCTAGATACTTATAATCCAATTTCTAATGTAAAGACAGATACATCAGAAACTGTCTCTTCTATTTATGTACCTACACGTTCCACAGAATTGGAAAGAAAGGAGTGATCAATTTTCCAAGGTCGCTGTCATAGAACCTTTTGAGCTTGTCATCCGAGGGTCAGGGCCATACGAAATGATGCGCTCATGTATAAACTCAGCATGTTCCAATTCTCCAGTGAAGACAATGGTTCGTTTGAGTGTATCTACTTCTATTGCATGTTGAAAGGCTTTTTCGATGCTCATTTGGCAAACGTCCATGAGCATCTCGATCACATAATCATAAGTGTGGTGGTCATCATCCCATAAGACAACTTTCCAAGGGCCACTAAAAGTGGGCTTTACGAAAACTTCTGTTTCTTCTAGTACTCCGGGCTGACTCGAATTCGTCGCAAGCATAGCCCCTTTCCTCTCAGAAATTATTTTCTTTTTTTGGCGATGGCAACTTCCGCGTGTTCAACGATATTTTTTGCTCGGAGGCCAAAATAGTCGAGTAAACCACTCCAAGTGCCTGATTTTCCGAAGCTGTCTTTCATACCAACTTTGATGACGGGGACAGGATACTCTTCTGATAACAATTCAGAGACAGCCGAACCCAATCCTCCAAGTACGTTGTGTTCTTCACAGGTAACAACAGCACCACATTCTTTAGCATACTTTAAAATTGCTTCTTTATCAAGAGGTTTGATGGTAGCCATGTTCAATAAGGTTGCCGCAATTCCCTTTTCTTGTAAGGATTGAACTGCAAGCATCGCTTCCGATACCATAACTCCACATGCGATGATACAAACATCCTTTCCTTCAGATAAAACCTCAGCTTTACCGATTTTGAATTGGTAATTGTCTCGTTCAATGAGTGGGATGGCCGGTCGGCCTACTCGCACGTAGACAGGCCCTTTATAATCTGCGATAGCATGTATGACTTGTTTTGTTTCATTGAAATCAGCAGGGCAGATCACAGTCATCTCGGGAATCACACGCATAATCGCAAAATCTTCAATACACTGGTGGGATGCACCATCCTCTCCCACAGTAATACCACCATGCGATGCTACAAGTTTGACATTTAAGTTTGGGTATACGACGCTGTTTCGCACCACTTCCCAAGCTCTGCCAGAGAGGAACATAGCAAACGAGGAGGCAAATGGAACAAAACCAGAAAGAGCTAATCCTGCCGCATGACCAACTAAATTTTGTTCTGCGACCCCTACATTAAAAAATCGATCAGGAAACTTTTTTTTAAAGTCCGCCGTTTTTGTTGAGCCAGATAGATCTGCATCTAACACGACTATATCGGTTCGCTTGGCTCCTAACTCAACCAGAGCTTCGCCATAGGCATCTCTGGTTGCTTTTTTGTCTGCAGTGGATTGGCTAGGTGCTCCCATTGTTATCCTTTTTTGAGTGCTTCCGCTTTATCGGTCTTTTCCCAAGTAAAGGTAGAACCAGTTCTTCCGAAATGTCCATACGCAGCAGTGTCTTGGTATCTTCTGCCTTTACCCAACAAATCTAATGATTCAACAATTCCTTTCGGAGTCAGCTTGAAGTTCGCTTTGACTCGTTTTTCGATTTCAGCCTCTGGAATTGTATTGGTACCAAAAGTATCAACTAACACCGACACTGGTTCTGCGACACCAATCGCGTAGGCAAGTTGGACTTCACACTTATGAGCAAGGCCAGCTGCCACAACGTTTTTAGCAATATAACGTCCGATATAGGCTGCTGATCTATCCACTTTGGATGGATCTTTACCAGAGAAGGCACCACCACCATGGCGTCCCATTCCACCGTAGGTATCAACAATGATCTTTCTTCCTGTGAGTCCAGTATCACCATGTGGCCCACCGATTTCAAATTTGCCAGTTGGGTTGATGAAATAGCGCGGGTTTTGTAAAAACTGAGGAGGGATGACCTTTTTAACGCATTCTTCAATCACTGCCTGTTCAATGTCTTTATGGCTCACGCCTGGGCTATGTTGGGTTGAAATAACTACTGTGTCCACTTTTGTAGGTTTCCCATTTTCATACAGAAAGGTTACCTGAGATTTTGAATCTGGTCTTAGCCAAGCCAGTTTGCCCGAATGTCTGAGTTCGGAAAGAAGTTCCAACAATTTGTGAGAGTAATAGATAGGAGCCGGCATTAATTCTGGAGTATCATTGATCGCAAAACCAAACATCAATCCTTGGTCTCCTGCGCCTTGTTCTTTAAAAAGACCTTCACCTTCATTCACACCTTGCGCAATGTCAGGTGATTGCGCATGGACATGGGAAGATACCACAGCATAGTCAGCATCAAAGTACATATTGATGTCATTGTATCCGATCTTGCGGATGACTTCCCGAGCGACTTCAGAAGTGTCGACTTTTCCTTTGCTCGTAATTTCACCAGCAATGACCACTAAATTGGTGGTTACCAAAGTTTCGCATGCGACACGCGATTTTGGGTCTTGTGCTAAGAATGCATCTAGGATGGCGTCTGAGACCTGGTCACAAACTTTGTCTGGGTGTCCTTCAGAAACGGATTCAGAAGTGAAAATAAAATTTTGTTGTGAGGACATATTTCTACCTTACTTCGCTAGACTTTTGATTTGAGGCGAAGTGTCAATAGAATTGTCAAGGAAGGGAATCTGAAAGGGCTACTCTCTTCCAATGAGTAAAAAACCGATCAGACTGTATGCTCAAGAGCCAATTTTGTGGATGTCCTCATTTTCTAAGACTAATGTTTTTGGCAGAGCCGAAGGCACTTGCTGGAAGAGGGTTTTGAGCATAGCCTTTGCGACTGTCTTTGCCTGAACAGGAGCATACTTTCCTAGACCGAGCCAAGAAAAAGGCAAGATCTGTGATAGATACTCACCGACCTTTTCGCCAAAACGAAATTCCTTTCGATCGCCTAGTAACAAGGAAGGTCGGAAGATCCCCAACAAAGGAAATCCAATTTGTTTGAGTTCTCCTTCCAATTCTCCTTTAACCCGGTTATAAAAAATAGCTGAATTGGCATCAGAGCCGAGTGCCGTAACGACCAAAAAACTCTGGGCGCCATTTTGTTTGGCCAGTTTGGCAGCCAGTAAAGGGTACTCAAAATCCACTTCCTTGAATTTATCTTGGCTACCAGCTTTTTTGATTGTTGTGCCTAGGCAGCAGATGACTGCATCTACTTTAGGAAACAAAACCTTACCAGCTTGAAAATCTTCCCAAGTCACGGTTTGCAACTGAATTCTAGAATCAACTGGAGTTTCCAAAGCAGACCTAAGCCAAACAAAAACTCTCTCAAAATTTTTTTCAGCGGCCAATTGTTTGAGCACTTCAGAACCAACAAGCCCGGTTCCACCTAACAAAAGAATGTTTTTTATCATAATGATAATACCTAATTATTGAATTTGATCTATATTTGAAGACTTCTTGCAAGAAGTGAATCGGTGAGGTTGAGTTTCTCGTTGAATTGGACGCCAGCTAATTGGTATTCCTTGCCCCTAATTTTGGAAGTTTGCACCCACATGATCTTTCCTTCAAAGAATATACGTTTGGTGCCACCTGCCCAAAGAATAGTTCCTATCACAGAGTTTTGTACTTCATCAGAAAGGAAATCATCTTCCCCTAAAAAACAAAGACCTTCTTCGGAGATATTTCCAAGAGTACCTATGATCGTGATGCCATCTACATCTAAATGGATCTCGAAGTCACGGAACTCTCTTGGTGATATTCGGGGAAGTCTTCGCTCACTCTCCATGGTAACATTTTGCACAAGTCTCGATTTTATGAAAACGAAAAAAGAACGATTAAAACTGGAAGTAAATGAACGGAACTGAGTTTTCAGGTGTAAAGAGAGCAAGGATTAAAACGACAATCGGGTATATAGCCAGTTCTAAACTTGCAGGGATTTGTTTCTCCTTGCCCTCCTCCCAAAGGTAATGACCAAGACAATGCCCTAATATCAAAAAGCAGGAAACCCAAAGGAATTCCTTCCAAATATATGTCCGAAAGACTCCGGTTTGCCAGAGAAACATTCCTTTGAGGTGTTGGAGAGCGGCCGTAAAATTTGCCGAGCGAAAGAAAACAGCTCCAAGAAAAAAGAGAAGATTGGTGAGAGACATTTTCAAAAACCAAACCATAAATTGCAATTTTGGAAAGGGATTTGTTTCTCCTTTGGGCTTTCCCCAACGCTCCCGATAAAACTCTTCCACCATATAAAAAAATCCATTCAAAGAGCCCCAAAACACATAAGTCCAATTAGCCCCATGCCATACCCCGCTCACAAACATCGTGAACCATATATTAAACTTCCTCCTAAGGGATGAGACACGAGAGCCACCCAAAGAAAAATAAATGTAATCTCTCAACCAAAAATTTAAGGTCATATGCCAACGACGCCAAAACTCCGAAACAGAAGATGCTTTGAAGGGTAAATTGAAGTTAGTTGGCAATTTGTATCCCAAAAGAAGGGCACTACCAATGGCCATGTCAGAGTATCCACTAAAATCCAAATATACCTGTGTTCCACCTAAGACTGCGCCTATCCAAAGAGTACCGGTGTGTAATACGGTAGGATCAGTAAAAATCATGTCGATGGTCGGCGCAATTTGATCAGATAAAACTGCTTTTTTAAAGTAACCTAACATAAAATAACGTACAGCAACTCGAAAGGGAATGTCTTCAAAACGTTTGGGTTCATGCAATTGAGGGATAAATGTCTTTGCTGTAACAATTGGGCCCGCAACTAGTTGAGGAAAGAAACTTACAAATAAGGCAAATCGAATGAAATCTCTTTCGGCGGGGATCTCTCCTTTGTAGACATCAATCGTATAACTTAGAGATTGAAAGGTAAAAAAGGAAATCCCAGCAGGTAAGATGATGTCAAGGACAGGTAAAAACGACTGGTCCAAAGCCCAGAGAGAAAAGGAATTTGTGGTGCTTGCCAGAAAGTTGTAATATTTGAAAAAACCAAGGATAAACACCAGATTGGTGATTAAGCTAAAGTTTAAAAGAAATAAGCGCCATGTTCGATTTTGAGATCTGGTCAGAAGCCAACCTACATAATAATCAATGATGGTCGAAAGTAAAATGAGAGCACCAAAACGGTAATCCCAAGACATATAGAAAAAATAACTTACGACCAAGAGAAAGATATGCAGGATCCGTTTCTCTTTGGATTCGCTGAGAGAAAGGCTAGGGAATAAAAACCAAACAACGAAGAATACGAAGCAAAAAAACAAATAGTATTCTAAACTTGAAAAGACCAATGGCGAACCCTAAAGTACCTTAGCAGAGAATTTTATCCTACGTCAATCATTTCGGCTTGATCCTAGACTTCTCTTCAGGGAAGATATGCGAAACTACAATTTTGAGGTTACAATGAAACGATTCCTTTCCTTCTCTCTTCTCTTACTCCTTTCATTTGGTTCCTTTGCAAATTGTTTCGGTAAATTTGGTCTTACAAAAACGATTTATGGAATCAATGCAGGAATCAATATCGGTTCCGGCAAAATTGCAAAACTCTTCCGAACAATATTGATGTTCATACCTTTTTCTTTTGCCTATTGGGGTGCGACTTTACTTGATTTGATCCTTTTCAATTTAGTAGAATTCTGGACCGATTCCAATCCCATCGCTATGTCCGAATACCAATTTGATGGTACACTTGTAAAAGAATTTAAAGAGGGTGAGGAAACAGTTCGGTTGACCTACTCTAGATTTGGAAAAGAAGTCCAAGTTGATGCCATAGGAAAACATACATCTGTCACTTTTTATGCCTTCCAAGAAAAGCCAGGAAAGATCTTCAAAAAAGTAGGTTCAGAATTTCTTGAAATCCGTGAGACAGAAGGGCCGCTTCCTTATCTCTCAACAACTCCATTCTGATACAAAGAATTTTTGAGATAGAATTGATGCAGATGAATCGATACTTCCTTTCTCTTGTTTTGCTCTCGCTGATTTTCTATCTCAATGTCTGTAAATCTGTATCATATACCTACCCAAAGTATGAATCCATTCACATGGATGAGATACATTTTTTTTCAGTAAGCCTACTCAATCTTCCATCATCAACAAAAGTCAAATCAGGCGATGAATCTGCCATTCAACTAGAATTAGGTGATAACAACCAAACAAGCGTCGAAATTTTAGTGAACTATCGTTCCGAACAAATTGATCTTCTAAATATGATTGCGTCCCGTCGTCTCCGATCAGCCAAAATTATCGTAAGAAACCAACGAGGCCAAGTCCTCGCTAAAGAAGACCTTGCCACAGAAAACATCTCAGCCCTTGAATTCATCCGACAAACAATTGAACTTCCGAAAAACAACGTACTAAAAGTTGGGGATACCATTTCGTTTCAATTGGAAGCAATTTATGTTGATCCCAAAATTGATGTAGCCTGTGCTGAGGGAGAAAGCTCCTGTGACAAGTTCAGACGACTGAGCAACGAAACCAATGTCCAAGACAGCATCCAAACTTGGAATCGTAAATCCGTTCCCCAAGGGAAACCAGGAGAAACAGTCCTCATCCAACAACCAACATTGATAGGCAATGGGAATGTGGTACTCTACCAAGAATGGAAGTTATACAGCCAGCCTACCTATTTTCGGATCGGGGGCATTCTGAAAGATGGAAAATCCATCGACGAAAAGGAATCCGAAATCGAACTGCCAAAGTTAACAGAAGAAAATAGAGAAGAGCCAGAGCCCTTTATCCATAGCACACCTAACAGTCGGCATGAAGAAAGGAAAATCCTTCCCAAAAAAAGAAAGAGAACGATTCTCCTGCCTTAAAAGGACTCTAAAGCTCTCCGAGGCTCTCTATGCAGCCTTGCTTTCTTTTTTCTTGAAGTTATCAAAACGAACGGTAGTCGCGATCACCTTTACTTTTGACCTTGTCTCTCCCTCACTTGATTTCCAGCGATTTTGTTTGAGGTTGCCCATCACAGTTACCTTACTTCCCTTTTTCAAAAATTCAGCACAATTTTCTCCCATTTTTTCCCATGCCTCGACTTCAAAGTAAGACACTTCATCTGCATCCTTATCCTCTCCATAACCACTGTTATGGTTTACAGCAACGGAAAAGTTGGTAACGGATTTTCCTTGGGAAGTGGTTTTTAACTCAGGGTCCTGGGTTAGATAGCCATCCAGAATAATATAAGATAGATTTTTCATACTTTACCTCTCGTAAAGGGATTGTTTTGCAAAGGAAGGTAAAACGATCCCTACTTGGCTCTAATATGCAGAGAATTGCGTAAGACAAAAGAACAGATGTTCACCTTTCCTTCTTTCGAGGATGTACGAATGTCTCCTCCAAGGATCGGGTTCAGGATTTGGAAAATTGTAGATTCCCGTCGATTTTTTTCATTCTTGGCTTGAATTTTTCGAATTCCTTTTTAGTCTTTTGGGCAAGCATTATGGAACAATTTTTACTTTGGATCCAAACTCATCCTTGGCAGAGCTTTTTTTCTGCCGTTCTCTTCACCTTTGTCTTTATTTTTTTGCGGGACATCACGCAGAAGAAACATACGATCCAACGCAATTTTCCGATCGTTGGTCACCTTCGTTACTTTCTAGAAATGATAGGGCCAGAGCTACGTCAGTATTGGGTTGCAAACGACAAAGAGGAAAGGCCCTTTGACCGAACCGAACGGAGCTGGATTTATGCCACCGCCAAAGGACAAAACAATAACTTTGGATTTGGAACGACTGAAATCCAGTATGAGCCTGGTTATCCGATCATCAAACATAGAGCCTTTCCTTTTCCTGAAGCAAAGGCATACATCCATGCGAAGGATCCAAGTTGCATTCCTAGTTTGAAAGTGATTGGAGCTTGGAGAAATCGAAAATTTCCCTACCGGCCGTATTCCATCATCAACATATCTGCCATGTCCTTTGGCTCTTTGGGAAAAAATGCAGTCCTTGCATTAAATAAAGGGGCAAGGGATTCTGGCGCCTATCACAACACAGGTGAAGGTGGTCTTTCTCCGTATCACAACGAAGGTGCGGACCTCATGTGGCAAATTGGCACAGGATATTTTGGTGCAAGAGATGAACATGGGAAATTTGATATACATAAAGTTGCAGAAAAAGTCCGAAAAAATCCTAAAATTCGACTCATAGAAATCAAACTTTCCCAAGGCGCAAAACCCGGTAAAGGTGGTATTTTACCTGCAAAAAAAGTAAACGCTGAGATTGCTAACATTCGCCATGTTCCTGTTGGAAAAGATTGTATCTCACCTAACGCACACTCTGAATTTGACACAGTAAAGGAGCTCATAGACTTTATTGAACGCATAGCAGAGGCAACTGGTATTCCAGTCGGTATCAAAAGTGCCGTTGGCGAGATTGAATTTTGGGAGGAATTGGCAAAAGAGATAAAATCCCAAAACCGAGGACCCGATTTCATCACCATCGATGGCGGAGAAGGAGGCACAGGGGCGGCACCTCTCACATATGCCGACCATGTATCGTTACCGTTTAAGATTGGCTTCCAAAGGGTGTACACTTTGTTCCAAAGAGAAGGCATATCCAAACAAATCGTTTGGATAGGATCAGGAAAACTTGGTTTTCCAGATCGAGCTGTGGTTGCCATCGCAATGGGATGTGACTTGATACACATTGCACGAGAAGCAATGCTTTCAATAGGCTGTATTCAGGCTCAAAAATGCCATACCGACCATTGCCCAGCAGGCGTTGCTACACAGAACTGGTGGTTACAAAGAGGAGTAGATCCTGTATTGAAAGGAAAACGAGCAGCCAAATACATCCAAGGCTTTCGTAAGGAACTATTGTCTCTAGCTCATTCCTGCGGATATGAGCACCCTTTACAATTCAATGGAAAAGACATAGAAATCAGCTTGGGTATGAATCGTTACCAAACTTTGGAGGAGCTTCTGGGTTACAAACGTGACAGCGTAGAATTTACCAAATTCCAAGACTATATTGATTTTCCTGAACGATTGCCTACACTCACACAATGAACGGAAAATGAACCAAAAAATAGGCACTTCTTTCTATCTCTTTGCGATTTTGGCGATGGCCTTCTTCTCCTGCAAGGGAGGTATGAGGCCTGAAACCGTAAAGGCCGTCGGTGGGCATCTAGATTTACGAAATTGGAACCCAGACAGCTCCTTACTGAGCTTAGAAGGAGAATGGAAATTTTATCCATATTTACTCCCTAAAGAAATCAATGAGGAGACTAGGCCATTTTTTATCACTCTCCCTTCTCATTGGAATCAGTTTGATCTCCCCAACAAACAAAAGTTAAATGGTTTTGGTCTTGGAACACATAGATTAAAACTACTCTTACCAATCCGTGAGGAGGCTAGTAGCCTTGCACTTTTAACTGGTGAACAAGATACGAGCCATGCAATTTTCGTTGATGGTAAATATTTGGGAGGAGCAGGACAGGTTGGAAAAAATGAAAATGATTACATTCCTGGAGTTAAATCGTCCCTCGTCATCATTCCTTTACAACCAGGACAAAAAGAACTCATTTTAGATTTAGTAGTCGCTAATTTTGCACATAGGAAAGGCGGTGCATGGAATGATATCATCCTTTCCAATTACCAACTAGCAAACCAAAGATTGGTTTGGAATAAAATGAACCAGAGTATAGTAGCAGCAATCCTTGGATTTGTCGCAATTATCTTTTTGCTTTTATATTTCTTTGAAGACAAATCCATGCATGCTGTCGGCATCTTTGCATTCGCTGGCATTATCTTCTTACGAAATATCACTACTGGGGAAAGGATCATTTTAGATTATATCTCCTTGCCCTACTCTATAGTTTTAAGATTAGAATATCTATCCTGGTTTTGGACAGCACCTATACTTACTCTATACTTCCACATGCTCTTTCCCGAAGACTTCAAAAGAAGGATTACACGTGTCTTCTCTCTTTTGTCCGGTGGATTAACTCTCATTTTACTTCTTCCATCCGTTTACTTTACCGAAACAGCCTCTGTTTATCCTTTTATCTTTCTTTTGAATGGTGGATATATTTTTTATGCTTTGTTTTATAGCTTCGTCAATAAAAGAGCTCAGTCCAAAAATCTTGTATTCGGGACTTTTTTACTTCTTTTAGCATCGATCAATGATACTTTACACGCAGAGGGTATCATACATAGCTTTTATGTGGGACCACTTGCGGTTATCATTTTTGTTAGTCTGCAGGTCAATACCTTTGGCGTGGCAATCAAAGCAAGTATCCAGAGAAACAAAGACCTTGCTAAAAATCTCATAAGCCTAAACGAATCATATAGTCGATTTTTTCCAAAGGAGTTTATGAAATATCTGGGGAAGACCGACATCAGAGAACTAAAATTAGGTGAACAAATACAAAAGAAAATGACGATATTGTTTGCGGACATTCGATCATTCACAGAGTTCTCCGAATCCTTGACTCCAAAAGAAAATTTTGACTTTTTAAATGCCTATTTACAAAGGGTCGGCCCTATCATTCGCCATAATAGAGGTTTTATCGATAAGTTCATTGGGGATGCTATTATGGCTTTATTTCCCTATAGTCCCGATGATGCCATTCGAGCTGCCGTACAAATGCAAAGCGAAATCAGACTCTACAATGAAAAACGAGTCCGATCAGGTTACCAACCTATCAAAGTTGGTGTAGGCATTCATACTGGTAACTTGATCTTAGGTATTTTGGGTGAACATGAAAGACTTGAAGGAACGGTCATTTCAGATGCTGTAAACCTTGCCTCCCGTATTGAAGGCGTTACAAAAATGTTTGGTGCTGAGATTGTGATTAGCGCGGATAGTTTTATTGAAGCCGACCAAAACCTAGGTTACGAATATCGTTTGTTGGATCGAGTCGCAATCAAAGGTAAAAGTGAATCTGTTTACGTTGTAGAAGTTCTCAATGGATATGAAGATGAAAAAAGAGATGCCCTGATTGCAAAAAAGTTCGAATATACTGTCGCTTTGGAGGCTTTCAGGAGGCAGGAGTTTGAAGAGGCAAAAGAAGGATTTTTGGATATTTTAAACACTGTCCCACAAGATAACGTTTCACGTATTTTTCTGAAGGAATGTGAAAGACATTTACAATTTAAGAATATTGAATTTTAGTTTCCATATCTTACGATTTGATTGGATTCGCCTTTGTTACCCAAGTACCACAAAACATTTATCACTATATTATTTTATCTGATTGTTTTTAAACCTTTACACTCTGTTGAGACAGTTATTTTAAAACAAGGCAGAGTCATCAAAGGCCATGTAACCGGGCAAAATATCGATACAGTCGAAGTGCAAAGTATTGAGGGAAAACAGTACGTTTTGCCCAAAAAATCTGTTTTGAAGATTGTCTACAAAGATATTTCAGAAGAGGAAGAGCAAAAAATCAGACAACAAGAAATAACCAAAAGAGAGCTTGCGAAACAGAAACTTTTGGAAGAAAAGGAAAAAGAAAGACTAAAAAAGGAAGAAGAGTATTTGGCAAATCTCCAAAAATCAGAACCTTCAAATACCAATCCTTACAGTTCGAGTATCAGAAACTCTTTTGTTCTCGCGACACCCAATCCTGAGCAAACCATCATATTAGCGAACTTATCCCAAAATTGTAAAAAATATTCTGAATACCCAGAGTATTTTTGGTTATTTGGATCCTTTCGTTTCAAAGAGCCCGATCTAAAAAGTTTAATCCCAAAGGATGGTAAACCCATTCGCATTTCACAATATTCAACTAACATGGATATCTTGGTAACAGCGATCGGGGCCTTCTTCACAACGATTACAAGAAAGACACTTATCATAGAAACCTGTGATGGCCAAGGCTATCACCTTCTCTCTGATCTCGATATCCAAAGAATCAAAGATAGACAGGTATCGGATACCAAACAATGGGACGAAATTGAAAAAATCCAAGAACAAAAAGATTTACAGGACCTTGAGTCCGACTTACAGCAGTTAAATAAAAGAAAATAGTAAACAATCTATTTTTGCATTCTCCCATTTAGACAGAATAGGACAAGGCAAACCAAAAATCCCAAAAACATATACATGGCAATGGGAATTGCACTTACGAATACTGCAAAAAAAGCAAATAGTCCTAAGATCAGTGCCATTGCTGGTAAATAAGGATAAAGAGGTGTTTGGTAAGGACGATTGAGCATCGGTTGGCTTTTCCGTAACTGAAAAAATGAAAGCATACTCAGAACGTACATTCCACAAGCACCCAAGGCACTGGCCGTGACCAATTGTGAAGTATCTCCTAAGATAATACACACGACACCAATTGCGAGAGAGGAAAGAACTGCAAGGGAGGGGACTTGGCGTTTTTTGTCAACTTTTGCTAAAAACCTAGGTAGATACCCAGAAAGGGACAAAGCGTACACCAAACGAGAATATCCTAAGATAATTCCAAATAATGATGCAATCAAACCAAAGAGTCCAATAAAAGTAAATATGCGAGTAAGAAGCGATCCATTTCCATACAACTTTCCCAATGCATAGGAAAGAGGGTATTCACTGTCTGCGATTTCACTTGTGGGTACAACACCGGCGGTTACAAAAAAAATACTAAAGGCAAATAGAATCAAAGTCAGAATCCCAGCCGCATAACCCAGGGGAATGTCTCTCTGAGGATTTTTCACTTCTTCGGCTGCCATAGAAACCCCCTCTACAGCTAAAAAGAACCAAATGGCAAATGGAATCGAAGAGAACAAACTCTTCCATGAGATACTTCCTATACCTTGCCATTCCGGAATATTTCTCCAGGAAAAGAAAGGAAATGAGGCAATTAAATAGAGTAATAATCCAAAAACAGCGAGGAAAGTTACTGTCAATTCAAAGGATGCCGATTGTTTGATTCCCAAGAGATTGATGCCAACTAAAAGAATATAAAAGAGTAAAGAAGCAGAAAGAATCGAAATCTCGGGAAACAAAAAATGAAAGTATCCTCCGAGAGCTGAGGCAATCGCAGGCGGAGCCAGCGCAAATTCACAGAATACAAAATATCCAGAAACAAGCCCACCAAGTCTGCCGAAAGCCCGCTCTGCATATGCGGAAGGACCACCGGCATGTGGAATCGAAGCCGAGAGTTCCGTAAAACTTAAGGCAAAGGAGATGTAAAAAAGAGCAACTAACAGAACAGCTAATGCAAATTCCCAAAAGCTCGCTGTGCCCCAACCGAAATTCCAGCCGAAATAATCACCAGAGATCACAAGTCCGACAGCAATTCCCCATAAATGGAGTGGTCCCAAAGATTTGTGTAGTTTTGTTTCCTGTTCTTGCATAAACCCAGTTAAGGAAAGCGAGAGGAAATTAGAAAGTAAATTTAGAAAACACGATTAACCCAGTAAAATTTTTAGAATGTAAATGATGAGTAAACTTAAGGAAGAAAAATAAAATAGGGAAATCCGCTTCCAATTGTAACGTCGTTGCGTAAGTTGTGTGAGTCGAATTGTTAATTCTTCCTCTGTGATTTGCAGTAATTCTCTTTGGAAAAATTTACCTTTCCAGAGCGTAAAAAAATGGAAAAGGATTTCCTCTCTATGTTTTCGAAAAGTTTTCCATGCAGATCGATGCAAGTAAGGATCCTTGTCGAGACAATACAAAAGAATTTTGGGAATCTCAAATTGTTTAAACAAAACGATTCCAGAAAAACGAAGTAACAAACCCAAAACATCCAGAAGGAAGAACTTGGCCTCTCGAACATGGTAGCCGAATACCAAGACAATATAAAAAAGAAAACAAAACCATCCGCTTCCATAGAGTAATATTTTCCAAAAATGGTATATTTTTTTCTCCTGGACAAACTCTTCATAAAGATCGTAATGATACGGGCTCGGAACTAAAAACATGATCTCTCGTTTTGAATCAATGTTGAAAAGTCACACAGTATTTTTGCCATACCGACATTTGCCCTTGTCATTCCGGTTGTTCCTATTTTCCCTTGGACTGCTTCTATTGATTGCCTGTGAGCCCCAAGGAACATCTGCAAGTTTAGATGAGGCTGTCACCCAAATTCCCAACCCCCAAACCTTAGACCGTTCCTGGGTTTCTGATCCCATGAATGTTTTACAGAATAAAGACCAAATCAACCAGGTACTGCAAGAAGAAGAAAGCCGTTCTGGTAATGAAATTGCCATCGTAATTTGCCAGAGTATTGGAGACTTTGTCCCAAAGGACTTTGCTGTTGCTTTGTTCAAACATTGGGGCATAGGCAAAAAGGGAAAAGAAAATGGCATTTTGGTTCTACACGTACTCGACCAAAGGCGGATCGAAATTGAAACAGGCTACGGATTAGAAGGGGATCTACCAGATGTAAAGGTCAAACGGATCATCAATACATATTCACTTCCTGCCTTTGGCAATGATGAGTTTTCAAAGGGACATTTAGAGACTGCCCTTGCTCTTGTATCTGCCCTCCAACACCCTGAGAGAGAGGTGGACAAACTCCTCAGCTCCGAGACACCAGACATTGACTACGAATCCGATCCCACCTACCAGAGATCAGACTATTATGACTTTGGAAACAAATCCTATACATCCCTTTCCGACAAAGAAAAGGAAATATTGGAAAAGATTCTCCAAAACACCCAAGATATCCCCGCTTATTTTTTAACTGACGATGAGATCCGCCTTTCGGAAGAAAGATACCAGTTTCAGGAAGAACAAAGAAAAGCAAACGAGATCCAATGGAAATATAACTTTCTAAAATGGTATGTCTTCTTAGCGGCTATTGTATTTTTCATCCAAAAGGTTTTCGAACGATTGCCTTTCCCAAATGCAAAATACTATTTTATTCTAAAAGTAAACCCGTTGTTGTATCTTTTACTGGGTGCTTTTCCAGTTTTTTTACTTCTTTTCACCATACATTATTTTTTCGGTGAATCCTCTATCTTCCCATGCATTGTTGTCTCGGTTTTTCTTTATGTGATCCTCCACACGATTATCAACCCAATCCGTCTCCGTAGACTGGCCATTCAATTGAAAGAGATACGAAAGACGCCAAGAGATTGCAAAAAATGTGGCTCAACAATGTCTCTACTAAATGAAATATCTGACAATGAATATCTTTCAAGTGGTCAAATTGCTGAAGAAGAAATTGATTCGATTGATTACGATGTTTGGGCGTGTAACAACTGCAACTCGATTCAAGTATTAAAGTTTCGCAATATTGACCCTTCCTATATACAGAAAGGGATATCCTTTCCCAAAATAAAGGTCTGCCCAGAGTGTAAGTTTGAAACCTTTCTTCACAAAAAAAGTAAAATACTCAGCAAGGCCACGACATCATCCTCAGGAAAGGTCCAGGTTGAGAGACAATGCAAACACTGTGGCTTTGAAAAAGTAGAGACCTTAACCATTCCAAAGATCCGAAAGAGTGGTTCAGGAAGTGGTTCTGGTGGGGGTGGGGGTGGCGGCTCCTCTGGAGGCAGTTTTGGAGGAGGAAGTTCCGGCGGGGGTGGGTCTGGAGGAAGTTATTGACCTACTCTTGGTTCGTCACGGACACATCAGGGATTGATGTTCCAGTGATCGCACCATAGTTTGGATCTGTCGACACAATGTCCCCTGTGATGATTTGGTAATTCGCATTGCCACTCAGAGGCACAGCATCATCAACTCCAGTGATCGTGACAGTCTGTGCTGTACTCCAACAATTTGCCCCTGGACAGTTTCCATCAAAGACAAGTGTACTAGGCGAAACGGTTCCTTCTGTCAAGTTTGAGGAAGTCAGGGGGATTGTGACCGATGCTGTAGGTTGGCTACTCAATTGAATCGTAAATTGTGCTGTTCCACCTGCTTCGGTTGTGACCAAACCTGCGGTTGGACTTACGATCACGGAAGCAGTGTCATTATCTGTATTGCTAATAGAAACAGAAGGTAAAGAACTACCGTTAAATCCAGTACCACCACCACTTAAGGTAGAAAAGTTAATTTGGTAGGCAATCGTTCCATCTACAACCGAATCATCCACACCTGTTATGATCACCTCTTGGTAGGTATTCCAATTGGCTGTCGTAAAACTAATACTAGTAGGTGAGATACTGCCTTCATTTGTATTGGAACTGCTGATCGTAAAGCTGACAGTGGAGCTTGGCCTTGCTCGTAATCGTATCTGAAATCTTGCTGCACCTCCAGCTTCTGTTGTAACGAGACTGGGTGAACTCACAAGTCCACCACTTGCATTTGCGCTCGTTCCGCATGCCGACATAGCAACTGCCGTTGTGCAGGGGATGATATCATACAATAATTCTCGATTGGTAGCAGAAAGTGAGGCGATGGTGAGAGTGCCATCATAGATCCTAGCACCTGTTCCACCCGTACTTACTTCTGCTGTCGTTGTGCTTGGAGAAATTGTATAGGATTGGTCACCAGATGTCCCGATATTTTGTCCCGTAATGGTTACAGTTTGTACTGTCGTATAATTTGCAGGAGTGAAAGTCAAACTTGTAGAAGAAAAATTTACGATGCTACTAGGATTGGAAGTTAGAGATACTGTCACGTTTGCTGTCGGTTGGGATGCTAAATTTAATCCGAAGCTCGCACTCGCTCCTGATTCAGAGGTAACAAGCGGGCTTGGCGTCAGGTTGGAACTGACCACACCAGCTGTATCATTGTCATTTAAGGTTAAGACTGGATCTGTTGGATCAAAGCCATTGAAAAATGCATCCGCTGAAGCTGTGTAGGTTGAGGCTCCATCCCAACCAATTTGGATCGGACAGGAAATATTCCCATCGTTTACTGGGTCGTTATTTGGTGTGACGGTAATTCGATTGTGTGTACCAGATTGGTTCCAGTTAGCCGGTGTAATCGTAATCAAAGTCGTACTGATACTGAACTGATCTACGTTTGATGGGCTAGTCATAAGCCTGCAGGGAAAGCTTGTACTTCGGCTCACCGGGATTGTGACATTGCTCGTAGGTGCCTGAGATAAAAACACAAAAACATTGAAGGCGGCCGCGTTTTCCGCCATTGTCATACTTGCAGGCGTCGCAACCGTAATGGGATTGGATCCAACATCATAATTGATAAGAGCTGCTGTAGTTCCTGTTGCCCCAGTAAATCCCGTATACCAGGAGGCAGTACTTCCCGTCTCAGATCCTGAACCCACCGTGATGTTGTAGGCGGTATTGGAAGTATCGGCATCCGATTGGCCAACAATCACGACATCGACTGGACTATTCCAGTTTGCACTTGTAAAGGTATAAACATTCGAATTAGCTAAAACATCGGGAGAGGTGGATATCAAAATACTTCCCTCAGTGCTATCAGATGTTGCGACTGTCACTGAAACAGAATTTCCAGTTAATGGTTGTGATGCGAGTTGAATTTGGTAGGTAGTGCGTAAGCCATTTTCGGCGGTGAATGCCTGTGAGCCCGTTCTAAGAGCAAAGGTAACTCTTGCTGTAGGATTGTCATTATCGGAAATCTGTATGGTGACATCACTTGGGTCGAAGCCATCAAAATCAGTGCCGGAAGCACTTACAGCACCCAATACCAAGGTATGTGACCTTGTTGCAATCTCATCCACTGCATCATCGACAGGCACAATCGTCACTGTCTGGGCTGTTGACCAATTGGTTTGGTCAAAAGTTAAGCTGGACGGTGAAAATGTATATTGTGTAAAATCGGGCGCGGTAAATGTTTCGGAACTCAATGGTATTGTAATGGAGCCTGCCGTACAATTTGCTAAATTGCCAGGTGTATTGCAAGGGGCTGCTGTTAGTGCAACGGTAAAGGTTCCATTGGCACCACCTTCCGTGACAGACACAGTTGTGCTCGATATCGAAAAACCTTTTGTATCATTGTCGATCACATGCAAGCGTAGATTTCCTGTTCCAGGCGTATAACCTGATATAACAGTTGTTGGACGTAAACCGGCATAAAATGATCCTGATGCCACAGGAATGTTGATATCAACTGGTAAATCTCCGTCATCAAATGGATCGGCTACGGAACGTATGGTGATGGTTTGGGCCATATTCCAACTTCCACTTGAATTGCTCCCAGTAAATCCAGCTGCATTATTGGTCGTCGTATCAAAAACCAAGGTTCTTGACGTTGTTGGATTTCCACTGCTATCTAAGATCACTGCCTCTGTTGTGTCTGAGCTCACAATGGGACCGATCGTAACATTCGCACCGGGAAGGATAGCTAACTTAATTTCAAATGTAATGGTTGATGTCCCATCTTCTGGTAAGTTCAATGCGGAAGAAATGTTCTGCAAGATGACCTGTGGTGCACCACTATCAATATTAGTAGCACTGACAGAAGACGGAGTGAGACCAGAATACTTTGGGTCTGCTGATGTTGCAGAGGCTAAGGTGATATTGACTGCAATATTTCCGTCCAAGGTACCATCAATAACAGATGTTAAGGTTACTGTTTGGGGAGTATTCCAATTTGAAGTTGTAAATGTTAGGTTTGAAGGAGAAACCGTTATCTCAGAGGTGTTTGATGATACAATGGATGGTATCGAAACATTTGCGGTGGGTTGAGACTGCAATACAACGGTAAAGGTTGTGCTAATGGGACCTGCGTTTTCGTCTACAACAAGACCAGATACCGGTGTGACCGTAAACCCAGCTGTGTCCTCATCTGTTACCGATAAACTTACAGAGGAAGGTATGGCCACAGAATCATAGCCTGGATCCCGAGACCCCGAGCTCGTATCGATACTTCCAAAAGAAACAGTTACCGAGCGAGTATCTTCATCAATCTGGTTGTTGATAGCACTTGCTGTTACGGTTTGCGGAGTGCTCCAATTGCTTGCATCAAACACAAGAGTGGCAGGTGTCACGGAAATTAAACTCGGATTTGAACTGGAGATTCCAGAAATAGTGACTGTTGTCCCGGCGGGAGGTCTAGAGTTTAATTGGATGGAAAAAATCTGCGATCCTCCATTCTCCGAGATTGTATTTCCCGTACTCGGCGTACGGAGAATACCTCTAGTGTCATCATCAGTGTTAGTAATGGAAGGGAAACTCGGCCCCGCAAGACCATTGTAATTTGCATCGCCTGAACTAGCCGTAGAAACAACCACAGTCACCGTACGATTTCCGTCCGCTTCAAAATCATCGAGGCCAGAGACAGTGACTGCTTGGGCTACATTCCAATTTGAGGGTGTAAATGTGAGGGAAGAAGGAGAGACCACCGCTTCCGTGGCGGGGCTTGCCACCATCGATGAAATATTTACATTGCTCGTAGGAATGGTATTCAAAACCACTAAGAAAGAAGTGGATGCTCCGGCTTCTGTAATTGTATTGGTATTTAGACTAACAACGGTAAAACCAGCCGCATCATTGTCTGTATTGGTTCCCACTGCAACAGGGACGGACTTCCCTTGGTAGGAAGGATCAGCGGAGGTACTTAGACCAGCGGATATTATATAGTTTTGCGGACCATCAATGGTGGAATCATCAACTCCTGTAACCATGATCGATTGAGGAACATCCCAGTTGTCGGGAGAAAACGTTAAACTTATGTTTTGTGGAGTTGCTTCATTGGTATTGGATGATGTAAATCCTGTGATCGTAACTGTCCTCATTGGTTTTGTTTGCAGGACATAGCTTAGCTTACTTTGGGTTCCTGATTCTGAGGTGAGTAGACCCGTACTAGGACTGACAGCAATTCCAGAAGTTTCGTCATCAGTGTTCACGACAGAAACAACAGGTAGTGCTTGGTTTTTAAAACTATTGTCTTCTGTTTCCCAATTACCAAATGATACTTGATAGGTGACATTTCCATCACTTAGGCTATCATCGGCCCCTTTTAAGGTTACCGATTGAAAGCTCTCCCAGTTCGAAGAATCGAAAGAGAGGAAGGTTTCGGAAAGGAGCTGGCCTTCTGTAGAATCTGAGACTTGGATGGGTCCGACCCGCACGGTTCCTTGAGGAGAGCGATTGAGGCGGACAAAAAGATTTGTCTGCCTACCTGATTCTGAGGTAAATAAATTGGAATCTGTATCAACGATCAATCGACCATTGGGATCGCTAAAATCTGCGAAGAAAAAGAAAGGTAAACTCCGAACTGTCCGGCAGGAATTTAAAAAAAGGAAAAGGCAAACTAAGAGTCTTAAGAAGCCTTTCATTGTTCCCCTTCCATACCTTTATTGGACGTTCGTTTTTGCCTCCCTTGTTTCAGGAATTGAGAAAAGGAAGACAGCACCCTATGATCTAATCATCGGCAGCTTTTTCCAAGTCTTTTCGCAAGAACTACAGAGTGAGAAAGGAAAGGATAAGATTAGGAGAAGTACAAAAAAAAGACCAGCATACCTTTTTTGTATGCCAGTCTCTCGTTCCGAAGAGATCCTATTTAAGCGATAGGACCGTGAGCACTGAAGTCAAATTCTTTCGAACCTGTTAAATACTTTTTATAGTTTTCAACAAATTGTTTCGCTAGGTCTTTTGCTGTTTTATCGTAGTCTTCTTTATCCGCCCATGCATTTCGTGGGTTGAGGATATGAGCATCTACGCCTTCCACAGACTTAGGGAAAGACACTTGGAAGATTGGGTGCTTTTCGAATTCAGACTTTTCAATGTTTCCATTGAGAATCTCATTGATGATTTGGCGAGTAGCCGGGAGGTTCATCCTCTTGCCAACTCCGTACTTTCCACCAACAAGTCCCGTATTGATGAGATAGGCGTTCACTTTGTGTTTGTTCATTTTTTCACCCAGTAACTTTGCGTAATAGGTCGGGTGCAAAGTCATAAAGGCTTGTCCAAAACAAGCGGAGAAAGTAGCTTGCGGCTCTTTCACACCTCTTTCTGTACCAGCAACTTTTGCAGTGTACCCAGATAAGAAGTGATACATCGCTTGTTCTATGCTCAGTTTGGAAACCGCAGGCAACACTCCATAGGCATCATAGGTGAGGAAGATCACTGTGTTTGGGTGGCCAGCCTTTGAATCTGGTTGGATATTGTCGATGTGGTAAATAGGATAGGATACACGTGTATTCTCCGTTTTTGCCGCAGAGCTATAGTCCACCTTTTTGGTTGCTGCATCATAGACTACGTTTTCTAGGAGGGCATCTCTACGGATCGCTGCATAGATCTCGGGTTCTGTTTTTGGATCCAAATTGATGGTCTTTGCGTAGCAACCACCTTCAATGTTGAAAATTCCATTGTCATCCCAACCATGCTCATCGTCTCCAATGAGTCGTCGGTTGGGGTCTGTTGACAAAGTGGTCTTGCCAGTTCCGGACAAACCAAAGAAAAGAGCGGAATCTCCCTTGGCGCCAACATTTGCAGAACAATGCATCGTAAGCACATTTTTAAGCGGAAGGTAATAGTTCATGACAGAGAAAATTCCCTTCTTCATCTCTCCACCATATTCTGTTCCACCGATGATACAGATTTTCTTAGCGAGATGGAAGATCACGAACACCTCAGAATTGAGACCGTGCTCTTTGTACTTTGCGTTTTTGTAACCAGAAGCATTGATGATTGTAAATTCTGGTAAGAGGTTCTCTAATTCTTGTTTGTTAGGCCTGAGGAACATGTTTGTACAGAAGTGGTGTTGCCAAGCGCGCTCTGTTACGACACGGAGAGAAATCCGAGTGTCTTTGTTTGTACCTGCGTGTCCGTCAAAAACGTAGAGCTTTTTGTTGTCTAAAAATTTCACGACTTCCGCATACAGTTCGTTGAAAATAGCCTCAGACACTTTTGTGTTCACAGGTCCCCACCAAATGTTATTGGTAGAAGAAGGCTCATCCACAAAATACTTATCTTTAGGAGAACGACCTGTAAAGATTCCGGTATCAACCATCATCGTGCCGTTATCAGATACAACACCTTCTTTGTTATTAATTTCGTGCTGGTAAATTTCCTCGTAGGATAGGTTATGGAAGACTTCAGATGGTTTTAGGCCTAGTTCCGCAAGGCCACGCAGATTGGTAGATACTGACATGGATTTCTCCTCGATTTCACTTTGTGTTTTTCTAGGTTCTCAATTTGCGAGTCGGTGTCAATAATAGAATATGAAGATTCTCCATTGCAGTGCCGAATATTTTCCCTACATCAAAATGGGTGGATTGTCAGATATGCTCTCCTCTCTTTCCAAAGAACAATCCAATGCAAAGGAAATTTCGGTTGCCCTACCTCTTTTGGAGGGCTTAAAAGAAAACCCCAAGTATACAGGACATAGTATCCCGATCCGTCCGCCCATGGATTTGGGGGCTGGGAATCTATCGGAGATTCTCCAGAAATCCTGTTTCCGCGAAGCAAAACACGGAAAGGTGAAGATCTATTTTCTAGACTCACCGGTCTTTTCTAAGCTCAGATCCATCTATGCCAATCCTGAAGAACACTTTCGATTTGCTATTTTTTCATACGCTTGTTTTTTCTTAAGCCTTCATCTGGAAGTTGATTTGGTCCACGCACATGATTGGCACTCAGCACTTGTGTGTGCCCTCCACAAAAATGCAAGTCGAGGATTGCCAACTGTCTTTACCATTCACAATTTAGCCTACCAAGGAGACCATCCGCTCTGGATGACAGGTTTTTTAAAAGAAATACCCTTTGAATTATTTCCCGAGTCCTACCAACACAATGGCAAAGTGAATTATTTAAAAGCTGCACTGCAAACTGCAAATCAAATTACAACCGTTAGTCCAGGTTATCGTGATGAAACACTAACAGAACCGAATGGATTTGGTTTATCGTATATGCTCAACAAACGGAAGCTAGACTATTCAGGTATTCTAAACGGTATCGATCGCGAAGAATGGAATCCAGAAATCGACCCCAATCTATTTGCAAATTACAATCCAGAGAATCTGAGTGCAGGAAAACAAAAAAACAAAGAATCTCTCTATGAATGGATAGGAAGGCCTTGGATTCCGAAAGATAGACCACTCATAGGGCTTATCGGAAGGCTCACCTACCAAAAAGGCTATGCAACCTTTTTACAAGCTTTCAAAGAAAGGACTCATTTACCTTTTTATTTTATCTTTCTGGGTGCAGGCGAGGAAAGTTTGGAAAATGAATTGTTCCATTTATCCCACCACCAAATGGATCGCATCTATTTCTACAAAGGATACCATGAAGAGTTTGCCCGGAGAATAGAAGCCGCCTCTGATTTCTTTATGATGCCTTCTTTATTTGAACCCTGTGGTTTAAATCAGTTTTATAGCCAAGCCTACGGTAGCATTCCTATCGTGTCAAGGGTAGGTGGACTCAGGGATACTGTATTTGAATCCCCTTTAGAGCATGAATTTACAGGCATTGTCTTTGAGCCAGGAGATGTGGGCTCTTTAGGATATGCTTTGGAGAGATCGTACACCTTGTACAAGGATAGCCCCAAACTTCAAAGGTTACAAAAGAAAATCATGCTAATTGATTCTTCATGGAGACAGAGGATAACTAAGTATGATGCAGTCTATGAGAAAGCTCTCCAATCAAAGCTATAAGTAATGCAATTAAAAGTAATAGTGAACCGCTACATTTGCCGACTCGGTTGTTTGGTTTCGTAGGTATTCAAGTCCAATACCAAAGTCCGACCATTTGTATTGCAATCCCAAGGTTCCGTATAAAAAAGCCTTGTTCAATGCAAAATCAGTTCGGAGATTTAAGCCAACAAAACTGGGAGCACTGGAAAAGTCGTCGCGATTGCTAGCTAGTGATATAGCCGCATAACGATTGGCCTCAATGCGAATCTTGCCAGAATTGTAGACCCCGCCTAGCCCCGCATATAAACTAAGGTTCTCAAAGGAGAGCGTATAACGAATGTCCGTTGATACACTCAAGATCCTTGAATCATACCTGAGGTCATTGATCCCTATCCAACGTCTACGGTCTCCATCCAAATTAAATTGGGTTGGCCTTCTGTCATAAGCATATAGGGAGACCTCTTGGTTGGTATGGTACAGCCCCAAACCAAACGAAAAACCCTGGAAGGGAGTATCCGAATCTGCACTTAGATTGGCTCCAGGAAAGTAACGTAGGCTTATGCCAGCATTCCAAACCTTCCCCCCTACTTCGGTATTGCGTATCTTTAGGAATGGAATGTTTGTCTCAGATAGAGCGTACGGAAAGAAATGGAATTGGACTGAGACCTTGCTCAAAAAAGGCGAATCTGGAAAGAAATGGAAAAGTGGAAGGCCATAGGATAGATTGGGAGAACTAGCAACTCCCAAATTTGGAAGTTCACGCAGTTCTGTGCCTTCCACAACATATTCTCTTGTAAACCTTGACCTGGCCGCCGAATAACCCAATCCCACTCTCCGTTTCAAGAGGGGGGTCCCACCGATCATCGAAGAATTGATGTTTTGTAGCACGGCACTTTGCCCCATAGCCGAGAGGAAGTCATTGGTGTAGACTCTTTCGAGAAGCGGGTCTACCAAAAAGCCAGCAAGAAAGACTTCACTAGAAATTTTGGAACATTCTTCTCCCAAACAAAAAGTTTGTGCCAAAAGATGATTTTTTGGGAACCAAAAGATGATGAAGATTAGATAGAAAAATCTTTTTCGCATTTGAATGTAAAAAGACTATTCGTATAACTTTTGTATTATTGATCAACTGACTTTTTTCCATTCTTTGGCAGGAGACTGTCCGTAGATTCTTTTGTATGCTTTACTAAATGAAAAAGCAGAAGCATAACCTACTTCAAGGGCAATCTCTTCTAAAGTCCTTTGGTTTTCTTTAAACAAAACCTTGGCCCTTTCCATTCTTAGTTTTGCCAAATATTCCATGGGGGGAATGGACAAAACGTCTTTGAACCGAGAGGCAAGGTTTGCCCTAGAGATTCCCAAACAATTTGCCAGAGTAGCTATTGTCCAATCTTTGCTTGGATATTTATGCAGTTCTTCTAGAGCCTTGATGACCACCGGGTCTCGTAATGCCATAAGCCATCCTGGCTCTTTTACAATTTGTGTCTCCATCCAAAAGCGAATCATATTATATAGTATAATATCCGTTAATCTTTGCACAATCAAATCAGTGCACAAATCTTTTTCAAGCTCAGCAGATAACATAGTCAATGCGAGACTCAAAGTATGATGAGATTCAATATCCCTTGCTGGGATTAAGATATAGTCAGGCAATTCAGTAAAAAAGGGATGAACGGGACCAATTGGAATTTCATATCTTGCGGAAACAAAAGTAGTAATGGGTTTTTGGCTAGGGTCTTCTTGCCGTTTTTCTTTCAAAAAGCCTTGGATCTCCATCACTTTAGCATTTAGATCTGAAAGTAGTTCATGGTGGATACCTCTTGTGATGAAGATCAAATCGCCTCTCTCTAATTTCAAGTCCTTGCCAGAAAACCTCACATAACAAGAACCTTGCGTGATTACATGAAAGCCTCCACTCCTATCACAAGGAAAACGAAAGCCCCAAGATTCGTAGAGTTTGCCTTTGCTGAGTAGATCCGTTTTCCAGGAAGCTTGGCTGATGATATCAGAGAGTATATCCATACCCAAATTTTAGCTAAATATCTAAAAATGTCGATACTTTTATACGTTTGGATAAAAAATATATACTATAAACCATAGACAGTCTATTTTTTTAGATTACAATTACTTTTATATAGGAGTATTGAATGAAAGCATTTGTGTATGGGGCAAAGGGAAGTGTAGGTTCGGACGTTGTCCGGTTCCTCACGGAAAAAGGAGTAGAAGTTTTGGGCGGAACGCGGGAGCCGAAAGAGGGCGAAAAGCGTGCCGGACTCCAATGGGTGTATGCAGATGCAAAGAATCCATCCAAAGGCACAGAGGTATTGAAAGAAGTTGAGGCTGCTTTCTTTTTGTCCCCACCAGGCCATATGAACCAACACGAAATTTTAGGCCCTTGGTTAGAAGCAGCAAAATCCTACGGTTTGAAAAAGGTTGTCCTCATGACAGCAATGGGTATCGAATATGCTCCACCCGAAACTCCCTTCCGAAAGCTAGAGTTGTTTTTGGAGTCTTCAGGAATCCCTTGGAATATCCTCCGGCCGAATTGGTTTATGCAAAATTTCCAAACCTATTGGATCGGTGGCATCCTCTCCCAAAATAAAATCTTCTTTCCAGGTGGAGATGCAAAAGCGAGCTTCATCGACACTAGAGATATTGCAAAAACGGCAGCAGCTCTTCTCACATCGGATCGGCAAAACAACCAGGCATTTACCCTGACAGGACCGGAAGCTTTGGACCACAACCAAATAGCCAAAGAAATTTCCAAGGTCACTGGGAAAAATATCGAGTACGTAAATATCTCACCAGAAGAGTTCAAAAAAGGACTAGTGAGTGCCGGTCTAAGTCCAGAATATTCGGATATGTTGGTATATATAGCAGGGGTTTTGCGAGAAGGCCAGGCAGCCCTGGTAAATGATGCTGTCAAATCCATAACTGGTTCGGATGCTATTTCCTTTGCCAAGTATGCCTCTGACAACCAGTCTGTGTGGAAATAAAGGAAATCTCAGGTCTTTAGAATTTATTTCCACTCACGGAAGTAGTCATAGATGATTTCTGGAACATTTAGGTCCTCATTAACATTTCCAACCTGCTTCTTTGGCCAAAAGAAAAAGGTAGGGTTGGGAATGTTATGGCCACCATTGATCACTTCAATGAGTCGGATTTTTTCTTTCGACCGTTTGCATAAAAAGGAATGTATCTTTGCAGAAGATTGGTCTGAGACTTCGATATCGGGATATTCGCCTTCAGAATCTTGTTTGCAATCGGTAAGATTTCGCCAATAGAGGATGGTTTCCCAAGTGGAATGAACAATGCCACGATCGATTCCATCATGAACAACCACCTTACCTCCATTAAATGGATTAACGGGGTCTGCTGTTCCATTGATCAACAAAAGAGATACTGGTTTTTTGGATTCCTTACATTCATTATTTTCTGGGACAGGTAAGTTAGCGGCAATCACAGCAAAGGCAGAAAAGAGCTCAGGTGCTTCCAATGCAAACCGAAAGACCATGTGGCCGCCATTGGAAAAACCAACGAGAAAAGAATTGGAAACGGAGTACTTTGATTTAAAGAACGAAATCATGGCTTGGAAAAACTCTAACTCGTTAATGTTTTGAAGCTTTGCCTTTGTTTTTGCCGATGCACGACAATCATTCCAATACTTTTGGTAACCTTGAGGATAAATGATGATACTATCTTGGTGCAAGTCAGAATTCTGGTCGAATAGATGGCCTGTTACCAATTGCATTTGGCCTGCTGTCATCGCAGAGCCGTGTAACACAAAGATCAATTTGGGATGGTCCTTTAGCTTGTTTGGTACATGATAATAGAATTCCCGCAGGATGCCATCTATCTCAATCTGTTCTTTTTTTAATGGATTGAAAACATTCCATCGAAAGATGCTAAAGGCAACACCAATGGCAATGAAAAGTATGGTGGAGCAAATAAGCCAAATTATTTTTCTTCGCGGAAGCGATTGCAAAATTTAGCTCCGTTTCACTTTAATCTGCTGTGAGCAATAAGTGACCAGCTGCTCCATCGGGACCCTCAAATCCATTGCGAACGAGTAGTCCTTGGTAGGGAATCAACAATGAACCTGCAACGTTGATTTGTCCTTTAAAGTACTTTGTTAGTGGAATGACCTTTTTTTGTTTTAGGGTGATTGGGTCATATACAAATACTCCAGAATTTCGTACCCAAACAAGTTCTCCCTCTTTCCAAAATCCTAAGCTGTGGCCCAAGGTACCCAACTTTGCCGTTTGGAATGTTTTTCCCGTCTTGGTATCCAAGACCCAAAGATTGCCATTTTCCGCAGAACAAAGGTATAGGCGGTCACCTGATTTGGAAAAGGTGGTTCCGTAACTTACAAAAGGGACGGGAATCACCGTAGCTACCAAACTATCCAAATCTAATAAAATTCCATCCGGTGCTGGTTTTTGATGGGATTCAGCATAGGTTTGGATGAGAATTTTTTTTACACCAGAATGGTATGCAGCATGATAAGGAAATCTGTGAGAAATATAAGAATAGAGTAGAGTAAGATTACGAGCACTGTACGAAAACACTTTGGTATTTACATCTTTTACTTCTTTGTTTTTTAAGCTAGCATCTACACCATAAGCAAAATAAGCAGTCTTTGCTTCTTCATCGTAAGCAATGGGTAAAGCAACGGCATACCGATCATAATCAGAATTTTTCCGGGTATCGATTTCCTGAAAATGTTCTATGTCTTTCTCTTCTAGGTTCCAAACCACAAAGTAGAATTTTTTTTCTGGGAGTTTATAATGGCTTTGCTCAACGATCATTCCCAAAAGCCCATCTTCTCTATCAAAAAAGAGAAATTCGGATATGTAGACTGGCAGATAATTTTCTTTTAATGCCTCAACTCCTGGGAATATGAGTTCTTTGTGGGACAAAAAGTACTCTCTGATCGGCGGGCTAAATGTGAGTTTTGACTTTGTTGCAAATTCATAAAAATGAAGGCTTGGGACATCAATATTGATAGTTTTCCCAATGTAGAGCAAACGATTGCGGTCTACCAAAAAGGGACTTTCTGTCATATACTGACTGGGCCGTATATTGAAATCAGAGTTGAGCGAAAACCGATCCTGAAGGGTTTCCGAAACGATCTGGCTAGAAAAGAGTACAAAGAGTAGGCCAATCAAGAGTTTCATCGGACTTATATACTCTCATGAAAACCCTTTTGTCGATCTGAAATTAAGAGGAGAAACAGAGAGTCTTTATTTTTTTTAGCTCTCCATGTAGCCAGGGCCCTGAAGGAGTTTTTTTGCCATCATTCCATTTGATCTCATAAGGAATTCCTGAGACCGATGATTTAGTACCGAGCTGGTCAATGAATTGTGCAGCTGTCCACTTCTGTCCCCATGAGAGAGGAGATTTTTTTGCATTCTCAAGTTTTGTGCGTAAATGTTTTGCCGCATCGACAGCGTTATGTTCTTCTCCATTCCGGATGAAGGTGCCCTTGATTTCTGAGACAGCTTGGATCAAGGCATCTATTTGGTCTTCTTCCGATTTGATCTTGGAACAATCATAGGTGTTAGAAAAAAGCTGAATGGGAAATAGACTGAATACTAATAAAAGTGTGTATTTGCTCACTTTCAAAGTGTAGCATATTTATGATAATATCTCAAATTATTTTCTGATTTCTGTTTGACGGTCTCTAGAATCTGTTTTGATACTTAACTTTAGTTTTTCCGATGCCATTAAGCCCTCGATTTCAAAATCTCGTACAATTGAGCATACAGAAGCAGAGATCTATCTCTATGTACACTCGATTTCTAGAAGAAGATGGTGAAGAAAAGTTACTCTGGATTCTCCGTAAAACCTTAGAACATTATGATCAAACAGAGTTATTTGAGCTGATTTATACAGCCTGTAAAGAATTCGTGATGAACTCAACTAAAGCTGCTATCAAACGTATTGTTTATGATGATTTGAAATCAGAAAGCTCAACTCCCGAAACAACTGCGATTCTCTCCTCTCTCAAAAGCAATTTTTTCAAAGATCACTTTTCTTACTTCAAAAGCAAAATGAAAGAAAAAAAAATCCACACGACCATAGATTTTGAGGCAAACGTTGAGAGAATGATCGTGACAGTAACAAACAATTTTGCCCTTCTTCCCAACGAAGAAACGAGGATCCGCGAAAAATTCCAACTGGCCAAGGAATTTGATAACCTACCCGAATTCTTCCAAAAACATGCCGATGAAACAGAAGGTGCCGGCCTAGGCATTACATTGATCGGCATTATGATGGCCCAATACGGGATTGACCGTAGGTATTTAACTATTTTTTCAGATCCTAAAAATAACTTTACGGTTGCAAGACTAGAAATACCCTTTTCCGTGACCTACCGATCAAAACGCTCGTTATTTGAAGAAACCCTCCAAAGAGAAAATTTAAGCCGGGAAATTCTGAGAGAGCGCTGGAATCGTCTAGATTTATAATAAAATTTCAATAATTCGAAACAAATCTTCGTCAGAAAAAGGATAGGTAGATCATTTGTCACTTTCGGAACGAAGCAAGTCAACCCTCGTCGTGTTTCTCTTTGGATTAGAATCTTCCGAACAAAACCCATTCGTCCAAATCCTCCAAGAACTCGGACACTCTGTACATTTAATTAGGGATAAAAATGAACTCCAAGCCATTAGTGAAACTCAGTTGCACCCTAAACTAATCCTCTGGAATTTGGATCGTCTGGATTTTTTGGGACTGACAAATGATGCTAAACAATCACTAACAGAGCACTGTCCTATTCTTTTTTTTTCGGATGCTCCCGAACCTAGTCTCCTCCAGGCAATCGAAAGCATACCGCACTATGGATTGGTTTCACCGACATCTCCCCTTGCCTTTCTAGAGACTCAGATGCAAAGTTCTGTCAAAAGGTTTAAAGATTTTTCGGAGACGCGAGAAACTTTGGGTACATTTCGTACAACGATTGCAACAATTCCTGACCTATTGGTGGAAGCTGACCGAGATGGGAATTTTATCCGATTCTTTGGTACGCGGTCTGACCTTCTAGCTGCACCAGAAAAAGACCTTTTAGGAAAATCTATATTTCAATCCTTGCCACCTGAAGTAGCTGAAATGGCCTACCGAGCCTTGGCAGAAGCTGATGAAAAGGGATTCTCGCTCGGCCATGCCTACAAATTGAATGTACCTAAGGGTGAGCTCTGGTTTGAATTGTCGGTTGCAAAGAATGAAAGTATCCCAAATGAAACTCGATTTATAGCAGTCATACGCGACATTACAGAGCGCAAACAAAACGAAGAAAGAATCTCAAAATTACTCAATGAGAAAGAACAGATATTAGCAGAGGTTCACCATCGGATCAAAAACAATCTAAGTATGCTCTACAGTATGTTAACTCTCCAATCCTCCTACTTAAAAAATAAAGAAGGGATAGAGGCATTGGATGATTCAGCAAGAAGAATTCAAGGAATGTCTCTGTTGTACCAAAACCTTTTCCAGAGCCAAGATTTCGGTTATTTGGAAGCCAATGAATATCTCTCGGAATTATTGGACCAAGCTAGCAGAAGTATCCCAAATGGATTTCTGATCCACTTTCAGAAAGACTTGGAGAACTTTAAAGTAGACGCAAAGACCTTACAGCTATTGGGATTGGTGATGAACGAAATCATATCACATATGATCAAAGTGATATTAAGAGAAAATGAAGAGCCTAATATTGAAATTTCTATGCGACTGCATGCCGATGACATTCACATAGCGATCTCCGATAAAGCCAAATCCTCCACCTTTCCATTGGTGGATACGGAAGAACCAGAAGATTTTGGTTTGGTGCTCGTCACAGAATTGACCAAACAATTGAGGGGAGAAATCCGATCCAAATTTTGTAAGGGAACTCAGATTACTTTGAGATTTCCCTTACAACAACAAACAAAAGAATTACTTGTCGCAACTCCCTGATGCCACATTGAAAGAAGCTCTCTCTTCATCGTTCGCAATCGTTTTTGCATAGTCACTTTGTAACTTAAAACACATCATTTTCTGCTGTGCTTTGTTTTGAAAGCAATTGCAAACCGCTTCTATTTTTTTCTCAGTACTCAAGTTCGCATCTATGTCACCAGCACCCATCAATTGGCGTTCGCATACATTTAATCTTTCAATGTACTCATTGTACTCTGGTGAGTTCTTTTTCAGTGCCTTAACATGTTTTTCTCTCAATTGAAGACATTTTTTCTTTGATTTTTCATTCTTGGACTCCTTGGCATCTTTGAGACAAGAACAAAGCTCATCCGACTTTTTGACGGGGTCCGCAAATAGATGTACAGAAAGAAAGAGGATTAGTAGATTCAACAGAAACGTTTTCATTCGAAAGAAAATAAAGAAAGGATACTATGTTGTCAACTTATTTCAGAGAGGGTATATGAACACCGATCACAAGGATATCATCGATCTGGTCGCATCCGTTCATCCAATCCTTCATTGTCGCCTCAAAGACTTCTTTTTGTTCTGACATGGGATTTTTGTGGTTATCGATGATCAAATCTTTGAAACGTTTTGACATAAATTTTTTGTGATCCAAACCACTGAATTGATCTAAATACCCATCTGTTGTCATATAAAAACAGGTATCCTGGTTTACATCGATAGTGTGTTTTGTAAAAATTCTTTGGCCTTCCTTTTGGGTACCTCCAATAGATCGCCGATCTGCTTTCAATTCTTGCAATTCTCCATTTTGGACAAAGTACAGAGAGTTCATGGCTCCTGCATAATACAGTTCACGTCGTTCTAGATACAGAGAACATAATGCAATGTCCATTCCATCTCGGCTCTCGGTCATTTCTTGATTTAGAGAATACCTGACACCCCTATGGAGTAAGTTTAAGATCTCATCCGGATCATGAACGCCTCTAGCATTTACGATATCATTGAGTAGACTATTTCCGATCATAGACATGAAAGCTCCAGGTACGCCATGTCCTGTGCAGTCAGCTGCAGCAATCACTACTAGCGTTTCTTCTTTTCCTTCAAGCAAAATCGATTTTGATGTGAACCAATAAAAATCTCCGCTGACCACATCCCTAGGACGGAAAAGAATAAAAGAGTCAGGTAGAGCCCAGGAAATCAACTCTCTACTTGGCAAGATGGATTGTTGGATGGTTCTCGCATACCGGATACTTTCCGTGATGTCATGGTTCTTTTTTTCAATTTCCTTTTTTTGTTCCATGATCTCTTGGTTGTATTGTTCCAGGCTGTCATTTTGGGATTTGATTTCCATGATGGCGCTGATCAGATCTTTGGTTTGTTCTTCCACTTTTTGGGTCAGTTCCACTTCCCTACGTTTCAAAGTATCAATCAGTTCTTTGTTTTGTTCTGCTAATCTGAGGATTAAGATGCGAACTACGCCTCGCATAAACTCAGTACTATTTCCCATGATGGCATAAAAATCTTCCTGGTCTAAGCGAAGTAGATGGCTATCCTCCAAAGCAGTGATGGAAGCATTTCTTGGTTCTGAATTGAGAAGAGAAAATTCTCCAAAGGTTTGGCGAGCACCAATCTCTGCCACCTTTTGGTCATCAAAGTGAACGTAGACTCGGCCATGGTAGATGATGTACATACATGTGCCGGGATCTCCTTTGTGTAAGATCACTTCGTCTTTTCGGAAGTGATCTTCTTTTAGAGCCGATGCCAATTCGAGAATAGAATCGTGGGGAATTTCAGAGAATAGATCTACAGTCCTAAGTATTTCAATGAGTTCCCCGATTGCTATCATGAGAATTTAATTTATCACCTTTACTTTCGCGTATTTTGGCTTTGAAGGTAGTAAAATTTTCGAGCTCTCATGATTTGTCCGAGTGGTTTGTGTTGTTCTAAAGCATTCCATGGATCAAAGGTGGAGGCTTCCACAGACTTTGCAAAATCTGTACTCTGTTCTAAATCCAAGGTTTGCTTCGGAATTGTCAATCTAGCCACTGTTATAAAGGGAGTATCACTTTCTTTCCATTCTATAGTAGGGTTTTCGATTGGTGTTTGGATAGGGTCCACATAGAATTGTAATTGGAAGTCATAGATGATCGGACCTTCTATCAAATGATTTGAAACATCTACCGCCCAATTTTCTTTTCCAGATTTTCCATTTGGTGATTTAAGTGGCTTCAATCGTACTTTGGCAGCATAAGGTCCACATTGGATAGGCGCAGCAGAGTGGAAGGGCTCTGTTACGAAACTTTGAAACGGTTTGCCCATCGTTTTGGCTGAATCACCCATTTTTTTGAGTGCTCCGAAAAATCCGTGTTTGCTGATCAAATGTTTGAACAAACTGGGAACACCTTGTCCGAGGGCTAAAACCAATTGTATAAAGGACTCAAAATCGGGTAAAGAAAAGGTAGCATGGTTGATCAAAAGAAAATCCTGTGAATCTGTTTTTCCACCCAAGGCAGACTTGCCACTAAGTCCTTTTACTTTGATGGAAAATCCCCTAATGTCTGGGCCTGAATCCTTTTTGATATCCATTCCGCCATTGGAGAGACGAAGGATTGCATCATACTTTTTTGGTTTTTCGAATAATCCAAATTTCGCTTCTTTGGGAATCTCTTTTAAGACTTCAAACTCAGCTTTGATGGCTAACAACTGTTTTCGGTGAAGCCCTCTGCCTTTCCCATATTGTGCATTTTTCCTTTCTTGCAATTGTTTGAAGGGCTCTGAATACTTTTGAAAGATGCTCTCTTCTTGGGGAAGTGGCGTTTCTTTCCATTCTTTACTAGCTTGTTTCATGGACGATCCTTAGGCGGTATTGGTTTTAATCCCCAATGATAGGTATGAATTTAAAAAAATCCATCCAATTTCTTTATGTTCTTTGGCCTATTGAAGAATAGAGAGCTCGGCACAACTTTAGAGTTTTGGGTGCTCTAGTTCTATGATCTAAGGCATTGCAGACATATCCAAAAGAAAGCCGTTCTTTGGGATCAGCAAAAACTAGGCTACCTCCCATGCCGGCATGTCCAAAGGTCTCTGGATTGGGGGAAAATGTGTCCAACTCTTCTTTTAGAAATCCATATCGCCAAGCCATCGGTTTGTGAATGACCAAATCATAGTTTAACAATTGCTTTTTGGAAAGTCGCTGTATCCATTGCTTAGAGACTAACTTCTCTTTCTGTTTTCCCCCGCCCAAAGCCAAAATCTGAAATAGCTTAGCAAGGCTACGGGCATCTCCGATTGCGTTTGCCCAGAGTAGTTCTTGTTTATGTAATACCGCATCGTTAAAGGCTTTGATCCCTGCCAAACCCATAGATGGATTCATGTATGCTTTCTTTACTTCGCTCCTTCCGAACAAAAGGTCCCATGCCGCTCTTCCTTCCGAACCCTTTCCTGTCAGGATGTTGGGAAAAAGTTTTAAGATTCTCATAAGATTGGAAACTGGATACAATAAGGCCACATTCTTTTTTTCAGAATCTGGCAAACCAATATAAAGATTTAATCCTAGTTTGTTGGCAACTTCCCTTGCAAAAAAAACGCCAGCACTTTCTCCCTGAATCTTTTGGAAGAGTTCGGCTGCATAGGCACCCCAAATTTGTGCACCATACCCTTGTTTCTCACCAGGTTTCCAAGCTGGTTTTTGTCTGATTAAAGCTTGGTATACAACTTCTGGATTTTCCCAAAAGTCAGAGATATGTAATTTTTTTTCTAGGGCGTGCAATCCAGCCTTATGTTCCAATAACTGTTGTATGGTGATAGTTTCTTTTCCATTCGCTGAAAATTCCGCCCAATGTTTCTGCACAAGGTCTTCGTAACGAAAAACTTCTCGATCAGCAAGCATGAGAAAACAGAGGGAAGTAAGACCCTTTGTGACTGAAAAAATCGGAACAGTGGTATTCTCCTGCCATTCCGTTTTTGGGGAGAGGTTTTGTTTGCCTGCCCAAAGATCGACTACCTTTTGTTGGTCTTGGTAGATACAAAGAGCTGCTCCTACCTCTCCTTCCGTTCGAAAATTATCGAAGAAGACTTCCCTGACTTTTCGGAACTTCGGATGGCAGATGCCTTGGATTTCTATCTCTTTATTCATTTTTCTTAGATTGAAAGTAGTCTTCGTGTCTGATTAAAAAATCCTATTCCCAATTTGAAATGAATTTTTCCTATTTCTTTTTACAAACTGAAGAAAGTCTTTTGATCAGATTCCTTAACAAAGAGTAGGTGAATGAATTGACAATTCTGTAAAAAAAGATTGGCGTTTTTTAATTTTGTGATCTAGTCAAGAGAATGCTGCCAAAACATCCTTTCAAACGAGTCGTCTACCGAGCGAGCACGAGCCTGTTTTCAACGTTCGCAGCTGTCATTTTAAGTATATACCAATCAACTCTTACGTTCTATGTAGAGGGAGAGAATCACCTTCGGATCCTCCGCGCAAAAAAAGAAAACCACATCCTTGCGATCTGGCATACATTTGTAGATGCGGTTGTTTTCTGTTTGCACCATAGAGACCTTTGCATCTA
Source organism: Leptospira ryugenii (assembly GCF_003114855.1). Taxonomy (NCBI): domain Bacteria; kingdom Pseudomonadati; phylum Spirochaetota; class Leptospiria; order Leptospirales; family Leptospiraceae; genus Leptospira; species Leptospira ryugenii. The sequence continues at coordinate 807,858 of NZ_BFBB01000008.1, read as the reverse complement.
TTCGGACCATCCCAGAACGGAAGAATACGAAAACAGTACCACTCATTACTTTCGAGAGATCGGTTTAAAAACATTGAAGGCCCTGGGATTCGATGTTTTAGATGCCTCTCTCGGGAAACAATCCGCAGGTATCATGAATTTTATCAAAAAGATCCAAGCAGGGGTACCGGCACTTGTGGCTCCAGATGGACCGCATGGACCCATTTATGAAGCAAAGCCTGGTGTACTCTATATGGCAGCAAAAGCAAACAGTTGTATTGTGCCAGTTGGTGTGGGTTTTTCTAGGAGGATCGTGAGTTCCAATTGGGATGACCTTAGTTTTCCCTTACCTTTCTCGAGGGTTGCCTTAGTCATTGGAGAACCAATCTATCCTAGTACTGATTTAAGTGAAGAATCTTTAGCAAAACAAGCTCTACAACTTGAACAGAGATTAGACGAACTATGCTTTCGTGCCAATGAAATCTTATATGGTCCAAAATCTAAAGAGGTTTCACAAGAAGTAGCGTCACCATAATGAGAGTTCCTAAAAATAGTGTGAGCACAATGGGCAATAAAAGTAAAAAAAGAAAGTGTTTTGAAATTGCTATACCACCAATCGCCGCAGCTAAGCCCATCAATAGGAGGACCCATAATAACAAGTGAATCTTTTTGAAAGGTCGTGGCGGACGACCTCGATTGAATAGGCCTCGTTTCCCTTGTCTTTGGCTAGTCCTCCGATTGAGATCTGATGTTTCTAGCTGTTCTTTTTGGATCTCTTCAGGCTGTAAAAAATCAAAATTAATATTACCCTTGCGAAGGCTTCGTTCAATACTAGCTGGAACTTTTTCCTCATTTGGATCTTTCATCTGTTCTTTAAGGCCTCAGCCAATAACTTTTGGTAGTTTTCAATCTCACCACGAAGTGTCTCAAATCTCATCGCCAAATAACCTGTGTATATACCAACTAACCAAAATCCTCCGATCTTTAAAATTTCAGATTGTAAACCTTGCACTTCACCATTGGGATAATACTCAAAAGCTAGAATGGCAACATAAAATAGATTCATCACTATGGTGCCGAGAAGTGCGATCCGAAGTCCGTACCGTAAACTATTTGAAACAATCACTATATAATTAACAGTAAAGAACATACTCTGATGCCCACCAGTAGGTATCATTACCAAAGCAACTGCGAGAAAATCTGCAATCATGGTGTAATACTTTATCGAGGGGGAGATGTATGATTTTGCAGATGCTCTCTTGATTACAAATGAAACAATTAGATTGACCAAAATGACAAAACTTGCCACCAGACCGACGTAGTACCAATTAAAAATATGAGCTTGTCCGATTTCAACGGCACGCCCCGTCTCTAATAAGAAAGCAAGGTAAGGCACAATCAAAAAGATAATCAACCATCTTACGCCTGCTTTGTTTTTTTCATTTTTAATTTCCCATAAGGCTCTCTCGGAACGGTCCATAAGTGTTGCTAATTGTATCTGAATGGAAATCCATTCGTCGAGTAAAATTCCTGAAAAAGCAAGAATTCTCCTAAAAAAGAATCTTTACATAGAAGGGAAAGTAGCTAGATTCTTTCCTTATGCTTCGTTATTGGAAATGGCTTTTTGTCCTTCTTATCCTTTCACTGGTCGGCTTTATCCCTTGGTATTTTTCCTCTCTTGTGCTCTATCCAGGAGTGAAATGCAATCCAGAACACCATGTGTTTTGCACGGATCCATCCGAACTCGGCCTTAGTTTTGAAACAGTCTTTGTCCCAACAGCAGATGGTCTACAAACGGAAAGTTGGTACATACCAGGAACAAAGGCAGACCGGGCCATTATCTTTGTACATGGACATGGAGGCTCAAAGAATGAAGGACTTCGATTCGCAAAAGCTCTCCATGAGGCAGGCTATTCATTGCTTGCTTTAAGTTTAAGGAGAAATTCTGGTTCCTTTGCCAGTATGGGATACTATGAACCCGATGATGTGAAGAGAGCTGTAACTTATTTATTAGAAGAAAAGAAAGTTAAAGAAGTTGCTCTCTTTGGTTTCTCCATGGGGGCAGCTAGCAGTATTTTGGCGATGGAAAAAGATCCGAGAGTAAAAGCCGGATTGTTCAGTAGCGGTTATGCCTCAGCGATGGATGTGATGGTGGAATCTGCAAAAAGAGATTTCGGAGTTCCGTATTACCCTTTGATTCCGATGGTTAGGATGCTTCTTAACATGCGCGGAAATATGCAAATCGAAACAGTATTGCCAGAGGAAAAAATAGCAAACATTTCACCTAGACCCATAGCCATCTTTCATTGTGATAAAGACCACTATGTCGACGTAAGCCATGCAAATCGTTTGATTGCAAAAGCAAAACAACCTCTAGAAGTTTGGATTGCAAAATGTGACCGTCATGAATTGATTTGGAATCAAAATCGAGTGGAAGCAGAAAAGAGAAGTGTCGATTTTTTTAGAAAGTATTTCTGATCTCAATCGATGAAAGTTTTTTTGCTTAGTTTACTTCCTTGGAATCGAAAAGAATGGTCTGACTTTTTCGCTGACCTGAGTCCGTTATTTGGCATTCTCTTTTTCTCACAAAGCGTACAAACTGTAATCATGCCACTCTATCCAGAGCTTTATTTTCTGTTGGCATTTGGTTTATTCAGGATGCTTTGCACTGGAATCTATTGGGCATATAGTCGAAGAAATTCATTAGGATTTGAAACATTAGAAATACCTGAGCCTTTCTTTTTGAAATTGATTGCCCTCTTTTTTTATCTAATATTAGGCGCTGTCCTCTTAGTAGCAGGCATTTGTGTCCTTCTGCTTCTTATGGGATTTAATTTTTTCTTTTATTTGTTAGCAGAGATTTATCTGAGTGTTGCCATCACGAGTGGACAAAGTGCCAACTTTCAATTTTGGAGTGCTTTTCAAGACCTCAATCAGTCAGAAAAGTATTTTATCTTAGGTATCTTTTGTGTTATTTTATATCGGTACATTCCTAGAATAAAAGCCTTTTTTACAGAGGGAGTTTATAAAAACAAGTCGGGTTCACTTGCATGGCTTGCGATTGGCACACCTCCCGTGCCAAACAAAAACCAGTTCCAAAAGGTTCTCCTTGCCTACCGGGAATGGAGAACAAATAAGATGGACGAGAGCATCGATCCCGTCTCTGATAACATTGTTTTATATTTTTTTCTAAGCTTAGGGCTCTTTTTTGGATCTTTGGTCTTAACTGTAAAGTTTCCGCTTTCTGGAGTGGTTATTTTATTTTTTACAAAGGCCTTTGTTGAAATGAATTATACAAGGTTACTTTCTGTACGTAAGTGAAAGGTGCTAATCACACCTTTCCATGGAAATCTAGAATCTAGATCTTTCTCACCTAGGTCGTACACATCGTACATAATATCGATCCGTTTTTGTACGGTATTCGATTTCACCAAAACGAACTTGTTCAAAGATGACAGTGGCTGCCGTCTGACCGATTACATCTTCTGCTCGTGACAGGTTTGTCCAATAATATTCTTCTTGCGTTTGTGGAAACAGTGCTAACATTGCATTCCGTCCACCTAAGGTCAATCTTTGTAACTCTATAGGATTCGGAACTCTCCAACCAGGCGCCCCATTCGCGTCGTTTAACGCATTGCAAGAACGAAAGGCCTCGCTCTCTCCCGATATCACAAGAGGAGAGGACCCAATGAGAACTTGAGGAACGTTGAGTGTGTTGCATGCTTGTGTGGCAATACTGCAATATGCAAGTGGAGTAGCACCCCACCGAATGGTATCAGAACCTATGTTGAGAATAGGGTTTGTGGCAGTTACCCTTTCTATGCCTTGGCAATCATTGTTTGCAATTCGGTATACTTGGCCTTGGCTGCATTTCCTCCAGATAAGACCTGCTATATTGTCTGTTACAGTTCCATCTCGGTTGTCTGTGAATCCAGTATTCAATAGAATCCCAGTAAAAACGATGGATGCTTCTTCGTCAGTGAGTCCAGGAAAGACCTGTTTGACTGGTCGCTCTTGGCAGTTCACCAAACTAAATACCAGACATATCAAGACGGCAGTGGATGGAGAGATTATAGATGTAAGACTACGGATTAAATATTTCATGTTGGGTCCTCAAAAAATATGCTGAAAGTTCACAAAGAGTTGTCTGTCTTCTCTTGAGATCGCATAATCGAAGTAAATGATTGTAGATTGATTCCAAGGGATACGGAATCCGAGACCATAAGAGTACTTATAATCTTTAAAATTAGCTCGACTATAATGGTCCCAAACCCTACCAAAGTCCACGAAAGGAACAAGTTGAAAATCAAATGTGGAAGTTTTGGTAGCAACAGATGCAAATTTCCAACGCAGTTCCAAATTTCCGAATGCCATTGCGGGGCCAATAAATCTTTCAGGTTTAAACCCTCGTAAGGTGGTTCGCCCACCAAGTCCTACTTGGTTACTTTCCGTACCCCAAATGTTACGGTATTCGTAAAAAGGAGCTTCTCCATTCGTTTGGGTGAATGTTGCTCGGCCAGCAATCACTAACTTTTGGAAAGTCCGAGGGAATGGGCTGTAGAAGAAACGAGCTGATGCGGTATTTCGGTTGAATTGGTAATCAGAACCAAGTTGCTTTACCGCTCGTTCATGTGTGTATTCCATAAAGATACCGCGGTTGGGGTCTGGTTCAAAATCACGCGTATCATATACTATCCCCGCTCTCAAGGTATTGACAAAGCCGCCCTGTATCCCACGGATTCTGCCCGCTTGTGATTCTTCGGTTAAAAGTGTGGTGGAATTCGGCACCGTATTGAGAAGATCAGGTAAAAGACGATCTCCAAATAATGGATCTTTGGCGACTTCAGTCCTTCCATCAAATGTCCTGATGATTTGTCGAGAGAGTCTTGCTCCACCTACTAAACGCATCAATCCTCCGAAGAAACTTCTTTCTGTGGAAAAGTTTAAGTTCGGATTCTCCATATCGTACCGATTGTACTTTGTATCAGTGACAAAGGGAGCTTGACCTGCATTGCCTGGACGTTTGTAACTCAATGCATCCATATAGTCTGCGAAACTACCATTTTGTATGAGAGGACGTGTACTATCATTATTCTCACGGTAGGCGAGAGGTTTTAATGTTTCCTCACCGACTCCAAAAAATAGAAAATTTGGATTTCTTTCATAAATTAAATCCGCTCTCAATCTCCATTGCGTATCCAAAAAATACGGAGCATCAAAGGAGGCTAAATGGTTTTGAGCATCTCGTGTGGTCCGGAAGTATTGTGCAAAGACTCGGTATCTGTATGGAGTGTACTCAAAAAAAGGATCTTTTTTGTCTTTGTTTTGGAAATAAAAAACACGGACTCCATAGCCGATACCATTGTTCGGGTCAGAATTTAATAGAGGAAGACCAGTGAAAAAACTCCCTGTCTTTTTACGTTTAATATCAAACTCGGTTAAGCGTTTTGTGGGATTAATCTCGAAAGGAAGGCTTGGCTCGGATTCTACCTCTGCAGGAGTTTCTTCAGTCAATTTTTTATTGTTTGTTACGGGAGCTCTCGTTTGTGAGAACAATTCCCCAATCTGCAAAAAACATACTGAAATTATGAGAATTTTAATACATGAAACGCAGTTCGTATTCATAAAGAGAACAGATAATCTTATCAATTTTTTTTCAAGCAATTTATGGCATTCGTGACAAAAAAATTGAAATTGTGCAAATTTCAGCAATTTTGAAGCATTTTTGCTTATTTTTCCCTTTTGAGAACGAGATGAGACCTTTTCAGGAGCCTAGACTCTTCTTTTCCTTTCTTTCGTAGCCCAAAATGTACCGAAAATGTAGTATGAGGAAAGAGATTCAGATTCGAGTGAGCCCGGAAGTAGCAGGCCAGGAAGAAGAGCTGCGCCGGTATCTCCTGAAAGAACTTTCACTCGGTCCCGATGCACTGACTGGGATCGAAGTCATCCATAGATCCATTGATGCCAGACAAAGAAAAATTTTGGTCCAGCTGAGCCTTCGGCTTTTTATAGATGAGCCATTTACACCAAATTTACTCCAGACTCCAAGCACCAAATCTGTATCTGCTAAAAAGCCTGTGCACATTATAGGTTTTGGTCCTGCGGGACTTTTTGCTGCTCTCCAATTGATCCAAAATAATAGAAAGCCCATTGTATGGGAAAGAGGAAAGGACGTCAAAGCACGAGTGGAGGATCTTCGAGGAATCAATGTACACCAAAAAGTAAACCCAGATTCCAATTACTGCTTTGGCGAGGGCGGAGCTGGCACCTATTCTGATGGGAAACTGTATACAAGGTCTACGAAGAGAGGAAATGTAAAAAAGATATTGGAATCACTCGTTCAGTTTGGTGCCAATCCGAACATTTTGGTCGATGCACATCCTCACATAGGTACCAATAAACTTCCTCAAATCATTAAAAACATGAGAGAGTATATACTCGCTTGCGGTGGAGAGATACATTTCGAACAAAGGGTCACTGATTTCGAAATCAGAAATCAGAGCCTTCGCTCGTTTACTGTAAGTAACGGGATGAAAATAGAAGCCGATGAATGTATTCTAGCAACCGGACACTCTGCACGAGATATTTTTGAAATTTTAAAAAATAAGAACATTAAGATAGAATTGAAACCCTTAGCTATCGGTGTTAGAGTAGAACACCCACAAGCTTTGATCGATCAAATACAATATAAATGCGACACCCGCAGCCCATATCTTCCTCCTGCTCCCTATAGTCTTGTCAAACAAATACAAGATAGAGGCGTATACTCATTCTGTATGTGCCCAGGTGGAGTGATCGCTCCCTGTGCGACTGCCGATGAAGAGGTCGTTACCAATGGTTGGTCTTCTTCTGCTCGAGGTAGGCCTACAGCGAATTCAGGTATCGTCGTAGAACTGAATGTAGGTGATTTTAAAGATTTCTCAAGCTATGGTGAACTTGCGTCTATGTACTTCCAAAAATCGATTGAAACTAAAGCATGGATTGCTGGTGGCAAAACCCAAAGGGTCCCTGCCCAACGATTGGAGGATTTTATTCAAAATAAAATTTCTGCTTCTTTGCCAAAAACATCTTATACTCCAGGGATAGTCTCCTTCCCTCTCAAGGAAATATTTCCGAAAATCATCTACGAATCTTTGGTGAATGGGTTCAAACAATTTGAGACATCCATGAAAGGTTATCTCACCAATGATGCGATTGTTCATGCGCCAGAAACAAGAACCTCCTCGCCTATTCGAATCCCAAGAGATCCGCAAACCTGTTCGCATGTTGAGGTCCAGGGACTTTATCCCTGTGGTGAGGGTGCAGGATATGCAGGAGGGATTGTCTCTGCAGCTCTCGATGGGATGAAAGTTGCCAATGCAATTTCAGGTATTTATGTCTAAAAGACTAATCTATATTCTTTTATACTTAAGTTCACTCTTAACTATAACGTACAATTTGTACCCTATAGATATCTATACGTGTCTTTCTGGAGATTGTGAAAAAGGAGAAGGAAAAATTCGATACTCTGATGGATCTATTTTTACAGGACTCTTGATTGAAGGTATTCCCAATGGATATGGCGAAATGATTTATGCCAATGGGAAAAAAGTGACAGGAAATTGGAAAAATGGAACAGCATATGGGAGGTGTACATCTTTACTAAAAGATGGAAGATATTTTGAAGGAAACTACGTAGATGGATTGCCGAACGGCATGGGAGTAGAAATTTTCCCTGATGGTGTGCGCTATGAAGGGAATTATTCAGATGGAAAATTTGATGGGCAAGGAATTTTAGTCGATGCCCTTGGCACAATATTTATATCAGGAAAATTCCAAAAGGGCTTTCTGCCTTCGGAATATAGAAAACCTCGTATCGAATATAGTGAAGCTATGATCAAAGAGATGATCAACCAACTAAGTCCCCACCATAAGCCTTGTCACCAAATTCACTTCCACCACAATATCTCTTTGAACTATTTGCAAGAATCTGTTTTGAATGAAATCGTGGTTGTGGATGTCTGTGGAAAATCTATCTCTCATTTCTTTACTCTTCAAAGATTAGAGATCGGCTTTATGATTTTACTTGATCCAGAAAAGAATGTAAATGTATTGAATAGAACCAAAAAAGATGAGAATGGGCAAATCTCACTTCAAAAATTTCATCGTGTCGCCAAGCAATAGGCCTATCTGTAAGCGTAATTGTATTAAATCATATCTATTTTGAATTGCGCTTCGCAATACTTCTCTTTGGCGACGATCTACAGTTTGCAATTCAACGATTGAGGCAGAACCAGTTTTATACGCTCTCTCCATAATTTGATAATTTTCTTCTGCAATCTTTTTGCTCTCTTTGGCTATTGTATACAATTCGACTAAGTTGTTGTGTTGCTGGATCAATTCATACAAGAATAGTGCTGTATTCTCTTTGAGAAACTCGGACTCAGATTTTGCTAATTTAATGTCGATTTTTGCCTTATCATACTCATTTTTGGAAAGCCACCGATTGAAGAGAGGAAACTTAAATCCAAAATTGGCACCTGAGTTGGTTATATAATCAGGATTAGAAGCGTATAGAGAAAAGTCATTTCGCGAATAATTGTATAGATATTCTGGATTCTGAAAGCTTCCTCCGATTCCATAAATAGTTTGCCGAGATGTATTGTTATATACGTTCACAAAGAAATTTGGAACCCACAAATCATTGAATCTAACTTGTTTTTCAATTTCTAAAATTTTTACTTGGTTGAGTGAAAGTACAATATCGAAGTTAAGCTCAGCCAAATTTCTTTCATATTGTGCCATTGTTTCATCGATATTTAAAGGTAAAAACTCTCTCTCAGGGATTTCTTTTAAAGTGACATTCTTTAATAAAAACTTTCTTCGTAAGGTGGATTGACTTTTTTGTTGGTCTAACTTTGATTTAGTGGAATTGTATTTATAGAAAAAATAGTCAACCTTTGAGTTTTGAGTTACAAGATAAGACTCGATACCTTGTTTGTATAATTTTTGTATAGTTTGGAGTTGTTTTTCTGCATCAACCTCATTGGAAGAATCATAGTCATAAAAAGCCAATAGTTTCAAAGTCTCAGCATATTGGAAGGCCTGGTCAAATAGTTCTTTTTGGTATAGAGCTCTATATTCCAAGAGGAGTCTTTCATACTCCAACTCTAATATGAGATTTGTTAGAAATACATTGCCTTGCTCTGCAAAATTCCATTCGAGATTTAGCGAAGATAAGTATCCTTTTCGATCAAAACCTTCGGTTGGTAACTTTTCAAAAAAAGATCCATAGTCAATATTTGCAGTAGGAAGATACCTTAGATTTCTTGTTTCAATATCAATTTTTTTCTTTTGGATTTCTATTTCTTTTAATTTTAAAAGATATGACTTTTCCCCTACAACTTTTGGTAGCTCATAAAAATCTATGGATTCTGATTGTAAGGAGAATATTCCTCCAATAACCGAAACCAAGAATACAAGTCTGAGAAAAGAATACATCAATTCAATTATCGGATAGCTTCCTGTGTAGAATAAAGCAAATGGTAGATTCCTTTTTTTCGGATTAAGTCTCTATGTGTTCCCCTTTCCACAAATCTGCCCTGTTCCACAACAATGATTTCATCATAAGCTCTGATCGTATCTAGCCTGTGCGCCACGTTCACGATCGTTCTACCCACCATACGTTCATAAAGATTGGAAAGAATAATATGTTCTGTATCCTTGTCCAAATGAGAAGTAGGTTCATCCAAAACGATCAGAGAAGGGTTTTGTAAAATCAATCTTGCAAAAGCTATCTTTTGCTTTTGTCCTTCAGAGAAATTATTCGATCTATCGTTAAGCTCTGTATCGTAACCCAGAGGCAATTGAATAATCTCATCATGAATATCAGCTAATTTAGCAGCCTCGGTAATTTCTGAGAGTGTAGCGTGCGGATTTGATAGAGATATATTTTCTCGAATGCTGCCTGCAAGAATTGGATTCTCTTGCGAAACCAAACCAATCCTTTTACGATATGATGGCAGCCAAATATCTTCCAATGAGGTACCATCAATTAAAACTTCTCCCTCTGAACATTTATATAGACCGAGAATGAGTTTTATGAAAGTTGATTTTCCACTTCCACTTCTACCTACAAACGCATATCGCTTTCCAATTTCAATTTTAAGATTGATATCAATTAAGTTAAAATTTCGTTTGGAATGTGTGAAGTGGTAATTCACTTTACGAAATTCAATGTATTTTTGGATATCAGGAATTTCAATCTTTGATATTCTCTCTCTATCCTCAAATTCTGACTCTTGACTATAAAAATCTTGTGATCGTTTCCAGGCTAATTTTGCTTTTTGGAAATTGATGTGCTCTTTTACAAGGGATATCATCGGAGAACGCAAATAGGAAATCAATCCGATCACAGCAAACATTGTTCCGATTGTAATCTCTCCACTATATACCTGCAAGGTGCCTACGATTAAGATAAGGATATTTGTAATGAGTTTAAATATTAATGTAGACGATTCTAAAAGATTTGAATAGTACAATCTTCTTGCCTCTACATTCAATTGAGAAATCAGCCGCTTTTCGAACTCCCACCTTTGAACCGCAGTAGACCCAAGATTTTTTACGGTCTCAAAGCCATGAATAGTTTCTATGAAATAACTAAATGAATCCGCTGATCGTAATGATTCTTTTTTGGTTTCATTTTCCAATAAAGGTGTTATGTGACTCACCAGGACAATTTCTGGAACCAATAGAATCAATATGATCATAAGTAAAAGTGGGGAAAGAAAGATAAAAAGAATGAGCGTAATGATCGCAAAAACAAGATCCAAAAATCGCATGGTTCCTTGCTCGGAAAAAAAGGTGATTACATTTTCAATTTCCTCCCATCTTTTTAGAATCTCACCTTTTTTATTGATCTCAAAAAAATAAATTGGAAGTGAGATCAATTTATCAAGAAACTTCATTACGATTTCCTGATTGGCTCTTGTCATTGAAAACGACATTACATTCACACGAAAGTAGGCTAGGAGAATCTGCACAAAAGTCAAACATGCAACTGAAAATATAACGGGGATTAAATATTCAGTATTTTCATGTATCATAACATTATCAATTAAATAGATATTGATCAATGGTATGATGATCTCCGTCATCTTTATCAAAAAAGAAGCAATCAATCCCGAAATGATAAACTTTTTAAAAGGAAGGAAATAACGGAGAATTCCTGGAAAAAATGAGAATGCTAATCTTTTTCTCCTATTTCTTGTATTTGTTGGAATCGGAAGGATTGCATAGCGGCCGATCTTTGCCTCAAACTCAAATTCTTCAAATTCGGAAATGCCTTGCGATGGGTCCGCTACCAAGATTTTTGAGCCAGTTTTTGAAATTACACAGGCAAATCGGCTACCTTCCCATCGTATCAAAAAAGGTATATCTTCTAAATCTTTTTTGTATTTAAGATAATCCAAGACATACGTCTCACCGTACTTAGAGAATGTATCTTTCCAATGACCAAAGTTAATTTCCGAATCTAAATTTGGAAAAGTATCATCCTCTGTAGTCTGGTCATCATAGCCATAAAATTTCAGGATCATCTGTCGACAGGCTTGCCCCGATTGATACGCAGATTCTTCTACCATCATAGGAAAACGTTTTGTTTTATACCTTGGACGGATACGATTAGTTTTCTTTACAAAAGTTGGGCGATCTTCAAATGCTTCATCAAGGAAAGATCCAGCTAACTCTTCTTTGCTCGGATCTAGATCGTTCGATTTTCTACTCGTTGATAGTGCTTTGAGTGAGTTGAATAATGCTTCCGATTTCTGAAAAATCTCAGCTGCATCCTTAGCTAAAAGTTCATACACAACTGCATCGCTTTGTGCAATCACGGTTGCATTTCTCTCCTTTTTTTCTAGGACTCCCATCTCACCGATTACCGAGCCTTCCTCCACTATAGAAAAAAAATCTTTAGGCCATGTTGATTTTTTGATCTTGAATTTTCCTTTGGAGATAAAGAAGATTGAGGTAGATTTTGAACCTTCTTCTATGAGTGTTTTTCCTTGCTTTACCTGCTTTTTAATCAACTTTTGAGCGATCTCACCAATCAAGTCTGACGGTAACTTTCTAAAGAGTGGTATAATCCTAATCTCATCTTTGAGTCGGCAAAGATCTTGGAAGGACTCCCAAGCCTTTTGTAATTTATCATTACTTGCTAATGTTTGCTTCCATAAGGGAATCCTAATGATATAAATTACGGAATTCTCACTTGCTTGGTAGACCAAATGATCTAAATTCCCCAAAGCAATTTCTTTAATCCCATACAATGAATTTTTTTCTAAAGAACGTAAACTGACAAGATTGGAATTCTGAGTGTAGAGTACTTTTATGCGTCCAGATTCAACATACAAAATTGGTGTATGATCAAAATCTCCTGCCTTTATGATTTGGTCTTTAGGTAATGAGATTCTTTCCCATAAATGCAAGAGTAGATTTGACTGAGTTTTGGGAATCGAATTGAGAAACTCCTCTAACTGAAATTTCTCTTCTAGAGCAATCGGAAGGTTCAAAGTTTCACTCCCATCCTCTCATCAGAATTGCTTGGATGATCCGTTTCCGATCTACGATTATATCTGCCTCAACCTTTAAACCTGGAATCAGAGAAAAATCCTCTTCTTTTCTATGGACTGCTTGGTCTGCAATTGATAAAACAACGGAAAATGTTTCTTTTTCTTTTACATTAGGTACAATTTGTTCGATCTTTCCGTCTAATACACCGAATTCATTTTGATTAAATGCCTTAACTTTTATGATAGCATTCATACCCACTTTAATTCCACCGATATCTTTGTTGTTCACTTCCACAAATGCTTCTAAGAGTTGGTTTTCTTCTATTAGTTCAGCTACGGTTTGTCCTCTAGTTACATTTTGACCAATATTGTTTACCATAATCGCCCCAACAAATCCAGAAAAAGGCATCCTAAGAATCGCATTATCAACTCTTTCCTTTTTTATCTTTGTATCTCCACGAAGACTCGAAATTGTATTCTGAGAAAGTAAAATCTCATCCTTTAAGTTCGTATACTCTTCGTTAAATTCTAAAAGACTTTGGTCATATAAAAACTTTGCACCGACTCCATTCTTAAAATCCATATAAGATTTTTTGAGCGGTACAAATTTGTTTAGAAGATTACCTGATAATTCTGATCCAGAATTATTCTCCAAATTATAATCCAAATTGCGAAGGATCTTCTCTGCCTCTCGTTTATTTTGGTAGAGTCTTCTCAGCCTGACTTCTTCATATTGTAAGTTGTTGGCATCTTTAGTTAGTTCTATTTGTTGCTCAGAAAACTCCAACTCAACGAGCGGATCTCCTTTCTTTAAAAAATCTCCTGGTTTAGCATAAATATTTGTTACCGTACCAGTTTCTAAAGCCTCCACGACAAAGTAATTGCCTTTGGGCCTAAGAGTTCCAAAAGCAGGAACGATGATATCAATTTTTGCAAAGATTACAAATATAGCTGATACAAACAAAAATCCACAGATGAGTAAGATTCCTCTTTGGTTCCAATTAGGTGCCGGATGACGTAACAACTCATCAAAGTAAGTGCTGGAATGTAAAGTCTCCCAGTTACTTTCTGATTGACGGACAGCCTTAAACTTATTCAACTTCATTGTCGCTACCCTCGCTCAGCTTAAAATAATAATAATAAACACCCTTTTTCGCAAAAAGCTCCGCGTGAGTTCCCATTTCAACGATCTTACCTTCATCCAATACGATGATTTTGTCAGCGCCTACAATAGTCTGTAGTTTATGTGAAGTGAACACAATGGTTCTTTCCGAAAAAATGTCTTCCATTCTACTTTGGACATAATGTTCGCTTTCCGCATCTAAGGAAGCTGTTGGTTCATCTAAAAACAAGATTGATGGGCTACTCACAAAAGCCCTAGCAATCGCTAATCTTTGTTTTTGACCGCCAGAAAGCCCAGCCCCTCCCTCTCCCAGTTTTGTTTGGTAACCAAATGGAAATCTATCTACAAAGCGATCGACAGCAGCAATCTTTGCGCCTGCTAACATCGCATCTTTTGATAAAGATGGATTCTTTTTACAAATGTTCTCTGCAATACTACCGGAAAATAAAATTGGATTCTGCTCAACAATTCCTAACTGTATGCGAATTTCTTCGGGATCCAAAGTAGATAAGTCAAAAGAATCAAAGAAAACCCTACCTTCAGTGGGACGTAAAATGCCCGTTAGAAGACGAATAAGTGTAGTTTTCCCGCTTCCATTTTTTCCTACGATTGCAATTTTTTCTCCAGCATTTACTTCAAAATGAATGTCATGGAGAACAAAAGGCTCATTTTCTTTATATTTAAAATACACATGGTCTAGGCGTATTTTCCCTGAAAACCTTGGAAGTTCTCCATAAGGACGCGTAGATGTATATTCACTTGGTAACAAGTAAACATCCATTAGACGTTTCCTTGCTTGGCGCATTTCGAGAATATCCTCATAGATACGGCATATGCGAATGATTGGTTCCACCAATAGAGAGAATATAATTTGGAACCCAAGGAAAGTGCCTAAACTTATCTTTTCTTCAATAACATTTGTGATTCCAAAAGTCATGATTGCCAACATCCCAGACTGCTCAAAAAACTTTCCGATAAAAAAAAGAAAATTCGTTCGCTTCTGAATTCTGAGTTCAGAGAGGAGAGTTCTTGATATTTCATTCATTCCTTTTTTATGATAGGTCTGCTCTTGAGTGTTAATTTTTATAAGGGTGATTCCACCTAAGATGGATAATAAATAAGAGACAGTCTTCTTCTTGGATTCAAAAGTAAGATTGGATAAACTCCTGATCTTAGATGAAACTCTAACAACAATAAGTGCATATAATAATAAGAATGCGATTCCCAAAAGTGTGAGTTTTATGTCGGCAAATAATAAAACAGTTATAAAGATAGGCAATGTTACGAGATCTAAGACTAAGGTTACTCCAGCACGTGTCGCAATCTCCAAAATCTTTTGGTTTTCTTGCAACCGCAAAGTGTAATCGCTTGGTTCCAATTTTCTAAAATCGTTCAGGGATAAATGTAGGATATGATGAAAAAATCGGACCAAAAAAGTGTACTCCAAGTTTTGAAGTACTCCCATCGTTAATAAATTTCTATAAAGTGTGAACATCGATTGGAAGATAATCGACAACCCTACTCCTATCGAAAGCACTAGAAGGAAATTAAAGTCAGCGAATAACAAGATACGGTCTATGACTTCCCTTAAAAAATAGGGAAATGAAAGTGATAGACATGCGGAAATGATGGTTGCACCAACAATCCATCGCATTTCTTTTACGTGCGGCCGAAACAATGCCCTCAACTCTTTAACAAAACTGACAAGACCTGAGTCCATAGACATCGCAGGTGGTGAGGGACTAAAAGTTAGAATCATACCATCCCAAAATCGATAGAAAGTCTTTAGCTCAACTTCTAAAATTCCTTTCGTAGGATGAGAAATTAAGACTGCTTCTTCTTTAACGTCTATCATTAAGATCGCAACAGGTAGATTCTCCTCATCAGCTATAAAAAAAGGATCTTTCAAATCTTTGAGTTGTTTGGGTCTCACTCTTAGTTGTTTTGTCAGAAATCCATTTTTTTCTAATTCAATTGCCAAATCAAATAAACTTGGATTTGACTTGCGAGATAGTTCATTCTTTATTCTCACTTTCCAATTGTTTGGGAGCGGTTTTTCATAGTGGCGAAAAGCAAATTCCGTGCATGCAAGACCAACTAATACGGGATTGCTGGTTGTGACTTGGAAAAAATCCGATTTTTGGATACCTATCCCAATTTCATATCGTTTTACGTCAAAAGGTCGTAAAACGTCTTCTTCCATTTCCTTTTCTTTATAAGAAGTGAATCGCAGTAGTCTTGATTGTACAATCTCTTCTAGTTTAGAGCCTTTTTTTTCTCCTAATAGCTCCCGAATGGCATCACCAGGAATTTTGTATATGATGCTAGGTTCTGCAGTTATGGCACTCGCAAGTCTCTTTTGTTTTTTAAAGATTGCGATCTCACCTAAGATATCACCGGCTTTCATGATGGAGATAAGTTTTTTAGGATTTTCTGTTCTTATGTGTACCTTTCCACTTTTGATAATATAGGCAGCATTTCCTTCATCTCCTTCATGGAAGAGATACTCATCCTCTTCACAGGAGATAGTTTCCGTTATTTTTATAATTCCTCGAATATCTTCTGGATCCAATTCTCGGAAAAAACTCAATTTGCGAACAGAATGAAACTTTTCCTGTTCTTCTTCTCTTCGCCTAACTTTTTCTTCTAGGTACGGAAACTTTTGGATTAATTGTTTAAATTGCGCAACTGGAATCAGAACCATGATCAATGGTTCATGCGCAAAATAGGTAGCAGTCGATTTATTTCCTGTAATCGACATCCGTTCTCCAATTGATTCGCCTACTTCTAGATAGCCGAGAGAGATATTGTCAGAAGTTTTGATTCCGATTCGCCCATTCAACACTATGTGGACAAACTTCGTTCCAGAATCTTTACTGATAATTGTTTGGTTTTGGTTATAGAACTTTACTGTAAGGTAAGGAAATAGATCCTCCAGCTCTTGTGGATCTAAATCTGCGAAGAGGTAATTGTTTCGGAATACAGTCCTAATCTTGTCTGCATGTCGTAAAATTTCTGGGTTCAACCCTCTTTTACCCCAACCAATAGCATATTCGTGACCGGGAACGGTCTAGGAATAAGATCGGCAATTCGGGTTGGCTCTCTGGACTGGCTCGCAAAAATTTCTGCTTTGGTTTTATAGCGATTTTCTAAAATCCAAGGATTTGCGTAGGCTTGGGACTTTGGGTGGATTTGAAAACCAGAATCCTCGAGAAAATGTTTCCATTCTGAGAATTTCCAAAATGAAAAGGCCTCGTGCATTTCGCTATCCCAATTGTCAGTATAGTCTTTTTTGGAAAGAAATTCACAAGCATGTTCCATTTTCAAACGTAGATATACTTTGCCTTCGATCTGGACTTGTTCAAAGGGTAGGACATAATCTCTCTCCTTCCGGAACTCTCTCTGGAAAACAAAAAAACGTGAAAATGTGGAAAGTGAATCTAGATATTCCTTCTTAAGAATTTTATCGAAAAATTCTTTTGGTTCTAAATCAAATCTACCATCATCTTGGTTTAACCACAGATAAACGATTTCATCTTTGTTTTCTGGGCCGACTACATCTCGGTTGATCCAAACCCCTCCATAACTCAATTCTTTGTATCGATTTTGTATAAAAGAGTGTAAACTTTCCATACTCCCATAGGAAAAAATTTCATGTGTTAAGGAAGATGTATGGATAGTCTTCATTGAATTCTCAGGAAATACAAGTCCACTAACAGCATTTTTACGGAGAAAAAAAACATTTTCGGTTCCAAAATCACCATTCTCTTTTCTCTGTTCACAGATATCAAAGAGTTTGCGAGCGATCTCGACTCCATAAAAATCACTTTCTCGCAGAGGAGGCAGTTGGCTTGCGAGTTTGATCCAAGATCCAACAGCACAACCAATATCTCCAATCCTACCAGAAACAATGAAATCTTTTGTTTCCTGGAATTTGAGATCTGCTATTTCATCCATCTCCCGGACATAAGTATTGTAATCTCTGGATTCTGTTAGGTCACCGTCATCGCCTATCAGTGCATCGGAAAAGAGCATCCTAACTTTTTTTCCTACTTCATAGTCTTTCCAAAATCTGACAGATGCAGCGGAAGCATACTCTTCCAAAATACCTATTTCTTGTTCTTGGTTCCTGGCAATTGCCTCTACTACCTGCCAAGGTTGGAGTGAGACAAAATGATCATTTTCATAAGGATCCAATTCAACAGGTAAAACAGAAAATCCTAATTTGATATAAGAAGACATCACAGGACTCGAACAAAGAAGAATCGTATTCGTTGGATTTAAATTAAGTTTACCTTCCGATTCTACTTGGATCTTTTTTAGACAATACTCTGCAAATTGAGTGGATTGTCCTAAATCATCTATGGGATAGACAAAGGTAGGAAATGAAAATTGAGAAGAGAACTCTTGGACCATCATGGCCCTTTGGTAAAAAGGAAGAGGATTTCTTCTCGTTGAATGATGGTTAGCTGAGGTGATTGGGACAACCAAACCGGAAATTGAGCTATCCACTCCCCAAGGCGAGCCATTTAGGAGAATCGCTTTCTTTAGCCCTCCTTTTTCCAGTTGTTTCAAATACTCCGCTTGGAATTTTGTGAGTAAATGATGCCTTCCCGGAAAAAGGAGAAACATATACTTATGCTTTAGGGTTTTCTAAAACGAGTGCAATCCCTTGGCCACCGCCTATACAGAGTGAGGCGACTCCATATTTGACACCTCGTCTTTGCATTTCGAGTGCTAGAGTTAAAGTCACTCTATTGCCCGATGCTCCGAGTGGATGTCCAATGGCGATGGCACCTCCATTGACATTTGTGATTTTGGGGTCGAGACCTAATTCCTTTTGGACAGCCAGATATTGGGCAGCAAATGCCTCATTGACTTCCACAAGGCCAACATCCTTTAAGGATATACCAGCTTGTTTCAGTGCCAGTGGAATGGCAACTGCAGGGCCAATGCCCATCTTCGCTGGGTCGCAACCAGCAT
Organism: Leptospira ryugenii; assembly: GCF_003114855.1. Lineage (NCBI taxonomy): Bacteria > Pseudomonadati > Spirochaetota > Leptospiria > Leptospirales > Leptospiraceae > Leptospira > Leptospira ryugenii. Next base: position 789,225 of record NZ_BFBB01000008.1, on the reverse strand, counting down.
GACCCCATCCCTTGATGATGGCAAGGGGCTCTTTTCCTAATTTTTTGCTTTGGCTTGCCGAAGCGATGACCAATGCAGAAGCCCCATCATTGATACCGGAAGCATTCCCAGCTGTAACACTTCCGTCTTTTTTAAAGGCAGGTTTTAGGCCACTTAGCTTTGCAGCACTTGCCTTACCTTTTACAAACTCATCTTTTTCAAAGACAATGGGAGTCTTTCCACCAATTGTGATTGGATGGATTTCGTCTTTCAATCGCCCTTCATTGGTCGCGGCTTCCGCTCTTTCCTGGGAAATCGCAGCCCATTCGTCTTGCTCTTCACGTGAGATTTTATATTGGTCTGAAAGATTTTCGGCTGTCATACCCATAGGCAATTCAACGTAAACGTCTGTTAGGCCTTGTGCCAACGAATCTTCAAATTCTGTATTTCCATAACGAACGCCAAATCGTGCATTTCTCACAACGTAGGGTGCATTGCTCATGGATTCAACACCACCAGCTAAAACTGTATGTGCTTCTGAGAGTAATATCTTTTTTGCCGCTTGCACCACTGATTCCATTCCAGAACCGCATAACCGATTTAGTGTGAGGGCTGGCGCAGAGACCGGAACACCTGATTTTAAGCCAATATGCCTTGCTAAATAGATTCCATCCTTTCCTGTTGGGATCACATTCCCAAAAATGGATTCTTCGATGATTTGTGGGTCGATACCGACTTTCGCCATCGCTGCTTTTGAGACTTCCACACCCAAATCCACTGCACTCATGTCCTTGAGAGTACCACCGAAATTTCCGAAGGCTGAACGTAGGCCGCCTAAAATATAAACTTGTTCCATGAAACCAAAAACTGATGAATTTCCTCCCCTGTCAGCCAAGAATTCAAAATAAACTTGAAAGTGAGAGGCAAGGAAACTACTCTATTCAGGCATGAATCGCCAACCTCTCTTCGGCTTGGATGCCGGCTTTCTTTCCAAACAATCTGCCAATATGATCCGCCTATATCTGCAAAAGCGATATAGCATTGTTGCCAACAAACCTGTCCCCCTCAGCGCCTCTGCTTCCTCTCTCTACCCTGGCCTCGGATTGATCCAAAAAGGAAACGAAACTAGCAAAATTGGTAAAGGTTTGGTCGTTGGTTCGATTCGTATGGGTTACGGCCACCACCGAATGGCTCTTTCCGTTTACTCACATTCATTGGCGGCCAAAATTCCTAGTTTCCTGCATGACCTCCTCGCCATCGAATCCAATGAATCCAGGGCGATCCATGATATCGACCAATCCTATAGTTTTTTCAGCAGACTCTCTGCAGAAATGGGTGGTCCTGTGGAATGGATATGGGGCCAACTCATGTCACAAGGAAATTTAACCTCTTTAGAACTTTCCTGCCAGCTTGCGGATCTCTATAAAAATTTAATGATCGACCTTCCAAAAGAAAATCCTGTTATCACAACATATCCGTTAAATGGTCAAATTGCCGTTGCCTCTGGCTTTAAAACGGTTATCCACCTAATCTGTGATACCTACCCACAATATTATCTGCTCGTTCCTGGTGCTCTCAATTTAGTGCAAACGCAAACCGCCTATAAAAAGTTTTTACAAATGGGAGTCCCAAAAGAAAATCTAGCCTACGCAGGTCACTGGGTTTCCAGAGACATTGCACACAATGCAGAGTCTGACACCCTAACAAGAATCAGACGAATTGATGAAAGGAAAAAAAGAAGATTCTTGATCCCAATCGGAGGTGCGGGAGCGCAAAAAGGTTTTATCCAAGAATTGATTGCGCTCTCCAAATCAGCTCTACTTGATCGAGACTTTCACTTTTGGATCAACACCGGTGATCATACAAAGGTCTTCAATGCTTTAGAAGAATTTTTAAATACCCATAAAATACCTTTTAGAAGTGTGCTTACCTGGGAACAGTTAAATGAGTTTATTGACGACCATCCATTGAAGGAAGACGAAAGAGATAAGACACCTTCTGTGGTTCTCTTTAATTTCCCATCCCATACAGAGGCATTTAGCGCCACTGATCGATTGATTCGTATTTCAGATGTACTCGTTACAAAGCCTTCAGAATTGGCCTTCTTTCCTATCCCAAAACTATTCATTAGAAGAGTGGGTGACCATGAAGCTGCCTCCGTTGCCCATTCACTCGAATTAGGTGAAGGTACAGTAGAGTGCAGAGAACCAAAACATGCGCACGAGTTAATTGAGATCTTTGCCTTTTCAAATGAAATGCTGCAAAGAATGAATGAAAAAGTGATCAAACATTCCAATGATTCAGTCTATCAAGGAAGTAAGATGGCAGTAGATCTAATAAAGGATCAATTTTAGAATCTTTTTTGGAGCTCTAATTTGGTTTCTTCCCAAATGGGAGCAATCTTTGTTGCTATGCTAATGCAGGTATCTATGTCACCAGTCTTTGCTTTGGACTCTGCTTCTATGACAAGAGCAGAAAGTGCCGAAAGACCAAAGTTCGCCGCGACTCCTTTGATTTGGTGCAACTCAGACTGAAGGTCTTTGGCCGAACGTGCTTCCATAAACTGGCCCAAGTTTTGGATGCGGACTGCCATATTTTCCAATAAGGACGCGATCATTTCCTTTAACCAGTTGAGGTCATCGGGATCGTTGGTATCCACGAGCGATTCGATTCTGGACCAATCTATTAACAAAACACTCTCCGAATTAACTTATAGAATGTTCTTAATTAAAAGATGTAAATTACTTTTTAAAAAATCATTTGCATCTCATAGAATCTTCCAATTTATTGAGGGAACTTATGAAGATTCACCCAACAGCAATCATTGATCCTAAAGCCGAATTGCACGAGTCCGTTGAAATCGGACCTTTTTGTATTGTTGAAAAAGATGTTCAGATTGGAGAGGGAACAAAGATAGAGTCCCATGCACGTATCCTTACCGGTTCACGAATCGGAAAATTCAATAAGTTTTGTTCAGGAGTCACCTTTGGTGGGATTCCACAAGATTTAGGCTTTAAAGCGGAAACCCCCACCTACATCGAGATTGGCGATAACAATACACTCAAGGAAAATTGTATTTTCCACAGGGCAACCAAAGAAGGTGGCTACACAAAAATTGGTAACCATAATTTCTTTATGGGGAATATACACATTGCGCATGATTGTCTCGTCGGGGACCACAACATCATGGTTCAGAACAGTATGATCGCAGGCCATGTTGTCATTGGAAATCGGGTCTTTGTCTCTGGCTTAACAGGCATCCACCAATTTGTTCGAGTGGGTGATTTTGCAATGGTTGCTGGACTTGCAAAAATCGTAAAAGACATTCCTCCTTATAGTACTATCGATGGAAACCCAGCGACAGTCATTGGCTTAAACTCAGTTGGATTAAAGCGAAATGGCTTCAATGGAGACACAAGGAATGCGATCAAAAAAGCTTATAAAGTTTTATACCACATGGGACTCAATACTTCACAGGCGATCGCGGAATTAGAAAAAGATAAAGATCTGATCCCAGAAGTAAGGTACATCATCGACTTCTTCAAGGCGAGTAAACGTGGTGTGACCGACCATAGAGCCATCGGTGGGTCTGACGAAGAATGAAAGTTTTAGTCACAGGTGGAGCCGGTTATATTGGTTCCCATATCGTACTCGAGCTTATGGAGCTAGGGTATGATATAACTGTCGTAGATGATATGACCAATGGAAACGAAGCCAATTTGTTTCCAAACAATCAATTCATCCAAGGAAAGATCCAAGATTCATCTGTCTTGGAAAAAGCCTTTTCGAAGGGGATCGATGCTGTCTTTCACTTTGCTGCCTGGAAAGCTGCAGGTGAATCTATGACAGATCCCATGAAATATACACTTAATAATTTAAATGGCACTTTTGTTTTGTTAGATGCCATGCTTAAGTATGGAACAAAATACTTTGTATTTTCCTCCTCGGCAGCAGTCTATGGTGCGCCCAAATATTTGCCCATAGATGAAAATCATCCTACCGATCCTGAAAATTACTATGGTTACACAAAACTTGCAATAGAAGAAAATCTTCGGTGGTTTGATAAACTCAAAGGTTTAAAGTCCGCTTGCCTTCGTTATTTCAATGCGGCTGGCTATGACCCAAAAGGTAGAATCCGAGGTATTGAAAAAACTCCCGCAAATTTACTTCCCATCATTATGGAAGTAGCTTCAGGCCTGAGAAAGGGCTTTGAAATTTTCGGTGAGGATTATAACACAGAAGATGGAACATGCATCCGAGATTATATCCATGTAAGTGACTTAGCAAAAGCCCACATTCTCGCTTTAGATTATATCAGAACACATAATGAAAGCTTAACGGTGAACCTAGGCTCTGAAAATGGCTATTCTGTTAAAGAAATGACCAAAATTGCAGAAGAGATCGTAGGGAAAGCCATCCCACATAAAATCGTAGGTAGAAGAGCCGGCGATCCAGCAAAGTTACTCGCCTCATCGGCGAAAGGCAAAGATTTACTCAAATGGGAACCTAAGTTCAGTGACGCAAAGACTTTGATAGAATCCATGTGGGATCTATACAAAAGTCTTTAGTTGAATTGTTTCGCGATTTTGTCACAATCTGAATTGATTGAACGGACAAATTCTACACTTTTATCACCTAACTCTTCTGAGCCAAGAAAACTTCCACTAATGCTTATTTTCTTTTCAGAATATGCTTTCAACCATGCAGCCTGTAAATTTTGGGCAATTGGTGCATAAGACCAATGCCACTTTTCTTCTTGGTATCCTTTGCCTCCCCTTTTCGCCAATTCATTGTAAGGTTGGCAAAAACCGTAAAGATGTGCATTTTTCTGTAACCAATCGTATAAAATCTTTCCTCTTCCATTTCCTTCGAAGTAGCCATTGTCCAAAGCATTTAGGTCAAAGTCTGTTCCCCAGTGGTGCCTTGACGTTCCAGGTGCACTGGAGAATTCTAAGATCAATGCAATGATCTCCGCAGGTGTCTTATCTTTAATGGGGACTCTCATAGCTTTTTTGCCAGTAAACTTGGATTCCCAGATTTGTTTTTGTTGGTTGAAATTTCGAAAAGAGGAGACAAGAAAGATTTCTTGTTTGTAGCTGGCAGGCTTAGAATCCTCAAAGGCATCGATCATTTTCAATAGCGCAGACTTAACTTCAGGGCGGAGAAAATGGTCTTTTTGGTTTTCCTCCAATTGGATAGGAATCAATCCCTGGTTAGCATTGTATTTTCCCATCAAATATTCAAATGGATTCAACTTAAGGTAGAGAGATTCCTGATTTTTGGATTGGGCAGATAAATGAATACTTGTGCTGATCAAAAATAAAAAACTAAAAGATGATATGTGGATACGTTTCATAATCGAGGGCTTTGGGAAATCCTTTGGCTTTCTATGGGGAAGTCAATTCGCAAATAAAAATTTACCTTCATTGAATCGAGCAGAGATCTCTGATTTTTCAAGCTCGTCACCCTTACTATATTTCATTGCGTCTGCCCTGGCCAATTCTAATAGAGAACGATCGTGCACTAAATCTGCAATTTTAAACTCAGGAAGTCCACTTTGTTTGACACCCAACAATTCACCTGGTCCTCTAATTTCCAAATCTTTTTCAGAGAGTGCATAACCATCATTAGTTTGTGTAAGAGCATCAAGTCTTTCCCGAGCGTCATCACTCACAAACTCCTCAGTCATCAGGATGCAATAACTTTCCAGGTCACTTCTACCTACCCTTCCCCGAAGCTGGTGCAATTGGGAAATTCCAAATCGGTCAGCATGTTCTACAACAAGAATCGTCGCATTAGGAACATCGACTCCTACCTCTACGACAGTTGTTGTCACAAGGATTTGCAATTCATTTTGTTTGAAAGAATTCATAACCATATCTTTGTCCGAACCTTTCATCTTTCCGTGCAAGAGACCTACCTTACAGTCTGGAAATATTTCTTTGCTCAAGTATTCATGAGCCTTTGTGCAAGATTCAAGATCCACCTTTTCTGATTCTTCTACTAGAGGGTATACAATATAACACTGCCTTCCTTCTTTGATGTATTTACGAATGGAATTATAAACTCCTGCTCTGCGGTCTTCTTTGTACCATCTTGTATCAATAGGCTTTCTACCTTTTGGTTTTGTTTTGATATTTACCAAATCTAAATCACCATAGAGAGAAAGACAAAGTGTTCTAGGAATTGGTGTCGCAGTCATTGCGAGAATATCTGGATTTTTACCTTTTGAGCGTATCGTTTCCCTTTGGTCTACTCCAAACTTATGCTGTTCATCTATGATCACCAATCCAAGATCTGAAAACAAAATATCCTCTTGTAGTAGAGAATGAGTGCCGATGACCAATGCAGATTCGCCTGTTTTGATTCTTTGTAATTTATCTGAGCGTATTTTTTTATTCTCTCCACCTAACAAAAGCTCAATACCAAGAAAAGGCATGTTTCCCAAAAATTTATAAATGGATTCATAGTGTTGGCGCGCTAATATTTCTGTTGGAGCCATAAAGGCAACTTGGATTTGGTTATCAATATAATGAAGTGCGATTAGTAGTGCAGTTATAGTTTTTCCCGAACCCACATCACCTTGCAATAGAGCAGCCAAGGGCACATCCTTTTGAGACAATGAGAGTATTTGTTTTACAGCATTTATTTGATCCTCGGTTAACTCAAATGGCAATCGAGATAACAATGAATCCGCTGACTTTGATTTTGGAATAGGCCATAACTCTCGTTTGATGCTTTCTCTTTTACTTTTTTTGTAATTTTGGAGGAGTTGAAAAAAATAAAACTCCTCGTAAACAAATCGTTTTCGAGCCAGTTCCATCTCTTCTAAGGATTCTGGAAAATGGATATGCCGAAATGCTAAATCTCTAGGAATTAGATTTCTCTCTTTTAATAATGGCTTGGGTAAGTTTTCTACAATGGGTATTTCTTCTAAGGCAGAGAAGATTAATTTTCGAAAACCTCTTGAATCGAATCCTTCTTCTTTTAAACTTTCGTTGGAAGGGTAAAGCGGAATGATTCTGCCGGCATGTATGGAAGCAGTATCTTCTTCACCTTCATCGGATAAAAACTCGTATTCTGGGTGTACGATCTGGTACCCTCTATAGTATTCCAATTTTCCAGAAATGATCAGCCTACGGTCATTTTTAAAAACTTTTTGAAAGAAGTGAACTCCACGAAAGAAAACTAAATTGATTCTCTCATTGTTCTGAGTCCGGAATCCTACGATGAGTCGACTTTTTTTTCCGTGGACAATGTAGTGATCGCTGATAGATCCCAGTAAGGTGACTAACTCACCTTGTTTTAAGATAATATCTTTTGTAAAATTTCGGTCTAGGTACCTTCGCGGAAAGGTTGTTAGCAAATCCAGGATGGTCAGAATGCCATTTGCTTTTAATACCTCGGCTCGTTTGTTTCCAACTCCAGGCAGTATTTGTAATGGAGAAAGAATATTTGCATCAGACTTCAAAGTCCATCTCCGCACTTGGTTTTTGTTTGATCTCCTGGAAGCCAGAATCAACGATCAAATAACAGTACTTACATCCATATATCTGTGCTTGTTTTTTTCCTTCTGAATTCACATAGGCAGAAATGGCTGCATACAAAAACTCATCCTTTCTCAAAAAAGTCCCACACACGGGACAAATCCTTGGCCTTGGAACATCGGGATTCCACTCTTTTGAATAAACTTTCTTAGGATCCGCAGAGCGAAGTTGGTTTTCTTTCTCTTGTCTTTTTTTTTCTTTTTGGTCAAGAGTTTGGTTGTCGACTGCAGAAAGTGCATAGAGAAAGAAGGCTGCCGTAATCACCACTCCAACGATCGTTACAAAGGTGACCATAGTCACTTCCCACGTATGAAATCTTCTGAACTTACATTTGAATTTGGGTTTTGTGCGATGAGTTGTAATTCCTTACCAGAACAATCCACCTCAATCAATCGATGGATGGTTTCCTCTTTCAGTTGGCAAAGATTTGTTTGAACTACTTGTCGGTTCTCGAGAAATATTTCTGCAAAGTAACCTCCTTCTTGGTAACCGTAAACTGAATCAACGGCTCCGAAATTGGAGGGATTTACAAACACTGTATTTCTTTTCTTTAGTACACCTTGGTCTTCGTGGACATGGCCTGATACAACTAGCGCCGGTGACTCATCATCCAAGTATCTACGAATACCTTGGCTTCCCACATGGCCCATCCCGGGGATCTTATCAAAATAGCCATAGGCAGGATTGTGGATCACACAAACATCAGGCAACTCTTCTCTGAAGAAGTCCTCGGGTTCACTATAGTTCTTACCCTGTTTTGTATATTCATGAAATACAACGGTCAACTTCTCAGGAATCCCAGAAGTCCAAATAGGAGCTCCACCATAACCTGAGAACTTTAAATTTCCTTCTTCAAAGCTCTTTCTATGGATTTCTCTTTGGTAAAGAGCAGTGTATTGAAGGTCCAAATCATAATTTCCAGGCAAACAATACACAGGTGATTTTGCATATCTTTGGATCAGCATTTCAATGATTTCATACTTATCTTTCATCGTTTTAGCTGCGATCTTGTATAAATCTCTATACTTATGTGATTTTTCTAAGATAGCCTGAGAGTATTTTTCTGGGAAACGGATTGCCTTTGTAGTGAAATCGAAGGGTTTTAAATCATCTTTACTTTCATTTAACAAATAGTATATCTCTTCTTGCACACCGCAAAACTCAATGATGCGATCATAAGAGAAAAATGCTTTGTAAATGATATCACCAGAAAAAAGGTAGAGATCTGCTTCCGTTGACTGTAAAATCTTTTTTAAGCCGTGAAGGCCATCATGAATATCAGTAAGATAAACAATTTTCATAAATTGGAAGCTTCCCAAAGAGGAATCGAAAGATCGCTATCCTCTTCTAAAAAATCAATACGAAGGTATTCAGGACCAAAAAAATCAACAAGTGGTTTCAATATAGTTCCTGATCGTAAGAGGAAATACACATCTTCATTATCGGCCACTAGATATTGGATTTCTATTTTTCCAGCGATAGAAGGAACTAAATCCAAAAAATAGTTCAAATTGACTTGGACCTCCCACTGTAGACCAGTGAGAGAAAGCACCTTTGGCGCGTTTTTGATGATAGAAGCCAGGACTTTCTTTTTGTGAAATGGATCGATCTTTGCAAACCATCTAACAAAATCAAATTTACGAGGTTTTGTATCCCAAATCCTATACCCGATGATTCTAAGGTGTGCCTTATTGTCTCGGACCGATACTGGTTTCAATCTTACGCGGTAGTGAACCGCACTCACGCCCACCAACCTAGAGATCCACAACCAATTCATTCGGTATATGCCTGTGAAATGAATCTCTCCCCTTACGGATGTTACAGCTAAGGTTTCCAAATCAGGATCTTTTGCAATAATCTCTGATTTAATGACAGAACGGAGATTTTTTAGGAGTAAAGTTACCCGATAATTGCTCTTCACCACCGTTTTCGGCGTAAGGAGAAGATTCAAAGGGTTGAAACGGAAGAGATCCGTCAAAAGCATAAATTAAAATTAATTTCTATTGCCATTTTGAAAAGCGAATTTAAAGTACTGAACTCATGAAGATTGGAGTCATTGGCGCAGGAAGTTTTGGCACCGCACTAGGTAGCATATTAGCGGACAAGGGGTATGAAGTCGTTCTTTGGACAAGGAGCGACGACCAAGCAAAGTCTATTAATGAAAAACACATTAATAACAAACATATGCCAGAGCTTGTCCTACCAGAAAAACTGAAGGCAAGCACTGATTTGATCGAGGTTGTGCGGGAAAAGGACATGATTGTGTCAGCGCCGCCTTCCCATGCACTCAGTGACATCCTTCGCAAGATCAAGGACCACCTCCCCGCAAAAACACCAATTGTTTCTGCCTCGAAAGGGATCGAAAATGAATCTTTGCGATTGGTCTCCGAGATTTTTGAATCTGAACTGCCCGGTTCCTTTCATTCACAACTGTCCTACCTTTCTGGGCCGAGCTTTGCCAAGGAAATGGTTCGGAAGGTTCCGACCATTGTATCCATCGCATCCAAAAATGAAGCAACAGCCAAAAGAGTCCAAGAGATCTTCAGTTTCACTTATTTTCGTACATACTGGACACCAGATGTTGTCGGAGTAGAAGTCGGCGGGGCTTTGAAAAATGTCATTGCGATTGCTGCAGGCGTAGCGGACGGATTGGGTTTTGGCCAAAATACCCGAGCTGCTCTCATCACTCGTGGTCTGAATGAAATCACAAGGATGGGTTTGAAAATGGGAGCAGATCCTATGACCTTCCTTGGGCCTTCGGGCATGGGGGATTTAGTTCTCACCTGTTGCGGAGAGGCTTCTAGAAACAGAACTGTTGGTTTCCGTTTAGGAAAGGGGGAAAAGTTAAAAGACATCCTTGCGTCTATGAATGAGGTCGCTGAGGGGGTTAAAACGACTCTGTCTACTAAAAATCTGGCCGATAAACTTGGAGTGGAAATGGCAATTACGAGCGAAGTTTATCGAATGTTATATGAAGATAAAGATCCCAAAGAAGTTGTGAAAGCGCTTATGAGCCGAGATCTGAAAAGAGAAGGTGTTTAAATTTGATTTAGAAAATGTTGATTTTTTAATAAACATTTCGTCTATTAACTAAGCAACTATGTCTATATTTTCTTTTAGAAGTATTTTAAAAAGATACTTCGCCTATTCATTGTTATTTGGTTTTTTGATGGGAGTCATGTTTCGAGTCATCACTCCTATTTTTGTAGCATTTCACAGTTTACTTTTAGAGAGAGTTTTCACTGGTCTCTGCATCATTGCAGGATTATGTGTTGGCTACTTTTCCTATATCATCGGAAAAAAATCGTTGCTACGCACCATCCTTAACGTTGGTCACTTTACGGAGTCGTTAGCCAAAGGTGACTTTCGTTCGAGGCTCTCGATTCAGTCCAAAGATGAAATAGGTGAATTTGTCCATAATTTCAATTCATTGATGGATGTTGTAAAAAATGCAATTTCTACGATTCAAGGACTATCCTTGAATATAGATGAAACTTTGAATGAACAACACTCTGCCACAAATGATCTTTCTCAAAATGCACAAAAATTATCCTCTGGGTATGACTATCTACTTTCCGAATCCGAAAAAAATGCAAAAGATTTAAGTTTTTCCATTTCTCAGTTCACAGTCTTGGTCTACTCAATGGAATCTTTGATCCAAAAAATCGATGAACTTTCCTCAGCAGTCTTACGACTAAACACGATATCAAAACAAAGTCTTTTGGAGATACGTGGATTTGAAGAGAAATTTTCGAGTGTAGACACACATTTACAATCTCTTAAAAAAAATATGGACTATATTGATTTAAGTTCTGACAAAATTGCTAAAACAATTTCAACGGTCCAATCCATTTCTGACAAAATAAATCTTCTCTCCTTAAATGCGGCTATTGAATCGGCAAGAGCTGGAGAACACGGCAGAGGATTTGCGGTCGTATCGGAAGAGATTTCAAAACTAGCAACACAAACAAGGGCTAGTTTAAAAGATATTCAAAGTTTGGTGACAGATAACCAAAGCCAAGTCAAGACAGGTATGTTATCTTTTTACCAGAGTTCAGAGTTTATCGCCGAAGTGTTAAATGATACAAAAAAAATTGTCGAAAATTTTGAAAATCTTGGCACTGAGATGGAAACGCAATCAAAAAACCAAACAAACGTTTCTCGAGAAGCAAATGAAGCGATTGAAATAACAAATCTTATCCAATCAATTTTGAAGCGTTACCAGGAATCTTTCGATGAAATAAAGAATGTTATCAATTCAGTAAGCGAAATAGGTATACAGAATGCTGCATCCGCAGAAGAACTATCCGCTTCTGCCGAAGAGATAAAATTGATTTCTAATCGTTTAGCAGAACAGGCCCAATTCTTTCGTTTAAATTGAAAGATGAAATAGCCTTTGTGATTGAATTTAAAAATGTCTGGTTCTTTTGAAATCCGAAGAACCAGTTTGTGAAGAAGTATCTATTTTGTATTCTTGACGGAAAGACCGGAAATTAGGGAGTCAAAACTTGCTACATCTCTTTCAAAATTTGACTCTAGTGTAAAAGCAATAAACTGAATCGAACCAAATTTCCCGCTAGATAGAAAGTTATAAAAAATAAAGTTCAATCCTTTTGAGGATGCTCTATACTTTACAATCTTACCAGGTTGTCCATTGACTAAGACTTCTTCCACGTCAATGATGTATGCATCCGGATCCACTTCTTTCGCATTTGCCAGTACGATTTCGGGAAAAGATTCCATAGGGATCTCAATTCCCTCATAGATTACCATAGAATAGGATGTACGCTTTGTATTTTCAAAACCAAATTCAGCGGATTCATTGGAGGATTTTACCTTCTCCCATTGGTTAGGATTGTATGAGATTGAATAGGAGCCATCATACTTACTTGTGATCACGGATGTTTGTTCTTTACCTGAATTCAATTTTCGCATTGAACTTGGTATAGAATCCAACTTCGCAACCGGAGCATACCTCCAAGTAAAGTCATCATTCAAAATTACTTTTTTTCCAGATTTTGTAGTCGCCTCTTCAGCCACCAAACCAATTGCCAAGATCAGCAATGAAACGATTAATCCATTTCTCATATTTTCCCCAATTGCTTTAGGATTAGGAATATGCGGTCAATAAGCAAGAAAGATTTCTTCACGTATTTGCTTCCATACCTCTAACCATGAATGAGTGAAAAAATGATCAGGAGCCTTTTCTATTTCTCTGATGGTTATTTGTGGCAGGTATTCGTACTTTTGAGTGATCTTTTTTGGAAACCAATTGTCCTTTGATGGCAAAAAGATTTGGATAGGCACCTTACACTGATCTAATGCCTCATAGATTTGAAATCCAGGTAAAAATAAGTTCGTTAGAAATTCAGAAAGACTCTCTAAATGGATGTATTTATTCGAAACTGAAAATGCCAAGTCGCCTACTCGACTCGTTTCTAACCAGCGAGGATCAGATAGAGCGCTGTAAACTCTTTCCCGTTTTTCTAAAATCTCAGCGTCTGGCAGACCACTCTTCGAGTCGTTTACTAGAAGTTGTAAAAATTCATGGATATGCTGATTTTGGTAGAGATGGAATAGGCTCAATCGACTGTCAAGAATGGGCGACAGAAGAAAAAAAGAATCCCAGGGCAATTCTTGCCAAAGCATCAATAAACACGAAGCTCCTCCGCTATGACCAATGCCTATCAGTTTTTTATCAGTCAATTTGTATTCCTTTAGCCATAGAAGTAAATCATCTCTGGCATTGGATGGGTGGTATGTCCCTAGATTCCCGCCATGAGAGCTAGGGTTGTACCTGAGTAGCAAAGTGCGTTGTGAACGTAGATCAAGCTCGGAAATCCGAAAGGCGCGTGCATTGCCTCCAGTCGATGGCCATAAAACGATGACCTTCTCAATATCGTTAGAAAATTTTCTCAGAGAATTCCAATGGTCAATTCCGTAGCCCGAGGGAAGGATCTGAAAATTGTTCATAATTTATTGAGTAGCGACTATAGCTCCTTTGGAGGAAACAATCACGGTATGCTCACATTGTGCAACAAAACTTTTGTCTTTCGTGGTGAGGGTCCAACCATCATGGCCTGTGACTGCAAATTCAGATTTTGTAGAGACAAAAGATTCTATCGCAAGGACCAACCCTTCGCTGAGCCGACGCCGATCTCTTTTTTCTTCGTAGACTAAAACTTCTGGCTCCTCGTGCAATTTTTTTCCCGTTCCATGGCCAGCTAAGTTTTTGATGACAGTAAAACCATTCGCTTTCGCAACTTGATGGATCGATTTACCGATCATACGTAAAGGATTACCTGTAGTTGCCTCTTGGATCGCCTTACCTGTACAATCAACAGCTGTATCACACAATCGACTCAAATTGTTGTTTGTGTTTCCGATAACAAAAGAGATACCTGTATCGGCATAATAACCGTTTAAGGTAGCAGAAACATCAATGTTTACTAAATCACCAAAACGTAATATCGTTTCTTTCTTCGGTATGCCGTGTGCAATTTCATGATTGATGCTGATACAGGTATAGCCAGGAAACTGATAGTCAAACATCGGTGCTGATTTTGCCCCATACATTTCAAAGCACTGTTTTGCCATTTGATCTAGGTCATAAGTGCTGACACCAGGCTTTGCTTCCTTTTTCATCAGATCCCGAATGCGGGCAACGACTTGTCCGGTTTTCAGAATCCCCATTAAATCTTTGTGGTTTCGAATTGACATATATTCTAATTAACTAATTTTGATCACAATTTTCCCAAAATGGGAAGCTGATTTTAAGTGTTGGACAGCCTCTTTTGTCTCTTCCATAGGAAAAATGGAATCCACGACAGGCTTCATTCCCGAGACAGAAATAGCTTGGTTCATTTCCATAAAGGCTTTTCTTCCACCTACAACGATTCCCTGGATTTTTATATGATTCATTACAGCAGGTAACAACTGAATTTCTCCAGACTTACCTGAAAGAATGCCTATCAAGTGAATATTGCCAAAAGGTTTACAAGCGATAATTGACTGTGTTAAGGTACCTGCCCCTCCAACTTCAACAACATGATCGACTCCAATTTGTTTTGTTTCTTCCCGAATCTTTTTGCCCCAGTCTGGAACTTCTTTATAATTGAGAGTGAAATCTGCTCCTAATTTCTTTGCTCGCTCCAATTTTTCTTCAGAACTAGATGTACTATATACGTAAGCACCTGCAAGTTTTGCAAACTGAAGCGCAAACAAGGACACACCTCCTGTGCCTTGTACAAGGACTGTCTCTCCTGAAACCAGGCGACTAAATACATGTAAGGCTGACCAAGCTGTGAGAGCAGCACAGGGCAAAGTTGCCCCTTCCTCGTAAGTCAAATGTTTTGGCATCGGAACGAGAGCAGTTTCCTCAAAGAGAATAAGTTCTCGTAGAGTTCCATCCAGTGGACCACCTAATGTATTTCTGAGTTCAGCATGGTTTGCTTTGTGTGCAATCCAATCTGGTGCAAAAGTGGCACAAACAGGATCACCTACTTTAAATTGAGTAACGGATTCGCCTACCTCCAATACTTCACCTGAGCCATCACTACAAGGTACAAGAGGAATAGGATATTTAGGGTTGTACTGACCAGATATTACCAACTGATCACGAAAATTTAAAGAAGCAGCATGCATCTTTACTAAAACTTGGTGTGGACCTGGCTTTTTTGGATCAGCTACTTCCGTGAGTTTTAAATTCTCTAATCCAAAGGCAGAAAGGGTCATTTGTTTCATATGTCAGAAACATATGAGACGGTGAAGACACATTCTGCAAGTGTAAAATATGTAGTAACTTTGCAGGCTTAGATGGATAATCCCAGCCCTTCTTTTATACATTTAGTTCCCAAATCACAGGACTTTGATATCTGTTCTGTACAACTGGAAAAAGATTGGAATTGCTTCGTGCAAAGGATTTCACAGGACAAAGATGCAACGCGCTTCATCTCATTTGCATTTTGCGCCTTTGAATCTACACAATTAGATAGACTCGCACATACCTTTGGACACATTGTAACTCCCGAAATTCCCGCTTTTTCTCCAGCGTGAATCCCTGCCGTTTTCAAGTTATGAAAACCAATGACTAATAAAATAAGAAACATCAGGGGAATCTGTTTTTTCATCTTCTTTCAACCTCATAAAATTGGATTTGTTCTTTGAATTTTAAACTATGTACATTTTGCACGATTTCCAAGAAATCATTTACCCCAATTTCAAGGTGTGCTTTCCAAACATACCATGAAATGCTTGGTATATATTTTTTTCCGGGTGAGTAAAAATTGGATAAGGAGAGAATGGGAAGGTTTTGATTTTCACAGAGATCAGTAGCCGAACTAGGAGGAGAATAAATAACCATTGTTTTGCGCAACTGATTCTGATAATCCATACCATGCCAAGGATTTTCACTAACAACACATAGTCGAGTTAGCTGGAAACTTTGGAGATCGTTTGCTGGCAATGGGTTTTGGAATGTTGGCAATATGATTCCAGCAATCAAAGGAATGAATAGAACAGAGATTAAGAATTGGATTTGGAATCGATACTGAGTATATAAAGAGACAAAAAGAAAAAGGATTGTGACCGCAGAAACGATGAGTATTTTTGATTCGGAATTCCAAAAGGAAAAGATAGCAATGCCGATAAATAGGAGAATATAAATTCTACCAAGCCAAGGATTTTCAAAATAGGAGGTGATTTTAGCTTCTGATAGGCTCAAAGATACACCCAAAAAAAGGATGGGAATAAAAGGAGTAACATAATAACTATCTTTGCGATTCGGTAAAAGATGAAGCAGAGTCAACCCTAACAAAAAATAGGCGATGACTCGTAAGATTCTCTTTTCTCTGGTATTGATCTTAGTACTTATCACTCGAGAGATAAAGAGGAATAAAAAGGGAGTAAATGGGATAGTATACAAAAGCCAACCACCCAAAATCCTTAGCATAGGTTGGTTTTCGCTGAAAAACTTTCCGACATTTTCATTGAAGAGAAAAAATTTTATGAGTAAAGCTCCCTCATTGGAATACCTAGAAAGATAAAACATCCACAGAATAGGAATTAAGAATGAAAGCGGAAAGAGAAGGATATGTTTGTATTTTAGAATACTTTGCCAGTTTACATTGAGTTTTCTCTTTCGAATCCGAAGTAAATCAACGGCAAGAAAGGACAAAGGCAATACAATCGCATAAAAAATAACCAATGGCCCTTTGATAAAGTAGGCTATATTTAGAGAAATGATTCCAAATAGAAAATAAGCGATTTTTTTCTCTTTCTGGAATCGAAGGTAGAGATAAACAAACAGAAAGAGAAAAAATGTAAGCATCTGTTCCATCATCAGCAAACGAGAAAATTTCCAGGCCGCAAATGTGGATGCATAAACCAATGAGATTTGGAAGGCGAACCGACTGGATTTTCCGAATGCTAAGATTCCACAATATAATAAAATTGTAGTGAGAAATCCAAATAAGAGACTTACTAACCGTTCCGACAGAAATGATTCACCGAACAAAACATCGGACAACATACCTGCCCAAAAAAGAAGAGGAGGTTTATAAGCATTTGCTAAACCATTCAATTGAGGAATGAAAAGATTATCCGTTTCCAAGGACTCACGCACGGTGCGTACATGCATGATTTCATCGCCTTGGGGGAAAGCTCCATGCGCTATCTCGATTCCTGGCGAAACAAAGATCAAAAAATAGAGAAATAAGAAAGAAGGATAAAGGACCTTCATAAATTCCATATAAGAAAAATACTGACTAACCGGTCATTAACTATTCTTTTTAATTTAAAAAATCTAGGTACAAAAAAAAACCAGTGATGAAAAAATCATTTCACCACTGGCCTTGTTTCCAAGTCTAATCGCTTGTTTTTACTTTATGCCCAATCCTGTCGTTTTTGCTCCTACAAGGATGGACATATTGCCAGCAGGGTGTTTGTTCTCTCGCATCAATTGGTGGCAAGCACCGGTTTCTTGGAAAGGAAAGGTTTTTGCGAGAACAGGATCGACTTTTTTATCGATCACCAATTGGTTTAGGTCTCTGCAATTGTCATCGTTTGCAAAATGAGATCCCTGAAGACGTTTTTGCCTCATCCAAAGATAACGTAAGTCTCCAGTAGCATTGAATCCAGTTGTACCCGCACATATCACAACCATACCACCAGTTTCACAAACAAAAACAGATGTGGGCAATGTTGTTTCACCAGGATGTTCAAATACGATTTGAGGATTTTTACCCTTACCTGCAATGTCCCAGATGGCTTTGCCAAACTCTCTTGCTTCCTTGGTCCATTTTCCAAAAGCTTCTGGTTGGTTGATTTCTGTCGTGAGTGCGCCCCAATGTTTGAATTTGTTTCGATTGATAACTCCGGCTGCGCCTAGGTTTTTACAGAATTCAATTTTATCATCTGAGGATACAACTGCTATGGGAACTCCTCCAGCTGCCTTAACAATTTGAATTGCCATCGCACCTAGACCGCCAGCTCCACCCCAAATTAAAACTACATCGCCAGGTTTAACATCATTAGGCTTCCAATGGTGTAACATTCTGTACGCAGTAGCAGCTACTAACATATAAGCTGCTGATGCCTCCCAAGTTAAATGTTTAGGACGCGGCAAACATTGGTGATCCTGTACCTTACAAAACTGAGCAAAGGAACCCCAATTCGACTCATATCCCCAAATGATTTGGCTGGGAGCGAACATTGGATCCTTTCCTGCAAGAACCCAAGGATCTTTTGGATCCCACATTGCGCAATGGATTACAACTTCATCACCTACTTTTACATTTTGTACATCTGAACCAACTTTATATACAATTCCAGATGCATCGGAGCCACCGATGTGAAATTTTTCAGGCTCACCCTTTTTATTTCTAGCCCCAATAACATCGACAGGGTAACCAAGTGCCGCCCATACATTATTATAGTTTACACCTGCCGCCATTACGGCAACTAACACTTCATTAGGTGCTACTTCAGGCACATCAATCACTTCAGCTTGGAAAGAATCTTTAGGCTCCCCAAATCTTTCAGGTCGAATTACCTGTGCATGCATCTTTTTTGGCACCACGCCAACAGGAGGTAATTCCCCGACGGGTACGATTTCTACGTCACTCATTTGATTCCCTTTTCGAATTCTTAGTTTCGTAGAAAACTAAAATATGGGTTCAGAATGTCAATCGCTTCCCCATTCCATTGAAAATGCAAATGTCCAAGCGGATTGGTACAATCTGTAATCTCGGTCTCGTTGTAAAGGGTATCGATAGGTTAAACTCATATTATATTTCTCAGATAAATTCCATGAAAAACCTGCAGATGCCTCTGTAAAATAAAAAGGATTCGCCTTATCTTTGTTATTTGAATATTCTACACCATTATAAGGATTTCGATATAATATTCCAGAGAATAGCGTAATTTCAGGACGTAGATAGTAGCTAATGTAACCAGAGGCAATGCCAGTGTTTTTGTAAAGATAGTTTGGCTCAGGAGGAGCTTCGGATGGCCTTCTTAAATAATATGGGATGCCATCATTGTCCTGTAGGTTATTTGGTTGAGGTCGCGTAAGTGGTCGAATCCCACCTGCCTTTACAACAAAAGACCACTTCTCATATAGATAACCGAGCTTTAAAAAACCAGTGCCTGCATAGTAATCTCCACCAGTGAATCGATCCGTATCTGGTCCGGAGGGAAAGCCAACTGATCCTTCGATTACGAAGAAGTAAGGTTTATCCAAATCAAAGAACGGTTGGTACTTAAAACCAAGATAACTCTTTCCAATCCTTGCGGCGTCCTCACGATTTCTCTGTTGGTAGTAGTTCCAAGGGACCGATCCATTCAAAGAGAAGCGTCCATCAAAAAAGTTCATTTCGACAAAGGCAGTCGTTGTAAAGAGATGACTATTCTCTCGAGTAGATTGGTAGTAATCTTGCGTTAAGACTAAGTAGTTTGCCGGCTTTTCTCTTTTGCCGGTAAATGGATCCACAAAGCGCGCAGTTGCAATGGGGCTATCTGAGGAACCAGTATGGTGGGCAAAGAGTACTGGAGAGAGGAAAAGCATTGAAAAAATAAGAAACTGAGATAGTGATTTCATTTTGTAACCCCTGGCAGACAGCCTGGGAATTGGATGACTAGGTCTTCTGTATTTAAATTCTTCTTCAGTATATTAGAAAGGTCAGTATTTGTTATATTTGTAATGTTAACTTCTGAATCCACTTTGGTAAAAAGAGTTTGCAGAAAACTTACGTTTGCTCCGTTTTCAAAATAATCTCTAAATAGATTTGAGTGTACAAATCCAATGACTACGGGATTTACCTTTCCCTGGAAAATAGAAATTTTACATTTTGGCCTAAGCACGATGGAACCTTGTCCTAAAAGGACTTTCATTGTCTTCGTGACATCCGGACTTCCTTTTCTTGTAATTCTTGCATTCAAATATATATCTTCATATGTTAATACTGCATTTGCCATCACTCCCAACGGAGCATCTAATATTTGTTTTGAGATAGATGAAGTATAAACTGAACCAGTATCATTGGTTCCCATTGGCCGATTTAAAAAAAACTCTTTCGATGGTATAAGAAATGAATAAGATTTTCCATATAGATCTGTCGTTGGCAAATCTAATGGCACAGTAAAAGGAGTGTGTGTCCTTGCTCCATTACTTATACTAAAGTAGCCTAACACCTTATCCTGGGGGTTGATTCTATAATTTCCCGATTCCCAGTCGACGTAGCTATCTTTTTCCAAAGTAAGTTGATACGTAACCGAATTTGAAACAAAAGAAAACTGGTTTAAAATTTCATCCTCTTGGTTATCAAAATACTGTATGTCTGTGCGCAGGTTCGTGACCGTGTTGTTTCGAAAATACAATAAGTTTTGGATGATGGCTAGATTTTCTTCATTGGAATCTCCAATAGATCCAAATGTACAGGCCAATTGGATCCAAAAAGAGAAAACAATCAAAATTGGTCTTATACGAATCATAAATTAAAATGGATTCGAATGAGCTGGATTGTTGATAAAGTCAGTGTCTGTTAGAGAGAGTAAAAATTCTACAAGATCGGTTCTCTCTTGGGCCGTCAAAGTGAATGGTCGTATGAATGAACTGTCTTTATTTGGATGAGATTTTCCCCCACTTTCATAATGAGCAACGACCTTACGCAAAGCGTTTACTGCACAATCTCTGATTGTTTTTCCAGACGTTATACTCGGATTTTCTGAATCATCACACATAAAAGAACCATCATGCATATATGGGAATGTTAAACCGATATTTCGCAGGGAAGGTGCACGAAATTTCCCTTGATCTGATTCCAACAACGTTATCTCATATAAGCCACGTTTATTGACCGAAAGTGCATCATATTCTGCTTTAGTATAGATACCATTGTTATGATAAAAAATATCGCTAGTGGGTTGCTGATTATGAAAAACCGTGTCGGTGTAATTAAACCCACCATGACAATGAAAACATTCGGCCACCTCTCCATTGAATATTCTAAATCCCCTGATTTGAGATGCATTCAATGCATTTGACTGATTCTGAAAAGCGTATTTATCGGCAGGTGCATTCCCTGTGATAAGAGAACGCTGAAAGCTAGCCAATGCAAATCGAACATTCTGTTCCGAGATGGATCCCGGAGCGCCACCAAATGCATTATTAAACAAAGATATGTAGCGTGTATCTGCCTTCAATCTATCCAAATAATCATTATTTATTAAACCTAGTTCTATTGGCGACTCTCCAAACATTGGTACCCTAGATTGAATCTCTAATGTCGTCATTTGAGGGTTTGCCCAAGTTAGTCGAGGATGGTAGGCAGCATTCCCTAAATTTTGAGAATTTCTTGGATGAGCTTCATTCGTTATTCCAATTCCAAATCTTCTCCCGTCAGTAAATGCTAAACTCTGTTTGTGACATCCAGAGCAAGATAAGCTCCTATCCTGGGAAAGATTTTTGTCGTAAAATAAATGTCTTCCTAAAGCTACTTTTGCTTCAGACATAGGATTTTCCGATGGCACTGTAGGTACAGGAAATCCCGGTGGGAGATTCCATTTATATGCATTGTTTGCTGAAAGAAGTATAAGACCTAAAACTAGATCGTTATCGTTTTTTTTCTTTTCAAAGATTGAGCATGAAATAAGGAGAAAAATTGCTATTATTGATTGTAACTTCATAAAAGAATCCTAATTGAGGGAAGGACTCTCCTCCCCTCAATCTTAACTTAATTTTTTATCGAAAAAGCACTTTGAGTACTGAGTGTCTTTCCATCAGTTTCGTTGATACCAATACTATTTAGTATGGATTTACAACTAGCTGTCGTATTTCCAGCCATACACGTATAGGATGCACCACCATTCGACAAATTGGAGTTAGTGTTTTTTACTAATTCTTGTATATTGATGTAAATAGGGTTTTCAGTAGCACTCCATATTGCATTGTTTGACCGAGTGATTCGAACTGTTGGAATGTTAGGATATGCACAAGTAATGTCATTTCCATTGCCCCCAGTGCAAGATACTCCGCCAGTGTGAAATTGATTCGTTGAACCAGCACCCTCGAGAGCTCTCCATTCAAATTTCATAAATTTATACCCTGTCGTCCAAGACCAGTACATTCCAGTTGTGTTCAATGGTGCACCGCCAGTTGTATTGAGTAGCTTGTTTTGGGCAGTGGGTACACCCACTTTAAACTCCACGCCAACATACAAGCCTGGGGCCGCATAGCCGCGTAGGGTTTTGTTTGTATCAGTCGTGCCGACAGTGCATTGGCCAGTTCTATTTTCAAAGTCAAGTAAGGCTACAGTACCATTCTGCCAAGTATCATCTGTCGAAAGTATAAAATCTGTTGTCGATCCATCAGCCTTTACAAGCTTTACATCGTGAACAAAAAATCTTGCATCACGTAACTGTAATTGAGTGCTTCCGCTTCCTGATATTGCCTGATTACAGCTAAATGCGTCTGTTCCTGAGACAAGTTCGAAAGGAATACTTGTAACAGCAGAACCATTTGCGATTACAGCCAGAGCAACGAGACCAAGATCGTTATCATTCGATTTTTCAGTTTGACAGCTAAACGCTGATGCGCTTATCAAAATTAGAATAAGTAAATATATAAGTTTGTTCATAAAATTCCTTTTGTTAAATCATAGTATGAGCCTAAAGCTCATTTGTTTAAAGTTGAAGATTAAACAAAAGGAATACGGGGCGGCTTTATCAGAGAGGTGGGCCAACCCTCTGCAAGCCTCTGGTCCTCAGATCGGAAGAAAGCAATAATTTCAGATACAATATTTTGAATGATGCGATGGGATGCGATGATCCAACTTTGGTGGTAACGCGCCAATTGCTCAAGGGAGGACTTACTCTTTTTACACGAGCAAACATGCACCTCACCTGGCTTTGCATCATGGCAATGGGCTAAATTTGAACGTTTCGAATGACTCGTCTTTATCTTTGAACGAAAGGAATGGTCCTCTCCATCACTATGCTTTTCTTGTTTGGCTCCATGGTTGCATGTGCACAATTTTGAAGCTAACTCCACAGTGATGCCCAGGAGGCCGCCTGATAAAAAAACAGTATGGCTTCCTACAATCAATACGAGTAAGGCAGCAGTGAAACGGGAAAGGCCCATCCATTTCAATTCAAAATCAGGTTCCAAAAAAGCGAGTGAAATTTTGAAATTAGGGACCTGATTCTAGAATTTCTATCGCTTTCTTGTTTTTAAGGAAAAGGGCAAGGTCTTTTGCTGTCCTACCTTCTCTATCCTGGATATCGGGATTTGCACCTGCTTCCAGCAACAATCGCAACAATTCAATGGAGTCATTTTGGATAGCGGAATGCAATCGCGTAAACCCCGTCTCATCCAACGCATCGAGATTTTTTTCTATCTTTAAGAGCATCTCTGTCACTTTCCAATTTTGTTTCTGTATAGCCATATCAAGAGGAGTTTGTTTTCTTTGGTTGCGTTTGGAAGAGTCTGGCTTTAGGTCGATCACATAAGACAATAGATTATATTCATTTGTTTTTACCAGTTCATGAAGTACCGTTGAACCTTCATTATTCGTTGCATTTAGATCGGCGCCTGAATTGATCAATAATTTAAGTATCTTAAGCTTTTTTTCCTCCAAATCTTTATTAGGTTCTATTGTTGGAATCATTCCAATAAGCACAGTATTTCCTTCAAAATCTCTTTGGTTAACTGGTACTTTCACAGAGATTAAAAATTGTACCATCGCTTCATCCAAAGAAAATACAGCTAACATAAGTGGAGTTCTACCTTCTCGGTTCTGGGCCTTTGCATCAGCTCTTGAACTCAATAGTAGTTTTAAATGGTCTAACTTTTCAACTCCTGATCCAGCAATGGCCATCAAAGGTGTTTCCCCTGAAGAGTCTTTGCTCTCTACATTTGCTCCTTTCTTGATAAATAGATCATAGATATAACGATCTAACTTCTGGGTTTGAGTTATATAATAATGGAAGTGGGTCTTTTCTTTATCTGCCTTGCCCAGTTTGAAATTAGGGTCGACTCCTTGTTCGAGAAAGATTCGAACGATATCTTTATGCCCAGATCGGATGGCTGTTGAAAGCGGAGTGTTGCCACTGTGCATCACTGGATTTTTAATGGCACCTCTCTCTAGGAGTTCCAAAACCAATTCAACACTTCCCACATCTGCCGCATAATGGAGGAGAGTATAACCGTCTGATGAGCGAACGGCATCGACATCAAAGCCTCTCCTCACCTTTTCCAAAAAGGTTTTCGGGTCTCGGATTTTTTGTAAGTCTAGGTCGGTTGCAAAAAGGGCTTGGCTGAATACACAAAGAAAGGCAAAACCATGGAGTAGCTTCATACACTTTCCTCCGCTGAAAACGATCCCTGTACACTATTCTTTTTTCAAAATCCGTCAATTGGAAAACCAAAACGAGCCAGTGGTGCACCAAAATTTTAGGACTTATCCTAGTAATTTTCAGGGGCTTTGGCAATACTTTTGTGTCCAGAGAGCCTTTCTTCCCAAATACTGGTCATACAACCCTAAACCAAATACGGAAACTGTATGAAACGCACAGAGTTAGAACGTAGAGAACGCGAACTTCGTCGGATGGAAAAGAAAAAGATCAGCTCAGGTTCAAAAGAATCCATGAGCGTAGGCGATTACATAGAGGCATTGTTCGGATTATTTCGCTATGATACAGAAGAAATCTTCAATGCGAAAGAAGACGAGTCAGTTTTAGAATTGTTAGAGAATATGAAAATGGAACAGCCTGAAAAGCAGTGGGATGTCATCATCCGAAAAGCTGTCAATAAAACGAAAGTTGTCCAAAGAGAAAGAGCCTACGAAGAATTGAGAAATCTTGCTGGAGTAGAAGCAGGCGTATCCTAAATTCTTGGGTTTACAAATGGGAGAGCATAGGGTAGTATCTATTCTCTCTCATGAGAAAGTTAAAGCATACAAGCTATCGTATCAAACAATGCTTTCTCATTTTTCTTCTACATCTAACTACCTCACAATTTCCTCTCTACGCAAAAGACAAAACCACCCTTTCTCCACCTGACTGCCCCAACAAAGATCAACTTCTCCTATCAAGAATTGACTCCCTTGAATCTTTAGCACCTTATCTGAGTTATTTGTCCTTTCCTTCTCAGGAAACGTTGTTGTTTCCATTAGATTTGGCAAAGGACAAAAACCAATACACACATAGTTTCGGAAAAATTCCAAATTTTGGCAATACTGACAAAACGTATCTTTTCTGTTACCAAATCAAAAATGATACTCAAGTTGCGCATGACTTAGTTGTTTTTATTAAATATCCCTTACTCGACCATGTTCAATTCTTTGAGACAACAAATGGAACATTCGTTACTTTCCCAGCACAAGGAAGACTCTACTCATTTTTTGCGAGAGAAAAGAGATACCGAGGGTTTTCTCATGAATTAGAATTATCGCCACAAGAAACAAAGCAAATTTGGGTTTTGGTTTCTACAGAGAGTTCTATGTCTGTACCGCTGTTTGTCGCAAAAGAAAAGGATTTTTCTCATTTTGTATCCGATGATTTCTTAATCCAAGGTTTTTATTTTGGAATTGTCTCTGTAATGACCTTTTATAATTTCTTTGTTTTTCTTTTGATCCGAGATAAGGCATACTTATATTATGTTATCTATCTTCTCTTTGGCTCGATCGCATTTCAGCTCTCTTTGAATGGCATTTTGCCCATGTACTTTTTCCCAAATCAGCCAGCTTTGGTTTGGAATCTTCATAACATTATTTACTACTTATTTTTGTTTTTCAGTTTTCCTATGAGTATGACCTTTATGAATCTAAAGGAAAACTCTCCGAAATTATTTTTAATATTTCAAATGGGAATGTACATTTCCTTACTAGGTTTATTTCTCATACCATTTTTACCATATCGACTGCTCAATGCCAGTGGAGACATCTATAGTCTATGTTTAGCGATATTAGGTATCTCCGCTTCATCCTATATTGCATTTTCAGTTAAGTTCAGACCGGCATATTTTTTCTTTTTTGCCTTTCTATTTGTGATCATCGGTGGCCTAGGTACTTTGATGAAATACATGGGAGTACTTCCTGTGAATCCATTCACTGAAAATGCCTTCCAAATAGCCATGGCCATTGAAGTAATTCTTATGGCTTTTGGCTTAGGAGATCGTATATCAATTGTCCGAAAAGAAAACGAAAGAACTCAAATCAAGGCAGAAATCGATAAACAAAAGTTACTTGCCTTCCAAAAAGAACTTCTCCTTGCAAAGAAATTGCAGGAAAGTACCTTACCTTCAAAAGTCAATCACCCAGAAATTGTTGAGGTCAATGCGGGCTATCTTCCTGCATCTCTCGTGGGTGGAGATTTTTATGATATCGTAAAACTTAGCGAAACTGAAATCATCTGTTTGATAGCAGATGTTACTGGTCATGGAGTTCCAGCCGCCATTGAAGCTGCCATGCTAAAGATTGCCTTTACGCAATCCCTTCGTTTTGCAACAAGTCCAAGTTTAGTTCTGAACCGAATCAATCGCTCTCTCGTTGGCACCTACCAAAACCAATTACTCACAGCTGCTGCTCTTTACATCAATCTAGAACATAAATACTTCCGCATTGCAAACGCAGGGCATCCTCCTTTGTACCATGTTAAGCAAAATAGCAATGTAATTCTACCCATCCGCCCCAAGGGAAAGTTGATTGGTCTTTCGAAAGATCTAGAATTTCATGAAGAGGAATATGAGCTTGCTACTCATGACCAGTTTTTTCTATTCACCGATGGACTTTGGGATGTTTGGGAGAGAGACGAACGCGGGGAAAAAGAATCCGAAGGAAAAGGCGAGGAACTCTTTTTGGAATGGATGCATAGCCACATGGAGCTTTCGGCAGACCAATTGCACGCCAAACTCGAAGCATTTATCAAAACAAGAACAACTTACATACCACCAGAGGATGACATTACTTTCATCCTCTTTTCGGTTAGACCTTAGTAAGTTAAGAATTGGATCTATACATCCGCATAGATCGATGCATTTAACTGTCTTGAGATATTGTCCAAATTCCTGGAAATATCTCGGTAGAGCAAACTAGCCAAATAATTTGATTTCTTCTGGAACTTCTTTTTTCGCAATTTGGATTCACTCTTTTTGATAAATTGAATCATTTGAAAACGATACTCTCTACTTTGGTTACGAATCTGAGGATTTCCTAGGATATCAAAACTTTCACTTCGTTCCAAATTTCCTAAAAGCAACTCATAATGGTGTTTGATAATCTCAATTTGTTCTTTGACGGTATGCAACCCGGACTTTTCTAAAAAGATCTTTTGGCGGTGGCTCTTTCTTACCTTACGCGCGATAGAGGCAAAATTATCACCCATCTCCTCAACTGCTTTCACGCGTTCCATAATCCCTAGAACATCCTTTCCATAATTTCCAGTGATTCCCATTTCTTGCACTTCATTGAGATATTGCAGAACTTGGGAGCGTACTTGGTCTAATTCTTCTTCTTTTTTTAGAACTTGGCTAACTCTAGTTCCATCATAGGACTCAGTCAACAATTGCTCCGTGAGACGAAAAAAATCATATGTATCTCTTATGATTTTTTTTGTATATTCGATGAGCTCTACCATGGCAAGTTCCGTGGTTTTCACAGCTCCCGACTGCAACAGCCGTATAGAAGATTTGTCCTTTGCAGTTTTTGAAGCAAGTAAATCAACAATCCGACTGACAAACTTTGTTAATGTATTTACAAACCAAATCAAGAGTAAGGTATTGATGACATTGAAAAGTGTATGGAAGAGCGAGATATGAAACCTTGTAGATTCTTTATTCACCAAAGGGTCTTCTGGGATCAAAGTATCCACTAGGTGAGAGAAGGCTTGGAAGAAAAGAAGTGCCCAAACCACACCAAATATATTGAACACAGTATGTGCTAAAGCCGCCTTCTTTGCATTTCGATTGCCAGCAATAGCGGCAAGGTTTGCCGTAATGGTTGTTCCAATGTTTTCGCCTAGGATCATACCATAAGCAGCTTCAATCGGGATAAAGCCAGAAAATGCCAAAGTAATAGTGATCGTTGTTGAGGCAGATGAAGATTGGATCACGATGGTAAGCAAAGTACCAATCAATACAAACAGTAAAATTGTATAAAATCCCATATTAGTATATTGGGATAAAAACTGAAATGACTCTGGATCTTTGGCAGAATCGGGAACAGATGATTTAAGGTAATCTAAACCTAAAAACAAAAATCCAAAGCCTATCAGAAAACTTCCAAATCCTGAGCGACTTTCTTTTTTAGAAAACTGAAATATCATCCCAAGTGCAATGGCAGGCATGGCAAAGGTAGCAATGTTGAATTTAAAACCTAAAAAAGAAACAATCCATGCAGTGATGGTCGTTCCTATATTCGCTCCCATGATAACGCCAATAGCTTCTGTTAGTTGCATAAGCCCGGCATTCACAAAACCAACAACAAGAACCGTAGTTGCTGAGGAAGATTGGATGGTGGATGTGATGAGCACTCCGCTTAAAACCGCAGAGACACGATTGCGAGTCATTGAAGAAAGAAAGTTTCTCAATCGATCCCCCGCCACTCTTTGGAGGGATTCACTC
This sequence comes from Leptospira ryugenii, assembly GCF_003114855.1. NCBI lineage: Bacteria > Pseudomonadati > Spirochaetota > Leptospiria > Leptospirales > Leptospiraceae > Leptospira > Leptospira ryugenii. The sequence goes on along the minus strand of NZ_BFBB01000008.1, from coordinate 760,584 downwards.
ATCAGCTTCATACCGAAAATAAAAATGGCGAGTCCGCCAAATATTTGAATTAAAAGAGTCCAGTTCATATATGTTTTTCTTTAAACCGAATGTAAAAATCTCATAATCCTATCTGGTACCAACCTTTTATTAGGTTGCACTTTTTTTTTCTGATTCTACTTTGTAATGAATATGTCAAATACCATCACTAAAGGAAAGGTTGTAGGATTTTCCTATCACCTAAAAAACTCCCAAGGCGCAACTCTTGATCAGTCAGAGGAACCATTACTTTACCTACACGGTGAGGGTAATATCATTCCAGGCTTGGAGAAAGAGTTAGAAGGATTAAAAGATGGAGACTCCAAACAAGTGAAAGTCTCCCCGGAAGAAGCCTATGGGACATATGACGAAAACTTGGTCTTCCAAGTTCCCAAAACCGAACTTCCTCCAGAAGCTGATTTAGAAATTGGTATGGAATTCCAGACAGATACAGCAAACGGAAGAATGGTGCTCTATCTACAAGAAATTCGGGAAAACGATGTAGTCCTAAACGGCAATCATCCGTTAGCTGGTGAAACTTTACACTTTGATGTAACCATTAAAACGATTCGGGATGCAACGGCGGAAGAGATTGCCCATGGCCATGTTCATGGTCCAGGCGGACACCACCACCACTGATCCGGTAATTCTTTTTTTTGGAAAGATGGGATTCTGGTTGCCTTTTTCGAGGAAGGGGCCAGACTTGCACCTAGATTCAGAGTATTGTAGTTTTTTTCACCGCCGAGTAGTCCCTTTCTTGCTTGCACGCCGATAGCTTTTCTTAAGTTTCCCTTGCATTCTGTTGGAGTTCCTACCTCAATCGTTTCCTGAGGAAACGACCTATGCATGAACGAAAATTCCAGTATTGCGAGTCCAAATTAGGAATTTGAGGAACATCTATGTCAGTAAATATTTATGTGGGCAATCTTTCTTATGATATGACCGAAGGAAAGTTGAGTGAACTTTTCAGTGCACATGGTGCAGTAACATCAGCAAAGATTATCACTGATCAATACTCTGGTCGATCTAAAGGTTTCGGTTTTATCGAAATGGAAGATGGACAAGCTGCAGATAAAGCGATTAAAGATTTGAACGGTAAAAATGTTATGAACCGTGAAATGAAAGTAAACATTGCAAAACCAAAAACTAGCACTAGAAGATAGGCTTGATTAGCCCACTCCCAATTTATAGGGGTGGGTATTCTCTCTCTGAAAACCCCTCTAATCGTTTCGGCAACAACTTAACTTTGTAAGATTCTGCCATTTTCACCAATTGTGTATCAGAAATACCATGTTGGTTTTCACCATCATGTCGATTCTCCACTGTTAGAACAAAAGTTTTATACGAAAACTCGAGAGCCAAATCGAGATAGGGTTTTATCTCACGAAAGGAAACAAAGGTCTGGTCAACAATTAGAAAGGAAATAGAATCTTTCATTGCCTGATGGACATTCGTGTAACATTGTTTATAGGCTTTGTGATTCTCTCGGTAGTTAAAATGATAGATTCCTTCTTCATTCAAAAAATACTCATCTAGGGAAAATGCTACAACAGGACTTAGTGACTTTAGAAGCTCCACAAACGTACTCTTTCCCGACCCAGGCAATCCTCTGAGTAAAAGCAAAGTTTTTTCCATTATTTTTGAATTCCTGGGATAATATTCGTTCGCATATAAATCCTCTCATTCCTAAATTGTGTGGAGAATCATTTCGAGGACACTATGAATTACGATTTTTTTAAATTACTGCATCTAATTGGAATGATGCTGCTATTTTTTTCATTGGGGGCAGTACTCCAATTTGTGGCTACGGGTGGAGAAAAAAAATCCTACCCTTGGAGAGCGTTGGTTTCGGCAAGCCACGGAATTTCTCTCTCTCTTTTGCTGATTGGAGGACTCGGCCTACTCTATACAAGGTTCCAGTTCTCATTTCCGATTTGGGCGATCGCCAAAATCATCATTTGGTTGGTTTTAGGTGGTATCCTGACTGCAATTTACAAACAAAGGGAAATGGGGAAACGCTTTTGGTTTTTGATCCCTGCTCTTGGGGCTTTGGCGGCCTTTCTGGCCATTTACCATCCAGGCCAATGATCCTGATTTTTCTCCAATATGGTCTACTAAGCTAATTTTTTAGATCATTTTTTACCAAATTTGTTCAATATAGTAAATTTATTGTTGACTATATTGAACATTTTTCACCAGATGCATCTATGAAATCTTCGGTGCTCACCCTTTGTTTCCCTACTTCCCTCGTACTGTCTGTACTCTTACCTGCACAATTTACACTGATGGCCCAGGAATCAAAACCCATCGAGACAGAAGTGAAGACACCTCCGGTAGAGGAACAGCCGTACAAAAGCACCTACAAAGGAAAATTACCGAATGAAATGATGCGCTCAACCTTACTCTCTCCTGAACACCAAGATGCTGTTCGGAAATCGGAGAGACTTTGGTTTGGGGATATCTTCCGTATGGGTTTCCATCTGCGCCCACGTTTCGACTATTCACACAATGCTGATTTTGACAAACGAACAGCCGATAGCCGAAACTTTGCCACTCAAAATACACAAGTTTCCTTCCTGGTAGATCCTAGTGAATACTTCGCAGCAAAAGTAACTATACAAGACGTACGAGTGTTTGGTGGAGAGCAAAGTCGTAAAGATGGACAATTGGGCTATCTGGGTTTATCCAACTCTGCTGGCATAGAGCTGAGCTCCGCACCTACTCCCAACCAATCTGTAAATATCAAAAATAATACAGACTTAAGAGAAGGTTTCATCGTCCTCAAAAATTTTGCGGATGGATTTGAAGTCTATTTTGGCCGTCAGGTTTTAGGGTTCGGTGACAATCGATATATCGGAGGTAGAAATGATGGACAAATTGGAAACTCATTCGATGCGGCGCGTGTAAAATATTCGAGTAAAAAATTTCAATCAGAGGCATTCACATCTATTATAGCAGAAGAGAGCAATGCCGGATCCGGTAATAATACGTCGAATGGGACTAGACGTGGTTCCGTAAATGATACATACCTTTCAGGCCTATACAATACTTTAAAATTTGATGATTTTCTAATCGATTTATTTTATTTTAATATAGATAAAAAATGGGAGCAAGGACCAAACCCCATCAACTCTCAAGACCGTACAAGACAAAGAGACAATTTAAATACAGTCGGATTAAGACTTACAAATCGCACAGATGGAAACAAACTTCCGTCTGGAAAAGCTTGGGACTGGACAATTGAAACAAGTTCCCAATATGGCTTCAATGGACAAAGAGTCAATGCAGGTTGGGATATCTTAGAACAAACAGTAGATGGTAACCCAAATTCTAGACGACTCTATACACAGAATGTAGAATACGATGCACGGTTTTTACTTTTACAAACAGGATACACCTTCTTTGATCGATTTCGAGTTGGTTTGCAATATAGCTTTGCCTCAGGTGACCCAAATCGTAACGACAATAAGGTGGCTACATATGATGCATCTTTTGCTACAAGGTCAGGTGGATTTCCTTACTTCAACTCAGGAAACGGTTTGGCAAATGCGACCTTTTGGTCCAACACACGATCCAGCTCTATTCATTTGATGTATACCTCACCTAAATACGGTCGATTCATTTTTGTTGCCTATGACATTTTGAAAGCCAATCCCAATGACGCTTGGTATAGTTCGGGTGGTGCTGCCAATACAGGCCTCAGTTCTGAAAACCAAACTGGTGCCGCCTTCGGTGGATATAAGTTCGGAGAAAAGGCCGGTAAACGATTGTTTTACGAGTTTGATTTTGTATACCAATACTTTTGGAAAGATTCTGTCTCACTTTGGTTTGGTGGTTCCTACTTAGTGGCTGGGGATTCGATCAAAAATACGAGAGTAAACCCCTGGGCCGCAAATCCGAATGACCGTTATACCTTAGATGAGAGAGCATATACAGCCTTCTTTTTTGCCCAATTTGCTATGTAGGCCAAAACAAAGAGAGGTTTGGACATTTCTTTGGAGATAGGCTTGCCTCCTTTCCTTTCTCTTACCTTGGAAGAATAACCATACCAAAATTGTTCAATATATTGGATAATTTATTCAATATAATAATTTTTTTGCTCGCATTCCTCTAATCACTGTCCAAGTTAGGAGAAGATTGGAGGTAATGATGGCTCTCCCCATCCTAAATGGCTTTGTTTCTGCGATTGGCAATACTCCCTTACTCCGGATTCCCTCCTTGAGTGAGGAAACTGGCTGTGAAATCTTAGGAAAAGCTGAATTTTTGAACCCAGGTGGTTCTGTGAAAGACAGAGCGGCGCTCTATATCATTGAAGAAGCTGAGCGTAGCGGAAGGCTGAAGGCCGGAGGGACAGTGGTGGAAGGAACTGCTGGCAACACTGGGATCGGTCTCACACACATATGCAATGCAAAAGGTTACAAGAGTATCATTGTCATACCAGAAACCCAATCCAAAGAAAAAATAGAAATTTTACGCACCTTAGGCGCTGATGTTAGATTGGTTCCTGCTGTACCATACGCGAATGAAAACAATTATGTTAAGGTGGCAGGACGGATTGCACAAGAGATTCCCAATGCAATCTGGGCCAACCAATTTGACAATCTTGCCAACAAACAAGCGCACTATGAAACAACTGGACCAGAAATTTGGAGAGATACAAACGGGAAAATCGATGTTTGGGTTACCTCCTTAGGTACCGGAGGCACTTATGCAGGTACAGCTGAATATTTAAAAAAACAAAATCCAAACATACGTTGTATCGTAGCCGACCCTTACGGATCTGGTATCTACTCATTTGTCAAAACGGGAACGATTCAAATAGAAGGAAGTTCCATTACAGAAGGGATCGGACAAGGAAGGATCACCAAAAATATGGAAGGTATGCCAGCAGATGACGCGATTCGAATCGATGACAAAGAGTGTATCCGTATCCTGGAGCATGTACTCAGAAAGGACGGCTTATTTTTAGGTGGATCAGTCGGTATCAATTTAGGTGCAGCCTACAAAATCGCTAAAGAATTGGGACCAGGTCATACCATAGTAACTGTGTTATGTGACACTGGTGCAAAATACCAATCCAAAGTTTTCAATCACGAATTTTTAAAAGAAAAAGGAATCCTACCATGAATGAACTCCTATATTCAGATAAAGAGATTGATACGATTTCAGCATTTCCAATGAGTATTCTTTCGGAAGATAGCAAAGTGCAATTCCAATCAATTTTCTCTGTAGAAGAGCAAAAACGAATTGGAAGGGAGATCTTGATTCCCAAAAACAATGGCAAAATAATACTTCCTAATTTCACAAAATCGGACGAAATATTCGTTTTGCGTATCGGATTTTCAGATTTGATACAAGACTTTAATACCTCCTCAGGAATGGAGTCAAAACTTCTCAATTACTTAAAGACTCAAGGATTGCAAGCAAACCAAATCTATCTTCAAATTGACTGCCAGCAAAGCAAAGAAGATACCAATCAATTGTTAGTTGCCTTAGACTTTTGGAAAGAACTTGGCTTTCGGATACTTGTGAAAGGTCTTGGTTCAGACTCTCCTGCAGTATCTTTTTTAGGTGCTTTGAAACCAGATATGATCAAGGTAGATCTTCACGAACAAGTAGGCATTCCAGATTCAGAATTCCACACTATACTTTATTTTCTAAAAGACTTTTCCTTAACAACGGGGGCGGCTCTTCTCTTCGATGGCATTGATTCGGAAAAAAAATTGAGGCTTGCTTTAGAATCGGGAGCCCTCTACCTCCAAGGGGAGGCATTGAGTCCCATCCAGGAGGCAGATGTATCCGATGAATTTCAAAACGGAAATCTATTGGATATCTTAAACTCGTATCATGATTGGAAGAGAAAAAAAATAGCAAAAGAGATACAAACTGAAACCAAACTTCTCGAGCAACTCAACCAATCGGAAATCCGTCTCAAACAAATAGGCAACTTAGTATACCTGGACGCACAAAGTCTCTTCAAAATATCTAACAAGATCAAACGTATCTACATCACAGACTGGACAGGCACTCAAATTTCGAATCTCTTTGAAAGACAAGGAGAGTCCAGTTTCATTGAAAAACAGCAGAATGTAAGAAAGAACTGGTCTTATTTGCCATTTTTCTATCGACATGTGAAAAAAGCATTTTCGAATCCAGAGCAATGGCATTTGAGTGAGCCGTATTGGGACAAAGATTTAAAAGAACAGATTGTTGTTCACTCAAAAGTCATAGGTTCCGCCTATTCCTTGTTTTTGGATATTTCCACAGAGAGAGATTGATCCCATGAACGAAAAAGAAATCAATCCTTCTGAACTTACACTACTCCAATCACGAGAGCTCTCCGAGGAAGAAAAGAAATTGATCGTGTCCATTTTTTCCAGACAGAGAAAGAATATTCCTTTATACATTAACCAACGCGCTGCAAAGCTATTCGTTGAAGAACTCTTTGGAATTTTATTCGCTGGTTTCTATTCAGATCGATCCTTTGATTCATTGGTCTCTATTAGTGATGCTTTCGCTATTTTCTTTCTGAGGGCGAAGGAACATTTACGACCCTATGCAAAACTTCAGAATGCCAACCAGTCTAGTGAAGAACAGATTTTAGAACAATACATCCAAAAAATTGAAGGCGCAATCCCGAATATCTATGACTTACTTTGGCTAGATGCCGAGGCCGCATTCAATGGAGACCCTGCAGCAGAAAGTATGGAAGAGATCATTCTTGCCTATTCTGGATTCTATGCGATCTCGGTACATAGAATCTCCCATTTACTTCACTCCTTAGGAATACCAATTTTTCCTCGTATGTTAAGTCGTTATGCTCATGAAAAAACAGGAATCGATATACACCCGGGTGCCACCATTGGTTCTAATTTTTTTATGGACCACGGAACCGGTATAGTAATCGGTGGGACAACAATTATCGGAAACAATGTTAAAATTTACCAAGGTGTAACCTTAGGCGCAATCAGCGTGAGTAAAGATTTAGCTCAAGTAAAACGACACCCCACAATCGAAGACGACGTGATTATTTATTCGGGTGCCACTATACTCGGAGGAAAAACAACAATTGGCAAATCATCGGTGATAGGTGGAAATGCTTGGATCACAACCAGCATCCCACCTTTCTCCGTCGTATACCAAACCAATGAAATTAAAGTTCGCAATAACCAACTTAGTCATGAAAACCACAATGACTTCATTATTTAATTAAACGAAACTTCCTCGTCTTCCTCCAGTTAGGTCATAAAGAGCACGTATCAGCGCATCTATGTCTTCACATGTATTGTAAAATACAAGTGAGGGACGAACAGTTGCCTCCAATCCAAATCTACGGAGGATTGGTTGTGCACAATGGTGGCCAGCGCGTACTGCTATACCTTCTTTAGCCAAATGCTTTCCAACTTCTTCGGTTTTTAGTCCGTCGATGATAAACGAGAGAACACTTGCTTTGTTGCTAGCTGTCCCAATCAGGTGTAAACCAGGAACTTTCAAAAGTTCTTTGGTCCCGTATTCCAGAAGACTATGTTCGTATTCTGCAATTTGTGCCATTCCAAATCGATTTAAATAATCAATAGCAGCACCAAGTCCAACTGCATCCGCAATGTTTCCCGTACCTGCTTCAAAACGAAAAGGAGCATCTTGAAAGGTGGTATGGTCAAATGTTACATCTTGGATCATATTTCCACCGCCCTGCCAAGGAGGGAGTATGTCGAGTAGGGCTTTTTTACCGTAAACAACACCAATCCCTGTTGGTGCAAAAACCTTGTGGCCACTGAAAACGTAAAAATCACAATCAATATCTCTAACATCAATCGGCATATGAGAAACTGATTGTGCCCCATCAACAATTGTGATAGCACCAAATCTTTGTGCAGCCTTTACCATCTCTTCCACTGGAGTAATTGTTCCAAGTGCGTTTGATACATGAGTGACAGAAACAATCTTCGTTCTAGAATTCAAAAGTCTTTCGAATTCACTGAGTATGATTTGTCCGCTTTCATCAACAGGCGCAACTTTTAACTTTGCATTCTTTTTCACACACAACATTTGCCAGGGGACAATGTTTGCATGGTGTTCTAAATGGCTGATTAAAATTTCATCACCTGATTGGATGAATTTTTCACCCAAAATATTCGAAAGTAAATTAATCCCTTCCGTTGCTCCTCTCACGAAGATTATTTCTTCGGCAGAAGCAGCTTTCAAAAATCCTTTGACAAGTTCTCTCGACTTCTCGTAAGCATCGGTTGATCTGGCGGCCAATGTGTGCGCGGCTCTATGGATGTTTGAATTCTCGTGAAGGTAGAATTCTGAAAGTCTTTCGATAACGGACAAGGGCTTTTGAGTTGTTGCAGCATTGTCTAACCAGACCAAATCCTTTCCATTTACTTTCTCTGTTAGAATAGGGAAGTCCCTTCTCGCAGAAAGAATGTTTTGTGATCCCAAAAAAGGTAAATTGGGAATATCCGCAAACCCTGGTTTCCCTTTATAGCCTAGAAAATCAGTTTGATGGCCTCCAACTGAAACGGAGTTAGGTGAAAATGCAGAAAAAGGATCTGCAATTTTCCCCACATCTAAAAACTGATTGAGTGAGGAAGGTGTTTGCGGAACGTTCAGACTACCTGGCAATGTGGATACGTTAGGAAGCCCTTGGATGTTCGAAATACCAGGGGTAGATGTAGGAGAAGGAAAAGAACCATATGAATTTAAAGTTCCATAGATCTCCCTTGCAAGTTTTTCTAACAAACCAGCATCTGGAAATTGAGAATTCAATTCTCCAGATTTACCAAGGCTAGATAAATCTAAATGCAATGGATCACTTGTACTCATAATAATTTCCTACATCTACATTGTCGAGAGAAGCAATTGCATCATCTGTCAAAATTGCCGCCGAACAATATAGGGAAATTAAATAGGAGCCAATTGCCGAACGGTTGATCCCCATAAACCGTACAGATAGTCCAGGTGTTTGTTCTCCTGGTAAATTCGTTTGGTACAAACCTACAACACCTTGTTTTTTCTCACCCACTCGAAGAAGTAATATGTTCGAAAGTCCACTGACTGACTTTGGATTTGACTCACCATTGACTAAAAGTTTGTCAGACGGAATGATTGGAAGTCCTCTCCATGTTAAAAACTGAGCACCAAACATAGATATAGTAGCTGGTGGAACACCTCTACGTGTACATTCTCTACCGAAAGCCGCAATCGCAAGCGGGTGAGCCAGAAAAAAAGAGGGTTCTTTCCAAACTTTTGCAATGAGATCATCTAAATCATCTGGAGTTGGTGGCCCTTTTCTGGTGTTCAACCTTTGTGATTTCGGTACGTTTTTAAGTAGACCGTAATCCTCATTGTTGATGAGCTCTAACTCTTGTTTTTCTTTTACACTTTCAATTGTCAGACGAAGTTGTTCCGCAATCTGCTCGTGTGGTGAACTGTATAAATCGGATACCCTTGTATGTACGTCTAGGACGGTGGATATTAAACTTAAAGTGTATTCTTTTGGTTTTTCTTCATAATTTACAAATGTTTCGGGGAGTTCTTGTTCCCCTTTTTGTCCACATAGAACATCTACGTTTGTATTTGCGGCTACGCGGTTGACTCTTAACACACCTGCTTCCAATCCTTTCCAGTCGAGTAATCGTACCAACCATCGCGGAGTAATTGCACCATACTGTGCGTTAGTTTTTACCGTGTTGGACAGCTGTCTCGCGGATGCGTCTCCAAGTGAATGTTGGTATGTTTCTGCCATTAAGTTCCTCTTTCTAAAGAAGAAGGTTTCACCGATTCTTTTTTCGACCATTGGATTTATTTGCCATTAAAGTTGGGGGAAGGAAAAAACTTTCATTCCGTGATTAAATATTATACGAACACCTAAAATTTTGAGCAAAAGTGCTTTTGCTGCGTACCAAACGGACTTATTTTTTCATTTCAAATGTAGACAGAGACAACATTTTTTATTGACAAATGTAGCCACTGTCTACAAATGAAGGAAATTCGAGCAAGATTAGTCTCTGATCGAAGAAAGGAGATAGATATGGAAAAAAAGGTCATCTTAATCACTGGTACTTCTCGTGGGATCGGCGAAAGCATATATGCACATTTGGATGGTTTAGGGCATATAGTTTATGGATCCTCCCGAACAAAACCAAACCAGGAAATCAAAAGGCATATTATCCTGGACGTCACAAACCAAAAAGAATGTGAACAAGCTGTTCATTCTGTAATTGAAACTTCAGGGAAAATAGATGTTCTCATCAATAATGCAGGATATCACCTAACCGGAGCATCTATTGAAAATAGCCTCCAAGAATTGACGGATCAGATAAATTTAAATTTTTATGGAAGTGTCTATACTTCGCGAGCCGTTATTCCTCATTTTTTAAAAAGGGGACAAGGGAGAATCATAAACATGAGTTCATTAGGTGGTTTGCTTTCATTGCCGTTTACAAGTGCTTATAACGCAAGTAAATTTGCCTTAGAAGGATATATGGAATCCCTGCGTCTTGAACTACTCCCATATAACATCTATATCTCCAATGTAGAACCAGGATACGTAAACTCTGGAACCATCGGTTTATCTATAGGAAGACCAAAGGAATCCCATTCTGCGTTCTCTAGATACCGGGAACAGATGCACAAAATCATGGAGAGTGAGTCCTCCCGAGGCACTTCCAAAGAAACGATTGCAAAGACTATAGCATCGATCATAGACAGCAAAAAACCTAAATTAAGATATAAATTGGGTAATATGAGCCTTTTTTTGCCTTTGATGAAGGAATGTATGCCCCAGAACTTTTTTGAGAAGACTGTCCTAAAATCCTTCCAATTACCTATAGAAGTGAAAGCATAGCAGAGATTTTTCTATCGATTAAAAAGAAATACCCTTCCAAGCTATTCAATATCTCATCTCTTGTTTGGAGGGATCAACAAATGACTATAGAAAGACGTTCCGAGAGAGACTCTATGGGTGAAATTCTCGTAGAGTCCGATAAGTATTGGGGAGCACAAACCCAACGTTCTCTGGATTTTTTTAAGATCGGCCGCGAACGATTTCCAAAGGAAATGATCCAAGCTCTAGGTATTTTGAAAAAATCCGCTGCTTTAGCCAATCACTCATTAGGACTACTCAGCGAGGATAAAACACAATACATCGTAAAAGCTGCAAGCGAGGTCATAGACGGCAAGTTAGATGAACATTTTCCTCTGGTAATTTGGCAAACCGGTTCCGGTACGCAATCAAATATGAATGCCAATGAAGTTATCTCTAACCGTGCCAATGAACTCGCTGGTTCGAAGCTTGGTTCAAAGTTTCCGATCCATCCAAATGACGATACAAATAAAGGCCAGAGTTCAAATGATACCTTTCCTACGGCAATGCATATATGTATCGCTAAGCTGGTAACAGAAAAACTGTTGCCGTCGATTGAAGATCTAACTCAGGCCCTACAAAAGCATGTGGATGATTTCTCAGAAATTATTAAGATTGGCCGCACACATTGGATGGATGCAACTCCCATAAGCCTAGGGCAAGAATTTTCAGGCTATGTGCAACAACTAAGGTACGGGAAAGCAAGGGTAGAAAAAGCTCTACCTGCGGTTTTGCGTCTCGCAATCGGAGGGACTGCCGTGGGAACTGGCCTAAATGCCCATCCCGATTTTGCCAGAGTTGTAGTTAATGAAATCAACAAGGAAACCAATCTAGCCTTTACCAATGCGGACAATTTTTTTGAAGCACTTGCGGCCAATGATTCTCTTGTAGAATTGAGCGGAAGCTTAAAATCACTAGCTGCCTCTCTATTCAAAATAGCAAATGATATTCGTTATATGGGATCTGGGCCCAGAGCTGGTCTATCTGAGTTGATTTTGCCTGAAAATGAACCCGGATCGTCGATTATGCCTGGAAAGGTTAACCCAACCCAGTGTGAAGCATTGAGTATGGTCGCACTACAAGTATTTGGGAATGATGTAGCCGTAAATATGGGAGGGGCTTCCGGACATTTTGAACTCAATGTATTTAAACCTCTTATTTTTATAAATGTCTACCATTCCATCCAATTACTTTCCGATGCTATGCAATCGTTCCAAAAACACTGTATTGAAGGTTTACAACCAAATACAAAAAAAATGAAACTATATCTTGAGCAATCTTTGATGTTAGTAACTGCTTTGAATCCTTACATTGGCTACGATAAGGCAGCTGAAATTGCGAAATATGCTCATAAACAAGAATTGAGTTTAAAAGAGGCGGCCTTCCAGCTCGGTTACGTAACGGAGACGGAGTGGGCCTTATGGATGGACCCTAAAAAGATGATTTAGCAGAGACTCATGAGTCATTATTTTAAAGGAAATTGCTGTCTCAGCCTGCACATAATACCTTAAAAATATTCGAAATTCTGATACTGAAATAAGTTCTTCCATGATTTTTGAGCTAAAAAAATTCTTTTAATGCATTTTTTGGTATAAAAAAAATTTCAATAAAGTAAACTTATTGGGGACTATCTTTCAATATAGATGGCACAGAAACTAAATGAAATATTCAAATTTATTCTTCCGCCAAAAGATAATAATCATCTCAGTTATCCTGCTTCCCTTCATCTTTCATACCTCTTGTCAAAGACAGGAACTAAACAATCAGTGCGATCCCAAATCAAGTCAGTTTAATAGTTTACACATAAGAAAATATATAAATGGCGAGACAGCCTTTTCTTGCTGGTCGCCATTACTAACTTTTTTTTCCAATCAAAATGATATAACAACGTTTATCTTCAAAGATTCCACAAACGAACTTTCGAATACTTATGTAGGTAAAATCGAAGGTTCAAGTATAACGGTAAATTTACCATATGGTATCATTTCGTCTGCTATTCCGTCTTTCACTACCAATGCTCGTACGGTAACGATAGGAAATGAGGTGCTGACAAGCGATACCTCTAGTGTGGATTTTTCTAATCCGATCATGATTAGGACTAGCTCAGAAAATGGCAGTTTCAAAATTTACAAGATTACCGTTAATCCTATTTTTCCGCTCACTGACACAGGACAAATTGGTTGTTGGGACGCAGGTGGTAACCCACAGACCTGTGTAGGCTCAGGAAATGATGGTGAGTTTACCAATACTCCGAATGGTCGCGCCTTTTCTGGACCTAAAGCTTCAAACGAGTATCCAAATGATTATACAACTCGGAACAAAGTTTCAGGACTTCTTTGGAAAACTTGTACAGAGGGAAAATCAGGTTCTACTTGTTCCGGAGGAACCGCCACGACTCAGTTTTGGACTTCCTCTTCAAATTTATGTTCATCTCTTAATTCTTTAAATAATGGAGCAGGCTTTGCTGGAAAAAAAAATTGGAGGCTCCCAACCATTCTAGAACTCGCAAGTTTAAACAACTACCAGAACACTTCACCTACAATAGATAATAATTTTTTTCCCCAATCTGTTGGATCAGGATATTGGTCAAATACAGTAAACAAATCAACTGTAGGTAATTATCAATATGTGAATTTTCTGAATACCACCATAGGTGATTTTCCCGACGCAACAGCGGGTAATGCTCGATGTGTTTCGGGAAATCTTCCTCCAAACCAGAGTTTTACGGACAATGGAGATGGTACCATTACAGATAATCGCACATCTCTTTTATGGCAAAAATGCTCAGACGGTTTATCGGGAACAAATTGCACCATAGGATCGGCAAATAATTCTACTTGGACAATTGCAAACTCTAACTGCATAGGATTGACCACAAATGGAAAGAGTTGGAGATTGCCAAATGTGATTGAGCTTTATAGTATATTTGATGAAAGTATAAGCACAAGCCCATACATAAATTCTTTATTTCCAAATACAACTTCAACTCAGTATTGGTCTTCTACAACATATACATCTGCAACCACTACAGGTGTTCTAGTTTATTTCAATACTGGAAGCGCAGCAAATTTATCAAAAGCAACGACTAGACCCTTCCGCTGCGTGAGTAATTAGCAGAGTATACCAGCCTTACTTTAACTCCCAGTGCTTTAAAATCCAATCCCAAACCTTCCCTTCCTGAGTTGCGGCAAAATGCGCAAATCACTCAAGAATTTAAAATAACGATTGTTTGTAATTTCAGGTATGTTTTAATTTGAACTGCAAATTTCGAATGAAAGTAAACCTGATCTTTATCTATCTTTGCAGTGTCTTAATCTTTCCGAATTGTTACAGAAAAGATACGAATCCAAATCCTCTTGTGCAGTCGGGGATGATTGACCTATCACAATCTAATTTTGAAGATGGTTTCATTTATGATCTGAATGGGGAATGGCAATTTTACTGGATGGATTTTTTGAAACCTGGCGCCGAGGATCAAAGAAAACGAAATTATCTAAACGTTCCATCCGAATGGCAAAACAATGGCTATCCAGAATTTGGTCATGCAACATATAAGCTCGACATAAATCTGCCTGCCAAAACAACAGACCTTGCCCTTGATCTACGAAGTGTAGCTTGTTCCTATGAAATATATGCCAACGGTGATCTGCTCGGCAAACAAGGAAAAATAGGAACGAATGAAGGAGAAAGTATCCCGCTTATCAGACATTCTATTTATACGATCAAAGAATCTTTGCTAGAAGATAATAGGTTAACAATTATCCTATATGTCAGCAATTACCATTATTTTAAAGGTGGGCTCTAGGATACAATTAGCATTGGTTCAGCACATCAACTTTCAAAGGATAAAAATCGTAAATTTATCCTGGATCTTTGCATTCTAAACTGTTTAATGTTTATGGGATTCTATCACCTAGGACTTTATTTTACCAGACGGAATGATAAATCTCCTCTTTATTTTGCTCTTTTTTCTTTTATCGTAGCAATTCGAACTTTAAGTATAGATGATCGATTGCTCTTAGATTTTGCTCCGTTGTTAAATTTTTCGGTAATTAACAAGATTGATTATTTTACTTTTTTTATTAGTGGTACTTTTTTTCTAAAATTTGTAGAATCTTTGTTCCCAGATGAATCGAATCCTAAACTTTCTCGATGGCTTCATTTTTTTTATCTTCCACCATCATTACTTGTTTTGTTTACCTCTATGTATACGTATGGTCGGGCAGTTACCTATGTGGAAATAGGAATATTTTTATCAATTATCTATATTGCCCATATCATAGTTAAAGCATTAAAAAATCATAAAGTAGGAGCAAAGTTATTCCTTTCTGGATTTATTATCCTAACAATCACTGCCATAAATGATATTCTAAAAGGGAAAGCAGTCGTATACACTCCGTACACATTGGGATATGGATTTACAATTTTTATCATTTTTCAAGCATCTATCTTAATTAGAAAGTATTCGTTTGCTTTTATTAAATCCGAAGAATTAGCAAGGGATTTGGAGGATAAGGTAATCAAAAGAACTGCAGAATTGCAGACTACATTAGAGCAGGTGAAAGAACTGAAGTTTCAACAGGATGGAGATTATTTTTTGACATCCCAATTATTAAAGCCTTTGAGTAAAAATAAAGCAGATTCAACCTCTATCAGTATAACGTTTCTTACTCGTCAAAAGAAAAGATTTCAGTTTCGGGAATGGCATGAAGAAATTGGAGGAGATCTTTGTATGTCAAACCAGATAATACTTGGAGAAAAGAAATATACAGTACTAGTTAATGCAGATGCAATGGGAAAGTCTCTGCTGGGAGCAAGTGGAGCACTTGTATTCGGAAGTGTTTTTGAATCTATCATAAATCGAAATCAAAATACAAAGGAGACCCAATATGAGACTCCTGATCAATGGATAAAGCAAACATTTCTCGAATTACATCGCGTTTTTGAAACATTTGATGGTTCTATGCTTGTGTCTCTAGTGCTTGTTCTCATTGAAGAAAAGTCTCGGTCTCTTTTTATGATCAATGCTGATCATCCTCCTGCAGTTTTGTATCGTGATGTTAAGGCGGTATTTTTATCGCCCGAACAATTTTTAAGAAAACTGGGTACAATTGGTGCCAATGAAAATATCTCAGTGTTACAATACCAACTTTTCCCAAATGATATACTGATTTTAGGATCAGATGGTAGAGATGATTTATTAATTAAATCAAATGATGGAACATTTCTTTTCAATGAAAATGATTCATTATTCTTATCACAAGTAGAGAAATGTAGAGGCGACCTTGAGTCTATTTATAATGAAATGATGAAGATTGGAGTATTATATGATGATCTAACTTTGATAAAAATTAGTGTGCATTCTTAATCAAATTAGATCTCGATCGACCGTTTACTTCATATCATTCCAAATAGATTCGTGCTTGTTGGCTACCTTACCTATCTATCTTTAAGAGCCTTCAATTCCGCTATACGATTTTGTTTCTCATCTGATTCATATATATCCGCTTTAAATTCTGAAAGTAAATATGCCTTTGTGGTAATTTCATCATCCCAATACGGGATTAGCTTTTTCTTTGGTCGATCATCTCTAACGGATCGGAGAGCTATATCAACTTGTTCAGGGGGTAAAGACAACATATCCTCTTGGATCACATCCGTATTCAATTCTCCTCTCAAAAAAGTCATATGGAAAGGACCATTTTCTCTACGTTTGGTGATAGCTCGACCGAAAAATAACAATGCGACTCTCTGTTTTCCCGTATTTAATTTCTGGTCTCGTCTAGCGTATGCGATTGGTTCACCAGTTTCTGTCATCAAATTTGCTTCTATTGTATATCGTCCTACCTCTTTCACATCCAATTCAACTTCAATCAAAAGGGATCCTTCTGATAAATAGTCCTCATACCTTCCTGTGAAGTTTGCAGGTGCGATTGGTGAGGAAAAAAAATGATGGCTTAAGCTGTGAATTGAATGGGTTTCATCTGCATCAATCGTAAACTTTGTCGTCAGATAAAAATCTGCCCAATCAGTTCTTTGTGGGCGAAAATGAAATGTATACACAAGATCCCCTTTCCTTTCATCTCCATCCATACCACTATCATTTGCCTGGAGAGAAGGAGGGAATATGCTTCGATTCCCGGCCTTTCCTTTTAAGTCCGATTCAATAATTTTGATGCTTTCTCTATTTGCAGAGCCAGTGCGAAAACAACTCAAAAAGATACGTAGTGTCTTTCCTTCTGTTACAGAGTGGTATTCAGGTTGTAAACTACATGAGAATCCAGAGGCCTTAATACTCCCTTTTTCCAAAATG
Source organism: Leptospira ryugenii (assembly GCF_003114855.1). Lineage (NCBI taxonomy): Bacteria > Pseudomonadati > Spirochaetota > Leptospiria > Leptospirales > Leptospiraceae > Leptospira > Leptospira ryugenii. Next base: position 743,383 of record NZ_BFBB01000008.1, on the reverse strand, counting down.
GGCATTTCTTGTGTAACCACTGGAATCACTTTTGGGTTTAATAGATCAGTGTGAGATTCATGGAGAGGCCGACTATTGGGCGGGTATTCGGCCCAGGACATATAATCATCTATCACCTGTTCAATATCGATTTCAGTACTCTGCTCTGACAAATAGTTTTGATCTGATACTATTAAAGAAGGATCACCTTCATATCCTCCCAGCTTCTTGCTATTGCCTTCCTTCTGTATTTGTGATTTTGTTTTCCAAACTAGTCCAATGCCTACTAAAAGAAGGAGGACAAATAGAATGATGATCCTTTTCCTCATATAATTCTCCTTATGAAAGGATAGTGTTGAGAACACTATCCTCTTTAGCTTTATCGTATTGGTTCTTGGTAACGAACGTCATCATGGCCTTGCATATGACCAATCGCCAAACCTGTATTTGGAATCAATGGATGCATTCTATGTCCCTCCCATGGAGTCACATTCACTGCCCTCTCCCAAAAACATAGATCGCAAGATTTAACTTTTTCACCCATACATCTAGAAAATGCTCCGGCTTGGCGGTAACCGCAAGAACTATGCATTGCAACGAGAGAGTCGTCCTTACCGGGTAAAAATGGTTCTGCAATAAAGATTGATTTCGTCGCCGAAAGATGATAAAAAATAGTCCCATTATTTCGATTGTGATCGAAACTAGATCGTGCCTTTGTTACAACCAAGGCTTGAATGGCATCCCTTGAGTCAGCTAGTTGATCAAGAGGTCCAGATGTAATGCCGAAAACCAGTCGCAAAATTTCTATGGCTTTATCTCCAAGACTGGCTACCTCTGAGCCACCCTCTGCTGATACAAGTTGTGTTGCATACAGAATATTATAAATACCTGACTGGTTGTATTTAGAGATTGTGGCCGCTGCTGTGAAACCACCCAGAGATTCGGAAACCAATCGGCATGACTGGCCTCTATCCTTGCGACAGTATTTGTTAAGCATTTGCAATAGTCTGACTGTACCAGATGTTGGTTCTGCAAGCAGCGGATCCCTTCTTCCATCATAGCCGACTAAGACATAGTCGCCAACGGGTGTAATCCCTTTCCAAACATTGCAGTTAGGAACGCCGACTCTCTGGTCTTGGCAAGCCTCGTTGGATTCAACAAGGTTCATGCCATGGGTATAAATCACCTTCTCTGCAAATAAGGAAACCTGCAGACTTAAAAACACGAGTATCCACTTTATCATTTTCACAAACTCCTTGGGAATGTTTCTCCCTGGAGGACAAATCTCAGCAAATCTCGTGCCAAATGACCAATATATCGCAAAAACCTGATTTACAAGGCATTTTAGTGGCAAAATAAAGAAATAAAAGAATCTTCGTCAGAAAACTGACGTCAATTTTTTGACGATCGTTAATTTTCTGCCGATTAATCCAATATCCCCAAATCCTTCATCTTGTATCTTAGAGTCGTTCGTTTCAATCCTAAACGTAATGCTGCCTTAGTCATATTCCCTTTTTCAAGTTCTAAGGCTTGTAAAATCCTATCCTTTGACAGTTGTTCCAACTCTTCCTCTAGCTTCAGTCCTCGCGGCAAGGAGAAAGCATGATTGTCCCTATCATTTCTGAGTGTTCTGAGGAAGGGAAGGTCGGACTCTTCAATAAGCTCTTTGGGAGATTGTGTCAGTGTTTGGATCACCGTGTTCTGCATCTCTCGAATGTTCCCAGGCCAAGGATATTGAAGGATAGCCCGGAATGCATTCTGACTAATCTTTGGTTTTGTCATTTTGTATTCATTGCAAAAGGATTCCGTAAAGAAATCCCAAAGGTACGGAATGTCCTCTTTTCGATCACGAAGTGGGTTCAAAGGAATATTAAATACTTGGATACGGTATAGTAAATCTTCGCGGAATAATTTCTTTTCTACCATTTCTGATAGGTTTTGGTTTGTTGCAAAAATAAAACGACAATTTGCTATGTGCTCTTTGTTAGCACCTAATGGCGTGTAAGTTTTTTCTTGCAATAGACGCAACATTTTTGCTTGGATGGGCAAAGGCATCTCTCCAATTTCGTCAAAGAACAAGGAGCCACCATCAGCTTCTTGGATTCTACCTTTTCTGTCTACCTTTGCATCAGTAAACGAGCCTTTCTTTGCGCCAAAGATTTCAGCTTCCCATAAATTTTCTGGCAAGGTTGCACAGTTGACTGCGACAAATGGTCCATTCTTATTTTCTCCCAATTGATGGATCATTCTTGCAGCCAATTCCTTTCCAGAACCAGTCTCTCCAGTAATCGTAACAGGGTGAGGAAACCTCGCCGCCTGCTCTACTTTTTGGATTGTCTTTTCAAAAATACTACTTTTGTAAACCAATGAGGTATTTCCTATCTCCAATGTTTTGGGTTTGCTAGACAGATAGGATTCTAAAAAATCAAAAGTTTCTGAAACCTCTGGTAAATCCTTTTTTGCCTTTTGGATCATATCGGCTATGCGAAAGAGGGCATTCCGTAAAACCCCAAATTCAAAACTCTTTGGTGAATCTCGACTTTCTATACCTTGGAATTCCAATTTGATTTCTTCCATCAACTGCTGAATCGGTAAGAGAAAACTTTCTTTAAAGAAAATGGGAAAAAATAACAATACCAAGATCGAAAGGCAGATTTGAAACCAAACTGATGGAAGAATCAAGCTATGAATTGACTCTCGATACTTGAGATAATGGAAAATCTTCCACTCATTTCCATCTAACATGCGCAAGGCAATAAAGAAATTTCCTTCACGCTCAAAGAAAAAATGAGAATAGTTTCCAATATGCTGAACCTCTGCCTGAAGTCGTATTTGTTCCATCTCTAATTCCGGGATTGCCATTGTTTCCACAGTCGTATCGTATACCTGTTGCAAAATTGAGTTACGAAATAAAAATTCGTAATACCTAGATTGCAAGGTTGAAACAATCAGAAAAAAAACGAGAGACATCCCCAATAGTCTTGGGATAAATCCTGTTCTGCCCGTTGTAGAACTCGTATACAGTATTACATATCCTGAAAAGATAACGAGAATCCCTGAATTCATGATCTCAGCAAGGATCACAGCATCCAAAAGACGAGTATGGCCTAAAAAATAAATTCCAGTAAGAATCAGCTCTATGGTAGTCAGTAGGATCAACCAAATCGTCAATGATACTTCGTTTCGATTGCCTGCCAATTCACTTTGCATGTTCGTCACCTGACGTCTCTGGCTGTAAGAGGATAACAAACGTCTGATCGAAACCACAATACTATATAGATATGCGATAAAACTAAAGATAGGAATCCAAATAGATTTGAATTTAGAACCGTAGGCATGAAGCGAAAACGAAAAACCCAAAGTAGCCGAGAAACGAAACGCATAGTCCAAAAACGCGAAAGTCGCCAATATACAACCAACTCCCAAAACAAATACTCTTTCTTTTTTGAATACTTCCGAGGGAAAGGAATACGAGATTTGCAGGCGAGACAATGCTGCAAAAGCAATGGCACAGGCAAACAACCATCCGTATGATCCTATGGGATGGAAAATACTATATCCGAACCAGTAACCAAAGTTAAAGACAAACAAAAAACCAAAGTACAATGAAAACCAAAAGGAACCCAAATCTTTTGATTTTCTCTTATATAGAAAAAAAAAGCAACATAGCAGAGAGAGTATCATAGGAGCCACTCGTCCTGCGGAAAGATCAGTGAAATAAATGGACAATTTCTCTCCTAGTTGGGATTTTATTATCTAATTTCTAAGAAGAAACTCAATAAAAAAATTCCATTGTAAAGTATGATTTAGCTCTTCGGCTGATGGATGCTCGTTTCTATTTAAAACGAGATTTAAGAGCCATCGCTTTTCCCAGAAGTGTCACTCTCACTAAAAGGAAAGTATAAAGATTACTGATTGATCTTTACTTTTCTGTAACCATTCGAATACCACTCATGGTTTCATTTTCGGAAGGATTTTCTTTCTACATCTATGATTCCAGGCCAAATAGACAGATTTTATGTTTTATGCCTTGAAGTATTTCTTGGAACAAAAAACTCCTTGAAGATTCGATCGCGATAACATTTGATAACCCGTAGAAGATTGCATTCAATCATTCTGAAAACAAAAATTGGAGACTATGATGAGAAAACACAAGTTTGTAGAAAGGTTTCTACTCATTTTTTTATTTGCTGTGATGTTTACAATCCAGTGCAGTACAACAGGTTTTGGTCCGCAAGGTGGAATTTTCACCTCTACTAAAATCGGGATTCATGGAATCTCAAATACTGGAGCAAAAACCGGCTCTGCTTGTACGTATTCGATCTTAGGATTGATTGCCTTTGGAGATGCAAGTGTTACGGCTGCGGCAAATTCTGTTGGTATTGCAAAAGTGAACACAATAGATTTGGAAGGACTTTCAATTCTGGGTCTTTTCTCTAAGCAGTGCACAGTCATAAGAGGGGACTAATATGCTGCAAAGACTATCGCGAATTATGGGCTTGGGCCTGCTAACAATGATGCTTGGAAATTGTTATGCAGTCACCGTTGGCAACCCCGCAAACACTTATTTTTTTAACGATGGAAAATCAAGTTTTAGTGCATCAGGTTTTGAAGTAACAGATGCGGAAGGAGAAGCTTGTGCCAGGTCAATTTTTGCACTCGTATCAATTGGAGATGCTTCCGTAAATAAGGCGGCCGAAAAATCTTCAATCAAAAACATAAGAAGTGTAACCCATCGATTTTATCCAAATTGGTTTGGTATCCATACTTTTTGTACAGTCGTGAGAGGCTCAAGATGAAGAATTTCAGAATATATACTTTAGTTCTTTTCGTTGGCATTTTCATGAATGCTTGTATTACAATTGGATATGGAACTGGTTTTGGACCGCAAGGAGCTATTTTTAGTTCCACAAAACAAGGATTAGGTAGTCGAGGAAAGTTGGATGGCCCTTTAACTGGTAGTGCATGTGTTCACAATTTCATTCTATTGGCGGCTTTTGGGGATGCCTCAGCAGAAAAAGCGGCAAACAATGGTAGAATCACAAATATCTACACTGTGAATAGAACTACCTTCAATCTACTATCTCTCTATCAGAATTTGTGCACTGTCGTAACTGGTGACAATGTTCCGATCAAAAATGAGATTTCGAGTGGAAAAAACAATGAAGCCAACTTCAACGATGTGATCACTCTTAAAAACGGCGAAGTGATCAAAAACGTGAAAGCAGCTATTACTGCCGACTCAGTTGTCGCTGTGTCTTCAGATGGAAAAACCATAGTCTATAAGAAAAGCGAAGTTAAGGGGATTCAGAACAACGTAAAATAAATCCTCGCACTGGCAATTTTTCCATGGAATTTAGAAAGAGTCTTCTTTTGAATCCTTCATGGAAAAATTGACCAAAACTTATTACAAATAGAACCAAACATTTCCCCGATGGCAACACTTCTTTCTTCGAAAATACACTCACGAAGTAAAATGAAACCTAATAAAAAATTGTACTATGAAAAATGATTTAGCAATGCGATTGATGAGGGCTCGTCGCTACTTAGAAGAAAATTATTCAGAGACTTTACTTCTTTCCGATGTGGCGAAATCTTCGCATCTTTCTGTTTTTCATTTTCATAGGCTTTTTAAATCCTATTTTGGGCAAACATGTATCGACTACCTTAACCAGGTACGACTTGAGAAAAGTATTCAACTTCTTCTCATGACAAATGTATCGATTGCCGATATCAGTTTCGAAATTGGATTTGAGAATACGGAAACATATATTCGAAATTTTAAAAAATTGTTTCATCTCACTCCGCAGGCCTATCGAAAGGCAAAAGAATCTGTTCCGTTCCCAGGAAGGAGCATACTGACTCCCATCCAGTCCAAAATTTTAAAAAATCCATTCCGGAAAAGTGAATACAGAGACATGGAAAATGTTTGTATGATCAGGCATTCAGGATCGAACGGAAGTTATAGAAGAACAATGCAAATACTTTTGGATAAAAGTTTACAACTAGGATTATTTCGAGAACCATTCCTCATCTATGGACGGAGTATCGACCCACCCAAACTAGAAGATACAAGCCTTCGGAGAATCGAATTTGGAGTGCCGATTCCAAAGCATTTTAGAAAAGAGATTCCCTTTCCATTGGAAGAAGTCAAATTCAGAAAAGGTAAGTATATATCTTTGTATCATACGGAGAGCATTGCAAACTTAGAAGCAACGTATAAGATTGCGTACCATTTTTTATTGCAAAATCCAAACCTTTCCCTTTCTAATGAACCTGCTTGGGAAATTTATCATAAAATCCCACCCTTCTATCGAAACACAGAAATCGAAATCCTATTCCGCCTGAAAGATTAGCAAGAATCGTCAATTGGTTTTTCCTTAAGTCTGCTATTTTAGAAGTTAAGGAGATCAATATGAAAATCATACTAATCGTTGTCGGCATCCTCTTTGCTCTGGTAGCTTTTCTTGTAGTTAAGGCACCGGAAAAGCGCCTTGTGAAAAAGGAAGCGAGGTTCTCTACCAGTATAGAGCAAGTGTGGAAACAAATTCGAAATATCCAGGGGCAAACATCTTGGCGAAAGGACGTGGAATCAATCGAAGTGATTTCGCAAAATCCCGAAGTTTGGGTTGAAATCGCAAAACAAGGAATCCATACTAAATTCCAAACGATTGAGACCAGGGAACCTAACTATTGGAAAATGAAAGTTTTAGAGCCCGAATATTTGGATGCCGAATGGATAGGCATCCTTGAGAAAGACGGTGATGGAACAAAAGTAATCTTCCAGGAATCCGTGCGAGTTCCCTCTATCTTTTATAGAGTGATTTCATATCTTTTCTTTGACGTGAATCAGGTAATGGAAGTCTATCTAAAAGATTTGAGTTTGGCACTAGGAGAAACATTCGATGAAAGAAAAATCAAAACAACCATGGAATGATAAGCTAAATAAAAAGGCGGAGCCAAAAGTTAAACATATTGATAAACGATTTTCAGACATTGAAGAAGACTCAGATATGTTAGTGGCTACTCCAAAGATATTTGAAGAGTACATTCGAAAAATTCCCAAAGGAGAATTTGTGGATATCAAAAAGGTTCGAAAGGATTTGGCAAAAAGGTTTAAGGCAGACGCCACTTGTCCGGTCACCACGGGATTATTTTTGAGAATCGTTGCAGAATCTGCCTTTGAGAAGTACCAAGGAGGAACGAAGGCTAACGAAATCCCACCTTTTTGGCGAGTGATTGCACCTAACTCAAGCATTGCGAAAAAACTCAGCTTTGGTACTGAGTTTATCAGTTCTATGCAAAAAAAGGAAGGTATTGAGATTTCATCCTAATATGCAGAGGCAAACCATTTAAGTTTGCCTCTGGTTGTTTCTTAATTTTGAGGAAGTTTTCCTAAAAATGATGCCGATTGAGATGATGGGTTAGTAAGCAACTGATTGCTTTCAAAATAAACGTTTGTTCGCTTACTTCCCGAAACAATTACCGAATCATTCATATCCAGAGTAGTAGAGAGAAAAAGCCCTCCATCGCCAGAATACATTGATTTTATCCATTGTGCGATTCCTTGTGAGTTAAGTTTTAAGAGAATCGGATAGGATGTGCTCATAGGAAAAGTGATCTTTACGCCGTTTCCGTAATCAAAAGTGGCAGAGCCAGCATTGCTTCCAGCAGCATATACATTACCACTTACATCAGAGAACACAGAGTAAAAGTTAGCGGAAGAAAAACTTCCGTTTGGTTCCCCAGCTCGCAACCAACGAAATGTACCATTTGCTGCATAACTTAAAATGATACCTCTCTCTTGGCTATTTGTAGATAAGGTTGTTCCAATTGCGTAGCCTACTGTCGTATTTGGATATTGAGTTCCAACTACATAGATTTGGTTTTGGATATCTAGAGCCACTGAATTAAAGGTTGCTCCACCTTGTACGAATATAGAGGGCTGGTTAGAGGTGATTGTTCGATAGAATAATAAATTTCCAAATGAATTGATCTTCAAGACAAAAGGATTTGGACCAGTTGAGGGAGTAGTATGTATGGAGTTTCCGAACTGAACATTCCCATTTCCTTCTTGCACTCCAACTGCAATGACATCCCCATTTGTATCAATGGCTAATCCTTTGATCTCAGAGTGTCCAGGTGATGTTGTCACAGTTCTTGCCCAAACCGCTGTACCGTTCGCATCATACTTTACGATAAAAAGATTTCGAAACCCTGCCACTCCTCTTATCGGACCAGATCCATAGTTATAAGTTTCTCCATCCTGGTATCCGCCGACATAGACATTCCCATTGTTATCCACTTTAACAACAGAGAAAGTTGAGTAACTTCCACTACTCCCCACCAAAGACTTAGCCCATAAAGCATTCCCATTTGGATCATATTTTACTAAGGTCGGGTTCCATCCATTGGTGGTTCCAGTCAAAAATACACCTGATCCATAATGGAAACTACTCTGGCTATTTTGACCACCTGCAACATAAACATTGCCGGCGGAGTCCGTAGCTACCGAAGAATAAAATGACTCTTGCACACTATTGCTAACTGACCTAGCCCAAAGAGCATTCCCAGCTGAGTCGTATTTTACAAGTACTGAGTTTGAATTTGCAGATGGGGATGTGGCTGTGACTCCAGGACCATAGGTATAGTTGTCTTGTCCTCTTTGGGTTCCAGCCGCGTAAATATTTCCATTTGGATCAGTAGTTACTGCATCAAATGTTGAACCATAGAGACCCGTAGTAATGGACCGTGCCCATGAAAATTTTGGGATCACATTTAGTACAATACTTGCGACGGCAGTTTTTGCCACTCCTCCACAAATACCAGGATCATCCGTAAATTTGATCTGAAATGTATACCTTCCGATGCGATCAGGAATAACATTCGCATTTAATGTATTGCGGTTAATAATGTTAGAGCTTAGCAAACTAGAATTTGTTGGTTTTGATGTAACTTCCCATTCATATAAGTAATTGCTAATATTTGCATTACAAGCAGAGGCATCTCCATCCGCGACAATAGCACGTAGTTGAATTGAGTCTCCTTTCCCCCATTCGAGTTGGTAAATATTCATAACAACCGTTGGAGTGAGATTTGTTCGCGAAGTACTTGCAGAAACCACTGAGGTCCAGTTGCTAACATTTCCAACATCATCGTAAGCGATCACGCAGAAAAAATATTGTGTGTTATCTGAAAGACCACTAACTACTGCATTCAAAGGTAAGCCTGCAGCAACAGGTGTGACAGCGTGAGAAACTGCGATAGACGATTGGCAAGAATCAAGAGTAGCGATTACACCCGTTGATCTATATATCTCGTAAACCGAAGCAATTCCTGTTCCACCATCGTCTCCTACTGCGTTCCAGCTGAGTTGAATCTGGCTACTTCCTAGTGCAGTTGCAGTTAATGATGTGATTTCGGATGGAGGACTTGTATCGGGAGCAGAGAATGTTCTCAATGAGACCGTCATTGGTGGCCATTGATTAAAATTCCCGCTATCATCCATAGCTTTTATACAGAAATAGTAATCGGTATTTGGTACGAGCCCAGCGATATTTAATGATTCTCTGGCACCAGATTGTTTTGGTACTAAGCCGTGGGGAATTAAAGTTCCCGTACAAGTGGCATTGTTAGTGATCGGATTTAAGGACCGAAAGATCAAATAACCTGCTGCTTTTCCACTACTTCCATCATCTCCTGGTGCTGTCCATTCAAGTCTGCCTCTATTCTGAGATGTTGCGAAAGCAATAAGATCTGTTATATTATTTGGGCCAAGACTATCTCTCACAACTACTACTGCCTGTGCATTTCTCCCGTCTACTGTTGCAGTCACAGCCGCAGAGCCAGGTACGGACGGAGTGAAAACGTTTGCTACAATATTACCTATGTTCGAACCATTGAGCCCAATTCCGTTAGCCGTTATGTTAGCATTTACCATTCTAGGGTTGCCAAGATAACTTGCGCTAACACCGAACAAAACTTTCTCAGACAAGTCCATTGTAACTTCTGAAGGAAAAATTGTGAGAGAATCTATTTGTGGGTTTGCTTCTCCGTTAGGCGTTGTATCATCTGAGTTTGGTATTCCATCAGAGTCAGAATCTATTACAGAAGAAGCATCTGCACTTGTTGTATCAGATCTCCCGTTATCTCTTTCCCAAACGCAAAGCAAGCCATCATTGTCTGCATCTATATCATAGCCAGATATAAATGTCGAAACATTTGAACTTTCAGGGTAAATGAAAACATTGTTGCCGGGAACAAAGGAGGTATTTCCGAAGGAATCCTTGGCTGAAATTTGCATCTTTATCCCTGCTTGGCTAATTGCTTCATACGGGATAAGGGTAGAATACCAATTTGTACTTCCCTCGCGAGTCATACGGATAGCAAACGAACCACCATTTTTTGGTCCTGTAAGTAAATAAACCTCTAGCGCATCTCCGTCCGGATCAATCACCTGAGTTCGAATCATATAAGGAACGAAACTACATCCAGGTTTAAATACGTAAAATGCACCAGAATTAATAGGAGCTCTATTGCCTATTGGAGGGCTAGCAAGTCCGAAAATTGAAAATGTGTTTGTTGTAAACACTACTTTGTCGCCATTTACGCTTGTCTGGTGCATACTCCAGCTTGGCATTTTTCCTGCATTTTCTTCAGCACTTGTTGTACTATACGAAAACGCGAGCGAGTTTGATTTTTCTAAATTTAAAGATTGTATCTTTGTAGTGTCCAATGACATAGAAATCGTCACTGGTTTTTTGAATTTATAAGAAGGAGAAATTATATAGGCTGGGCTCGTTGGAACGTAGCTGGATGGATATGTTGTATCTTCCGGCGTGTATCTACTGATTTGAAATTCAATATTAGAATCTACTGCACCCTCGGGAAAATCTATGGTGATCATACCATCATTCGAGCGTAATGTGGTACCAGTAGATGTCACCTCACCCGAACCAACGGGAGTAGAAACGACGGTGTCTTCTAAATTTGTTGAATTGGGAGAAACGGCACCAAGAAGTGCACCGAAAAAGTTAACAAATCCTTTGGTAGACGATTTCGATAACTCGCCATTTATCACTGCAGCACACGAAGAAAATCCGAAAGAGAGCAAAAGCGCAAAAATAAGTTTTCTCATAATTTTTCCTAATCATTTTCAGTTAGCGTCCAGTTCGAAATGTACTAAAAAAAATGAAAAGGATTTTTTGAAATTTTCTCTGTGTAACACCCCTGCTATGGAGTCTCTCCAATCAAAATCTGGGCAGAAAGTTATTGAACGAGGATCAAACAAGTGTTCAGAGACCTGAACACCTTACTCCATGCCACACTAAGAGAATTTTGACAGCTCAGTTTAACATTTGGAAAAAATCATTTCCTTTATCATCTACCACAATAAAGGCGGGGAAATTCTCGACTTCAATGGCCCATATAGCCTCCATACCCAATTCTGGGTAATCAAGAACTTCCACCTTTTTTATGTTCTCTTTTGCTAGAAGGGCTGCGGGGCCACCAATCGAACCGAGGTAGAAACCTCCGTTCTTTTTGCAACTGTCGGTCACCAATTTGGAACGGTTGCCCTTCGCCAATGAAATCATCGAATAACCTTTCTCTTGGAAGAGGGGCACATAGCTATCCATACGACCTGCAGTGGTCGGGCCAAAGGATCCAGATGGCATTCCCTCTGGAGTTTTGGCGGGTCCTGCATAATAGATGGGATGGTTTTTGAAATAATCAGGGAGCGATTCACCCTTATCCAATCTTTCCTTTAATTTTGCGTGAGCAATGTCGCGAGCCACAACTAGCCTACCGGACAACATAACTCGTGTCTTGACGGGATGTTTGGATAAAATTTGAAGAATATCCTTCATAGGTTGGTTGAGATTGATATGGACTGCCTCACTCTTCGCTTCTACGTCATCTACACTTGGAAGGAATTGTGAAGGATCATATTCTAGTTGCTCTAAATAAATCCCCTCTTTGGTGATCTTTGCTTTGATATTGCGGTCAGCACTACAACTCACTCCCAATCCTACTGGGCAAGAGGCGCCATGCCTTGGCAATCGAATGATTCGAAAATCATGGGCCAAATACTTGCCACCGAATTGTGCCCCAATACCAGATTTTTGTGCGGCTTTGAGCATTTTCTCTTCTAGCTCTAAATCTCGGAAGGCAACACCTTCTCTGTTGCCTTTTGTAGGTAAATGGTCTAAGTAGCCAGCAGAGGCTAGTTTTACGGTTTTTAAATTCATCTCGGCGCTTGTACCACCTATAACAACTGCTATGTGATAAGGTGGACATGCTGCGGTTCCAAGACCTGCCACTTTTTCTGAGATGAATTTTTCTAATGATGCTGGATTTAAGAGAGCTTTTGTTTCTTGGTAGAGGTATGTTTTGTTCGCAGACCCACCACCTTTTGCAAGAAAGAGAAAACTATATTTGTCGCCAGGAGTACTATAAATATCCACTTGTGCTGGTAAATTTGATCCCGAATTGACTTCTTCGTACATAGAGAGTGGTACCACTTGTGAATACCTTAAATTACGATTCACATACGTGTTATAGATACCTTTCGAAAGTGCTTGGGCGTCGTCTCCACCTGTGATTACATATTCTCCTTTCTTTGCGACGACAATGCCAGTGCCTGTATCCTGGCAAGAAGGAAGGAGTTTGTCGGCGGCAATTACTGCATTCTTGATGAGTGCCATCGCCACAAAACGATCGTTCTCTGTTGCCTCTGGATCGTCTAGAATCTTGCGGACCTTTTTTAAATGCTCTGTTCGTAGGTAAAACGAAACATCTTCCATTGCCTTTTCGGCAAGAAAGGTTAAACCCTCGGGATCCACTTTTAAAATTTCTTTGTCTCCAAAGGGAACAGTAGAGACGTAGTCTTTTGTCAAAAGTTTGTAGGTAGTTGTATCAGTACCTAACGGAAATGGATCTGAGTAAAAAAATTCGGGCATGGCTTCCTCGTTTTGAAAAACAGTTTCCTATCTTTAGACAAACCGTAAATGGTTTTTTAAGGGAGCAATTTCTTTTCGTATAGACCTATCCAATCTTTCACCGTTAGCTTTTCCACGAGCTCCCCAATCAATGCGTAGGGAATCTCATCCATTTTTTTGAAGCGGATGCAGCTCTTTCCCATATCCAATTTAGATTTGCAATGCTTCGGATATTCTGCTTGGAACCATTGTAAAAGTTTGGGATCCGCATAGATTCCCATATGGTACAAAGCGATGAACTGCTTCTGAGAGGCTATTTGAAGGAAAGGTAAGGGAAGAGATTTGTCGCAATGGTATCCATTTGGGTAGATCTTTTTAGGTACCACATAGCCTACCATTTTGTAAATGATTGTCTCTTCAAATCCTTTCGGTAATTGTTTTTTGATGATGGCCCGTAGTTTTGAAAAGGCAAGCTTGCGATCTTCTGGGAGACTTTGGATGTATTCGCTGACCGTGTTCATAAGGATTGAACCGTAAATACAAACGGTACGATTTCAATCCTTATTCTAAGTGCTAATAAGAAATCAGTTAACGTTTTAAAATTTTGAACCCAATCTCCCGACCAAGGCCTTGGAACATTGCCAGGTTGATCCAGAAATTTGCAAAATGTTCCATGAGTTCAAATTTATCATTTCCGCCCACATCTATACAGTCGGCAAAACCCATATCCAACGCTAATTCTTTTGCGACTGCCTTGCCACGTATAGAATTACCTGCCACAAAGGCATCTATTGCAGCAGACGGGTATTGGGGATTTGCAATGTTGTTTGCTCCTGTAGTATTGAAACATTTCACAATATCTTGGCTTTTTGTATGGGCGAGGATGGCATCTGCAGTATTGGTAAATCCTTCAGGTCCTCGTTTCATGACAACATTCATGGTATCTATGATGACCTTAGAACCCGTGTCTCCTAAGGACCGAGCCACTTCAATGGCAGCCACCGCAGGTGTTGCTAAAATCACTGTCTCTGCCTTCTGAACGGCTGCTTCAATGCTTGTCACTTGCAATCGTTCCAAGGGAAGGCTTTCTTTGCCTTTAAACGTATCTTGGTTTCGCACACCAATGAAGACTTCATGTTTTTTGGACAGGCCACGAGCAAGTGCACCGCCTACATTTCCCGTTCCGATAATCGCAATTTTCATACATGCCTCTAGGCTTAATATTAAGAATCGAGACTATGTTTTGAATCTAATTTTTCTTGAAATATGCGCAATTTTATCTATACCATAATATATTGTAAGTAACTTACACATTGGTGAGTGTAATGCCAGAATTTAAATACAAAGACAAAATCTATTTTAATCCCGTGGAATTTCTTTTGGACTGGATAGGCGGTGCCTGGAAGATGCCCATCTTATGGCGACTCAGAGAAAAAACTCTAAGGTATAGCGAGATCAAAAAAACCCTCAACCATATCTCGGACAAGATGTTGGCACAATCATTACGAGAATTAGAGGACTGTGGCCTTGTCTCTAGAAAGGTGTATGCCGTCGTTCCACCAAAAACAGAATATAGCCTAACAGAGCTAGGGAAAAAAACAATACCTTTGATTTCGGACATGCGTGAGTTGGGAAATGTTTTGATGAAGAGTTCTGGCATTTATGTTGAGGACCAGACTTCCTTTCCCAAAGAAAAAGTGAGTCGAAAGGCAAACAAAAAAAAATAGCCCGATCTGCACCGGGCTATCTCAATCAATCCTTGTTTCTGTGGATTATTTAGAAACGACTTGGAAGGTTACCCTTCTGTTGATCGCATCTGTCTCAGAGAAACCAGAAATAGGGGAAGAAGATCCTGCAGCCTTCGTTACGATACGATTTGCTGGAACACCTTGTTTCACAAGAGCATCCTTCACTGCATCGGCACGGATTTGAGAATAATATCCGTTACCTTTTTTGTTGCCTTCTGCCTCTTCTGGTCCAGAAGCATCGGCATGGCCAATGATCTGTAGAGAGTAGTCTTCAGGTAATTTTGTGAGAGCTTCTTTAATATACGCTACGTTATCCTTAGCCCATAGATTGAAGTCTTCTTTTTGGATATCAGCTTGTTTATAAGCGAAACCTCTTTTTCGAGCTCCATCTGGGTATCGATAATCTTTGAGAGCTGTATTGATCTCGTCTAACAGAGCCATGTTTAAATCTCTAGATGATACTTTAGTATCCGCAGCTGGCTCTTGCGTTGTTGTTTCCGTTTTTGTCTCAGCCGAAGAACAATGTACGATAATGAGAGAAATTCCGGCGATGAGCGCAAGTTTCGTCAAAATTGCTTTTTTCATCAGTTGACCTACCTTCGATCGTCCATGATTTTGTTCTTTTCACTAGATAACAACCGAAAATGCAAATTCAACTGACTGTTTCCGAAGATTACGCTGACGCAAGGCTGGACCTTTTTCTAAAAGACCAGGCGGGAGATGATCTGTCCCGTTCCACGGTACAAAAATGGATTGAATCGGGTTGGGTAAGAGATGCTGAAACAGAAGAGATTTTGGGTAAAAATGGGCTGAGGCTCCGTGCCGACCAAAAACTCAACATCCAACTCCAGCCCAAAGCGGAGTCCCATTTAGAGCCCATCCCAATGGACATTCCCGTCCTCTATGAAGAAGAGGAATTTATGGTAGTCCATAAAAAACCAGGGATAGCCGTGCACAGCGGCCCTGGGGATGACCAACCTTCCCTCGCCAATGGACTTCTCTATCAATTCCAACAGTTGTCTTCTGTTGGTGGAAACCGCAGGCCAGGAATCGTCCACAGGCTAGACAAACCCACGGAAGGGGTCCTCCTCATTGCCAAATCCGACCGAGCCCATGCAAAATTATCAGCGGCCTTCCAAAATAGGCAGGTGGAGAAAACATACCAAGCATGGGTCTTACAATCACCTGTTGAGGGACAGGGGACAATGCGATTGCCAATCGGAAGGCACCCCGTAGACCGAGTGAAGATGTGCATCCGGGAGACTGGCAGGGATGCCATCACGCACTATAAAACCGAACAGATTGTCCAAACGCAAACTGGTAGAAAGTATTCGTTTTTGACGATACAGATTGAAACGGGAAGGACACACCAAATCCGTGTCCACTTACAGCACTTACATTGCCCTGTAGTGGGAGATAGTTTGTATTCTAGATCTGCAAAAGATTATGCGCAGTTTGGATTATTGTTACTAGCAAAAAAGATAAAATTCCCACATCCTTTCAGCCCAGAACAGTATTTAGAAGTGGAGATTGATCTGCCAGATAGGTTCAAAACCTTTGAACGAAAGTGTAGGAGTTATTGAACATCGGGCATTTAAAAAGCCCGATGTTCAACAGGGTCGATTTAGGTATCGAAATCTACCAAGAGTGTTTCATTGACGGCGCTGCCACCAACTGTGCCAGTGATCGTAATTGTATACTTTCCTGTATACTTCAAGGTCGAGTTGTTATAGCTGTAGGCAGCAATTGATTTCAAAACTAGATTAGATATGTTGAAGTTTGCTGTTTGTCCATTCTGTGAAATAGTGATCCCATTCGCAGAATTTGAGGTAGACGTGAATGTACCTGCTACAGAAAAGTTTGATCCAGAAATCGTCGAAGTGAATTCACTTACAGTGTTGTAACTAAGTGTACCAGTTAGCTCTGCTTCGTTATAGACACTCATGAAGTCATTGTAAAAGGTTTGGTAAGTCTCACAAGATGGCTTTGTGGAAGAAGAGGCAGCAAATGCCGCGCTATTGCCATTGTATTTTTTAAACAACGCAATGGATTTGTAGAGATCTCCATAAAGCGTTCCATATCCTGTAAATTCAACAGTTGCAGAGGATTTTGTGGATCCTGTCTTCGTTTTAAAACTTCCGTCAGTAAACTTTGCGGTTCCCTTTCGAGTGGAGGATGTTGTAAAGCTGGAATAACCTGTCACATTACAAGTCACTGTCGGTGCATTCGTAAAGGCCTTAATATCTTGAGTGACTTTGGTGTAAGCATATCCAGATACTGTGCCGCTAAAAGTATAGGAGGTATAACCCTCTGAATCTGTTGTTGCAGAACTCCAAGCGGTGAGACGTCTATTCACTTTTTGATCTTTCTGTGCAATCGATTCTGTCTGCTTCTGAAGTAAGGTTTTTAGGGCTGCTTGCGCCTCTTGTGATTCCTTACCCTTCGAGAGAATTGTATGGATTGTCAAAAGCTGGAGCTTATCCATTTCCTTTGCCTTTCGATCTCTCATCGTGAAATTCGACGTGTTAGACGTAGAAGTTACGGAGCTTGAAATGTTTGACAATATGCCTGAAACCGAGACTGCTCTACCTACAGGCGTATTTAAATCACTTGTGGATTCGGACGCCGGCCTTTGCGTTAGCAAAAATAAGGCCAAAAGATTATTATTGTCGTTGTCCTTTTTTTCATTACAATTGATGAGAAAAAGAATGATTAAAAAACTGATTATCGTTTTCATTGTTCACCTAGCACTTATAAGAATGAAGCCAATTCCTATACTTCTTTTCAAAAATGTCAATAATAAATTAGATTTTCATAATTTACGAATAAAAAAGGAGTCTAGATTCATGATCTTGCACGCGTTAATGAACAAGAGTCGACTGAATCGCATTCAGCGCATAAATAAACAATACTTCAAACTTAAACTAATGACCGCTAATTTTTTGTTTTTTTTAACTTTTTTTCCAAATTGTGCAATAAACAAAAATGATACAATCGACCTTTTATCGAAATCAACGGTTCGACTTGGAGAAAATCAAACCATTCATGTAAACAGTACTTTTGGAACAGGTTTTTTTATTTCAGATAATTCATATATTCTAACATGCTCACATTTTGTAAACCAAGTGGAGACAGTTTATGTCTACCATTTGGAAAAATCCTATAAAACCAAATTGGTTCGCAAAGATAACCGAAGTGACCTTGCCCTCTTGGAAATCCAAGGTCTGGATTTTGGTCATGGTTGGATCGAAACCGAGAAACAAATCCCAGCAGAGTATGGTTTAGAGGTTTGGGGGATGGGAAGTCCATTCGGAGAAGAGAAGTCTCTTTACCGAGGCATGGTTTCAAAGCCAGCCGTTCTGGGTGGTGATCCCACAGAACCCAACCTTTCTTTTATACAGTTTGATCAAATTTTTTTACCGGGATTTTCTGGTGCACCCTTAGTCGATAAGGCTCACGCGTTTGTTGGGATTGCCCGCTACCAAATGACTCTCTCGGAATCGAGACACTCAGGATTAGGTTATGCTATCCCTGCCAATAGAGTCAGAGAGTTTCTAGAAAAAGAATAAATCTGTAGGCAAAACCGTTGGACACGACTATATTTATATGTATAGATTCGGAACATGCTTACTTCAACTGGGTGGTTCCGGGAAGGCATTTTTTGTTGTGCCTTTTTGATTCTATTTTCCTTGCTAGGTTTCCAAACAGAAGCGATTTATTATTACCACTTTGGCGAAGTTACCAATAGTGATGCTCTCTATCCTTACCTCTTTGGACTTGATTTACATGATAGCATTCAAAATGTAAGGACTTGGAATTTTCCACCCTCTTCCACATGGATACCAGATGTACTTCTACTATGGTTTGTAGAAAGTTTCACATCGAATCTCGAAACCCTTTTCAATGTATACTTGGTGTGCGTATTGTATGGATTGGTCTACTTTCTGAGGGTTCTAGGTTTACATTTTTTGAATGGAGTATTCCTAAGTTTCTCTTTTTTACTTCTGGGAGTTACTTATCCAAGGGAGTGGGGTCAATTTTTTTTACCGAGTTTCCACGGCATGGAATTTTTGATGATGGGCATCCTTTTCCATCAAATAAAGATAAGAAGATTGGTTCGTTTTCGAGAGATGTTCCTTGTCTCTATCTTATTTAGTCTTTTTTTGCAATCTGAGCTCTGGCTTTTCGTACACTTTGTCCCTTTTTTGGCGCTCTACTTCCTATTCACCAAGAGAATTCAATCTGGAATCCTGATCCTGATTCTCACTTTGGTTGTTTTTTTAACCATGAAAAAATGGGAACGGATGGTAGGTCTCGGAAGCTTTCAAACGCATCAACTGGGATGGCAGGGAATTTTTCTCAATCTCATGCAATTGCCTACCATGGCTTTAGATGGTTTGCGTATCCATCTATTTGGGCTAACAAGCGTACCACTTTCCGAATATATGTTTCCGATGACTACAGTCTTAGCGATTTTTATGTTCGTTCTTTATAGAAAACTTGGTACTATTGAACCACTTTTACTCACTCTTTCTATCTTTCTCACATTACTCTTTCTAATATGTTTAAAGATCGAAATGAATGCAAGGTATCTCTACTCACTTCCGATAGTAGTTCTCTATTGTCCCCTTTTTTTAATCCAGAACATACTGTCCAAGTATGTTCAGATCATCGCAATGAGCCTACTCCTTTTATTCTCTTACTTATGCGTAACGAAAATTGAACCGATCAACCAACAAAAGATATCTGCCTATAAAGAAAAATTTCAAATCCGCATGGAATGTTTGCAAAAACTCGAAATAACCCTCTCGAATGAGGCTGTTTTTTCAGAGTATTGGCTCACAAAATATAGCCGTGCCTATAGTCAAAATCGGTTACATTTAGTACCCTTCACCCCAGATGGAATCTACTACCCTTGGGTTCACAATACAAAGTGGGATCAAGGGCTTGTAAGTAAGGAAATATCTTCTTTCCGCTGGAAGATCCTACGAAACCCAAATTCTGCCCAAAAAGAGAGCGGGATTTTATACCCAATCCCGTGTTTGGATTGGCAGATCATCGGTCCCAAAATCCCATAAATTTTGCTCGATTTTTTGCTTTCACAAGGTTCACTTACTCACTAAGGTTATCCTATGTTTGAAATTTTTACTGACCCTGCCTCACTCGCTGCACTTGTCTCACTAACTGCTTTGGAAATTGTCCTGGGCATCGATAATATTATATTCATTTCTATTTTGGCATCGCGACTTCCTAAGAACCAACAGAAAAATGCCAGACAAATTGGTCTTTTACTCGCAATGTTAACAAGAATCCTGCTATTGTTTTCTTTATCTTTGATTATGAAATTAACCGAACCTTTCTTTGTTTTGGTAGGCCATGAGATCAGCGGACGAGATTTAATATTGATCGTAGGTGGACTCTTTTTAATAGCGAAGTCGACAACAGAAATTCATCATAAATTGGAAGGAGACGGAGAGGATAAAGATTCGGATAGAAAGAAACTTACCTTTACAAATGTCATCATACAAATCATGTTATTGGATATCGTTTTTTCTTTGGACTCTGTGATAACAGCGGTTGGTATGACAGACCATTTGATGATCATGATATTGGCTGTCATCATCTCCGTGGGCTTCATGTTACTTGCCAGTGGTTCTATCTCAGACTTTGTCGATAGGCACCCTACTGTAAAAATTCTTGCCCTAAGTTTTTTGATCTTGATTGGACTAGCGCTTGTGGGAGAAGGATGGGAACTTCATATCCCGAAAGGATATATTTACTTTGCAATGGCCTTCTCTGTCATCGTAGAGATGTTAAATATACAATTGAGAAAATCTGACAAAAAGCCAGTTGTATTCAAGGACAAATGACGATGAATCGAAAGCGTTTTCTGAAAAATAGTATAGCGACGGGTTCAATACTGATTACGCAGCAAATATTGGGAGAAACAAAGGTTATGTTATCATCAGATCAGTTCCAAGAACGCATCTCAGGAGCAAAAAACCTAACACAGATTTACACAGTCCTGGATGAACTAAAATTATCTTATGATAAAATACATGTGGTCGGGGCTTGGGGCATAGGTAAAATTCTCTCTCATTGTGCACAAAGCATTCAGTATTCGATGGATGGTTATCCGGAAATGAAATCTGCATTCTTCCGAGGTACTGCTGGTTCTCTTGCATTTACTTTTTTTTCATTGCGTGGTAAGATGAGCCATGGATTGGAAGAACCTATCCCGGGAGCCACTGAACTAAACCCAAATGCAAATTATAGTGAAGGTAGTTTGGAACTCCAAAAAGCAATCGAAAGATTTTCCTTGGCAAAAGCAGAGGAGTTAAAACCACACTTTGCCTATGGGACTTTGGACAAGGAAGAGTATGAAAATGCTCACCTTTTCCATATCAAAAACCATTTGGAAAGAGTGAGCTTAGTTTCCTAATCAACGAAAGGTCTTTGTAATACGGTCAGCCATCTTGGAGATCGGAACAAGTTTGGAAATGGACATCATCACGATTTCATCCAATCCTTCGCTTTCGATCAAATTTTCTCCGCCTGAAAGTGCTAAATCGGAACTGATAAACACGACTGGAATAAAATGTGTGCCCCGTATGGCTTCCCATTCGTGTAAGAAAGAAATACCATCCATAATCGGCATCTCTTTATCCGTAATGATCAAACTTGGTTTGATGCGGCTCAAGTGATCCAAGGCCTCTTCACCATTTCTTGCTTCAATCACGATCCATTTTCTTCGCCTTAAATCTTCAGCAAGGCTTGATCGATAGGCATCCGAATCATCGACTAACAAAACGGATCTAAGATTTTTAGAAAATTGAATTTCAAAGGTAGAGCCTTTGCCTGGCTCACTGTGGATCTTGAGTTTGGCGAAATGAGCTTCTAAAATATTCAGACAGAGTTTTAAACCAAAACCGCTTCCGAGTTCTCCGTTTGTACCAGGCTGACTTTTGGGGTTGTCCTCGCCGAATATTTTGGCAATCGCATCTTCATCCATTCCAATCCCAGAATCTTTGATCTCAATCGAGATCCAATCACCTTTCATTCGCTCTGCGATTTCAATCTGCGAATGAGGATAAGAAAATTTAATCGCATTTGTGATAATATTTTTAAAAACTTCTTCTAACAATGCTCTATCTGCAATAATAGATGTTTCACTTTGTACATTGAGTATTAAAGTGATTTCCTTTACCGTTGCAATGGGATCCAATATGGACACAACATCTTGTAAAAGAGTCTTTAGGTCAAATTGTGACTGCTGTAATTTGATCCCTTCAGAATCAAAGCGACTAATATCTAGAAGTGATTTTAACATTCGAAGAGAGTTTTGTATCCCTTCTTTTGACATATTTAGGAATTTTAACTTTTCCTCATCAGAAGTAGTACTAAATTTAAATTGGAGGACATCTAAAATCTGACTAACACCAATTAATGGTGAGCGTAAATCATGAGACATCAAAGATACAAAGTTCGCCTTCCATCGATTGGCTTTTTGCAATTCTAGTGTTCTTTCTTTCACTTTATTTTCTAAATCTTCGTTACTTTTCATCAATTGCCTAGATGCAATCTCTTCTGATTTAAAAATTTGAAAAATTGATCGCGTTAAAATATAAGTTTGCGGAACCAAAAAGAATAGTAGATTGTAATAACCAAATCCTTGAAATCCACTTACATAATTTCCATTGTAAAGAGTGTCATAGATTGATCCTAAACTAATCAGAACTAAACTAAAGAGATAAAGTAGACTATCCTTCTTTCTTTGGATGACAGCGATTACAGTTAAAATCAAACCGAGAGCGATGAATCCTATCGACCAAAACTCAAAAAGATATGTCCACTCAGCCATCTGAGCTTTTGGACTAAATAAGGTTGTTAAGATATATAGGATCACATAAAGCTTTGTTACTTTTATTAAAATCTCATACTTATGATTTAAAAAAACATGAAAAAGAACTCTTGTGGCCATATAGATACTTATAGGCAAACCTATATTAGAGAGCCGCACTAAAAGCAACCAATAGCTATCGGAAAAAGTATTAAATAAAATTCTCCCTTCAGCGAGACTCAATATCATCACCAAGATTCCGAGATATAAAAATCCTAAATAGAATGAACCTCTTTCTGAGTTTCTTAAAATATACAAGAAGAAATGATAAAGGGATAAAAGACTCAAAAAAAGAATAATAATCCAATTTGCGACATATACATCTGAAACTTCCGAATAAATATTATCGATACGACCAAGATGGATTACTTCTTTCATGCCAGCAATTTTATGGCTATAGTTCGAGATATCGATCTGTAGACGAAGGTGTTTTCTGACGCCTCTAAGGGCAATCACCTTGGTGTGAAAGGATGGCTTATGTATGTTCTCATATTCGGAAACTATACCATTCTCATAAACCAATTCACCATCAACATACAAGCGATAGGCGGTATGTAAAACGGGGATCGAGAGCGCAAGAGTCTCTCGGTTGTCAGGTAACAAAACATTGAGTCGATAGGTAGCATAACCAAAGCTAGGGAGAGGTTTTCCCTCTTTTTTCAAGGAAGTCCAGTGGGTACCTGCTTGGACCAAAAACTTCTCTTTGGGATCGACCTCATTTGGATTCAAAAATTGTTTCCAAAAGAACCTCCATTCCCCTCTAAGCTCCAAATTTGAATTGGCAATGTACCAATTCTCAGCATTTAGCAATCCATCTTGCGCTAAAATTAAGGGTTTTCCATGATTACAGGAGGAAAGGTTGGCAAAGACCAAAAGCAGAAAAATCGCTTTGCATTGGGCAATCCGTTCCATAAGTTGAAAACCAAAAGTTTTAAAGTAGCTCACGTGGAACCCATTCGAATCGCCATATTAGAAGATCATTCCGTTGTTACAGAGGGAATCCTATCCGTTCTGAAAAACCAGCCTAAATTTCAGATTGTCGGACAGTTTCGTACTGGCAATGATTTACGCCAATTTCTTTCGGAAGAAAAGCCAGATTTCCTTTTGTTAGATATAGACCTACCGGATGCAAGTGGAATTGATCTTCTGAAAGAAGTAAAACAAATTTCTCCCAAAACGAAAGTGGCAATGTTTACTCTGCATGCTGGGCAAATGTATGTAGAAAATGCTCTAAAATCCAAGGCCGATGCCTATATTTTAAAATCGGATCCAATCGCAGATCTACCTCGAGTCATTGAATCCATCTTAGACGGGGAAATGTTTGTATCAAAAGGCATCAGCAATGTTGCTCTCCCTTTTTCTGCATTTCAGATAGAGATATTGAATTTGTTAGTTCAGGGACTCTCTCAAAATGAAGTGGCCGAAAAAATCAATAAATCCAGAAAAACAGTTGAATACCACTTGAACCAAATGCGCACCAAATTCGATTGTAAAAACAATAACGAATTGATTTCTAAATACCAAAAAGAAATGCAAAAATAGCAGAACTGTCATGAGTGTCTGATTCGGTAAAATATAATTATCTTTATGAAACATTTATATTTACTCAGGCATGCAAAATCGGATTGGGATGAAGCATACGAGTCTGATGAGGAGCGTAACCTCTCTGATCGTGGGAAAAAACAAACAAAAGCCCTTCGAAACTTTCTATTAGATTTTAAGTTCCAAATCGATCTAGCCTACGTATCTCCTGCCGTACGTACTGAGCGAACCTACCACGCACTCAGAAAAGATATGATTCGATTGCCAAAGCCAGAATTTAAACCTGCGATTTATGAAGCGGATGCAGAGGATCTTTTGTTTTTAGTCCATGGAGTTCCTGAATACGTACGATCTGTTCTAATTGTTGGCCATAATCCTGGTCTAGAAGAATTTGCAACTGGCTTACTCAGAGGAAATCCTGAACGGTCGCTCTTTTCAAAATTTCCTACTTCGGCACTCGTTGGTTTGCAGTTTGCCGCAAACACTTGGAAAGAAGTGGAGTGGGGAAAGGCGGCATTGACTTTATTTTGGATTCCAGGCCAATTGGGTAAGGAATGAAAGTTCTCTATTCAGAACAACAGATAAAATCGCGTGTCGAGGAGATAGGTAAAGAGATCGCTAGAGATTTTTTAGGTGAGCAATTACTCCTGTTAGGCGTCTTAAATGGCGGATTTATCTTTACTGCCGATCTTTGTAGATCAATTGCCATCCCACATGAAGTTGATTTCATTGGAGTCAGTTCATATGGGGACGGTACAAGTTCCTCGGGAAATGTACAATACACAAAAACTCCAAAAGAAAAAATCAGAGACCAAAACATAATCCTTGTGGAAGATATAGTCGATACGGGAAATACAATAGAATTTCTTTGGAATGCATTGAAACAATATAATCCAAAAGAGATTCGCATAGCTGCTCTCTTTTGGAAAAAGGAAAAAGCGAAAAAGACGATACCTGTCCACTACCCTGGTTTTGTGATTCAAGATGAGTTTGTGATAGGATACGGCTTAGACTATGCGGGAAAGTATAGAAATCTTCCGTATGTGGGAATCTACGAGTCTAATGAATTGCAATGAAAGATGCAATCCTCACACAAAAATTTGAAAATCTCAGGTTATTTCCAAAACTAAGACCAGAGCTTTTGAGTAAGGCCGAAGGTTATATACGAAAATCTGCTACAGCAGAATTACTTCGTGTTAATCCTTTGCGATTTGCCAAAGATCAGAATGTTTCTGAAGAGGAAAGTATCGATCTCTTTGTCCATGCAACGAAAGTGGGCCTTTTTGATTTTGCTTACAATCTACTTTGCCCGCTCTGTGGCGGTATCGTACACACTCATCATAAATTAGATGAGATCCAGAATAAAGAATTTCATTGTGTAGCCTGTAATGTCTCTATCCCAACTCTGTTAGATGACCAAGTTGAGGTTGCCTTTGAATTGCACCCTTCCCTTCGAGAGGAGGAAGTGAACCCTTTTGTCAATATTGATGCCTACTATCGCTATTACTTTTCTTCCAATTTTAATAAATCTTCACAATTGCTATCTTGGATACAAAGTACGGTTCGTGATTTTTTTCCATTGGAACCTGAAACAGAAAAAAAGGTAACAGTAACACTGAAAGCAGATGCTGAACAGGGAAAAGTTGTACAAATTGTATCTATTGATCGTAATGCCGCAGTCTTTTTTAGCGTTGACCCAAATGCCAACCCTGAGCCGGAAATACAAGTAGTGGATCTCCTAGACTCGGGTTTTTTACCAAAGACGAAATCCTTACCACCAGGGACTTACACATTTGAGATACACAATCGATCTCGCTGGCATGCTGGAATCCAAGTAATCACTCCAAATCCAGACCGATTGAACGAAATTTATACTGCATTTCCAACAAAGGTAGATCCTTTTTTGACTGCAAAGGTACTATTGAACAACCAATCCTTTCGCGAACTCTTCAGAATCCACAAATTGTCACCCGACCTCAATTTAAATGTAAAATCACTTACCATTATGTTTACCGACCTTAGAGGCTCTACAGAGATGTATGACAAAGCCGGTGATCTCTTTGCTTATAAATTAGTACAAGAGCATTTTAGAATATTAACAGATACTGTTAGAGAGTTCAAGGGTGCCATTGTAAAAACAATGGGAGATGCTATCATGGCTACATTTTCTTCACCTCTGGATGGGCTAATGGCATCTGCTGAAATGTTACAAAAAATTGATAAAATGAATGATTCTTGGAAACAGGAAGGCCATGAAATCGGCCTAAAAGTTGGTTTGAATGAAGGACCAGCTCTTGCCGTGATCAACGACGAGAGATTGGATTATTTTGGACAATCGGTGAACATTGCAGCAAGGGTGCAAGGATTGGCAAGCTCAGGGGAAATATGGATTTCAGAATCGGTCTGGAATGCGCCAGGTAGCCAAGACCAAATCCAAGAAAAGGGATTTACGATAGAAAAACACAGTGCCCGATTAAAAGGAGTTGGTGTACCGACCACTGTGTTCAAACTTTCGAATGCTACTTCGGTTGCTCCACAGTAGCATTGACCTCTACTTCCGGTAGACTAGCTCTTAGATAACCAGATTTTAAAATCAGAGCCTGCCCTTGTTCACCAGTGATGAAAGTTATGAACTCGTCGATCTTTCCGCCCTGATCTGTTTTATAAACGACAAACAATTCTCTAGACAGTCTGTACTTTCTTTCATATACATTTTTAATAGATGGTGTCACATAGGGATCATTGGGTCGTTTTGCGTACTCTAAAGATTTTAATTTGTCTTTGTTGTCAATCACTGCGCTCCCCATACCCATATAACCAACAGCATTGGGGTTCTCACTGATAAACTTAGCCATCTCTGCATTGTCTTTAACGATCTTTGCTGTTGGACTAAAATTTCTTGATTTGTGTTTTTCAAAATCTGCAGGTGATAAATCTTTTTGGCGGAGAATATGATTCTCTATGTAGTCTTGCGTACCCGATTTGTCATTGCGAATGACTAACTGTATCGGAGCATCAGAACCTCCCACCTCTTTCCAATTCTTTGCTGTTCCGGAAAGTATATCGGAGATTTGGCTCAGATGCAATTTAGCGACTGGATTGGAAGGGTTTACAACAATGGCGACTCCATCGTAGGCAACACGAACTTTGTCTAAATTACCGGTCTTGCGTAAATCATCAAACTCTGCTTGGTTCAGATCTCGAGAGGAGATCGCTAAATCTATCTCGCCTTTTCGCAGGCGATCGATCCCAGATTCTGAGCCACCACCTTCAACCGTAACTTTGATAGAGGAATGGCTCTCTTCATACTCGGCTGCTAAATACCGAAACATGGAATTCATAGTCTCTGATCCAGCAATCTTTAAGGATTCTTTTTCTTTGCAGGAAAAAAGGAAGGTTGTCACACAAATGTAAAACAGGATTTGAAGGTGTCTCATGTTACCAATCGGAATGCCTTGTTCCAAAAGAGACGTCAATCTGAAAAAAAAACCCGTTCATTTTTTAACAAATTATTATCTTTTCGGATTTTACCCCGATGATGAGAAGGTGAAGAGATTTCTTTTTTTTAGTCTATTGTTATCCTTCTCCTGTTTGTTTGCGAGCGACTCCCCTAGTTTTTTGTTTCGTTGGAAATGGAATGAGGGACAAGTTCTTGAACTGAATGAATACCACGATGTCATCTTTCGTATGGGAAACCGGAGCATAGCTCGTGAGGATAGAAATCGCGTCTTATTAAAAACGCTTCGATGTGACAACAATGCTTGTGATGTATTTTCTTTCTTCGATACATACATTCGTTATGGAAAAACTGAGGGTCCTTTCCAAAAAGATAAGGCCTTCGAATCAAAATTTACGATTTTTAGAAATGGGAAATATGTTGTGCCTGATGAATACATCATGCCAAACCTTCGGAGTTTCCCAACCTTTCCAGATGCACCCATCCAAACGGGTGATAGCTGGAAATTACCAGCAGAGGAGTCTTTCGATTTTAACGGAGAAAGAATTAAGGTAAAGGTCGAACCGGAGTATATGTTGCTTGGGAGAAGTCGTTGGCAATTCCAAAATAACTCTGGGAATGCAGAAAAAATCACCTACACCTATCCTATTTTTTACGATGCACGTGAGGAAAGGAAAACACGAGGACAGGCACCAGTAAAAATATTTGGTTTTGCAAGAGGGTCTGTTTTTTTCAACGTTGAAAAAGGACTTCCTGAATATAAAGAGGTAAAACTTTCGTATACCTTCATCCTTGCGGACGGGACTATCCAAGAAGCAAACTATGATATCAAAGGGATCTACCAATACAGAAAAAGTTTAAATCCCCTTGAAAAAGAAAAAGTCACTGCAGACGTTTTAAAAGATCTAATCGTGTCAGGTGACACACCGGGGAAAGACAAAGAAACACCTGTTACTGTGAGACAAACAGAGGAAGGTGTCACCTTCTCTTTGGATTCGATATTGTTTGATTTTAATGAATCAAAACTTAAGGAAGAAGCAGAAGAAGCTGTAAAAAAGATTGCATCCATTTTAAAAAAATACCCTGATCGAGAAATCAGAGTTTCTGGTCATACAGATAATATCGGAAAAAAAGAATACAATGAAAGGCTTTCCGAAGAAAGAGCAAAATCAGTCCTAAAAGAACTTGTGCAAAAACATGGAATGGATGAGAGCAAAATTTCGTTTAAGGGATATGCTGATACTCAACCAATAGTGAGCAATGATTCAGAGGAAAATCGCGCAAAAAACCGTCGCGTTGATATCACAATCATATTAGATTAAAAGCTATCCTATATGTAAATCCAAACCAACTGAATAAGGAGGAACGATTGGTTCACTTAAATTTCTTCCTCTTTCAACTAAAGTTTCCATAGAATTTCGTATATCAGTCATTAGATGAGAAATTCCTTCTCGTTTATTGCTTTGGTAGGTTTTGAGATATTCATTCAAGGAAAAGGACGGTGCAAGAAGAACTTCGGCTTTCCTTGCTCTATCTCCAGATTTGCCAAATACATGTTTTTCGAAGCTACCTATCCATTCCATCAAACGTTCTGCACTCGGAAATTGGATTAAATTCTTTGGTTTTGTAATGATAAAGGTATAAGCTGTGTCTACCAATTGTCTTGCCCGACGGATGTTTTGGGGTGTTAAACCCTTCTCTTTTGCAAACTGAAAATCAGTATCTAAATGATCTAAAACAGCAAGCAACTGACGTATTTTATCTATAGCATGGTCTGTATCTTTAAATTTTATGTTGAGGATATTTCCTGCCTGGTTCAATGCAGTGTGCCGAGCTCTACCTAAACGATAGTCAAAATCCTTACCTTCGATTTCTGATTTTGGAACACCTAACTCAAATTCCGTTTCTTCTAAGAGAACTCTTCCTATTGTCAAAAACCTTCGCAGTATGGTGCGACCTCCAGGAAATAGTCTCAGTTTCCTTTCGATTCTCTGAAGTGAATTCTCAATCTCTCTGAGGATCGATTCTTTACTTCCCGAGATTAGGTACTTCACGAAAGCTGGTTGTACGATTAGCTCAGCACTTGGGTCTTTTTTTAGAGCATCTTCTAAACCGCCAAAGGCAATCTGTGCAACTCCAGGAAGAAAGGATGCGAGATTGTCATTCTCACCCGACATGATCCCTTCTGGATAGAGAACGAGTTTTCCAGCTGGCTCCGATAAAATCTTTCTAGCCATTTTGATGGCATCTCTGTCGGCACTTCCAGTAATGATGGAGAATGCCCCCACACGTTTGATCAATTCGCCAATCACTCCAAACCCTAAATTGAAAAGACTCCTGGATGCCATAAAATGAAAACGTGATCCCATTTCATTCGCCACATAATAAGCGATAGCTGGTTCAAGATTTGTTGGATAGTTTGATAGATAAAGTAGTCTTTTATTTTTTAATCCTGATATCAAATGTTGGTCATCTTTGTGAATTTGGATGCTATCTAAATTAAATAATAGTTTTGCAATGAAGGGAAAGCTCAGATCAAGTGTCCAGGCAAAGGGTAAATCAAAAGCGGGCGGGATAAAAGATGCTTTCATAAACTTTGGTCTATACATTCGACCGTTGGACTTGGAGTTAAAGCATTTTTTTACTCGTGTATGTAACCCCAAGTTGAAAGAATCTTTTTGACCTCTTTGCCCATCTCTTGTTGTGAACTCGATTCAGCTCCTCCACTAAAGGAACCATCATTATAGACCCAAGGCAAATGACTGCTCTCCCAGCCCAAAGGAGTCGCGTCTGAAAGAATAAATTCTTTAGGGATGGTACTGGGAAGGTTCAAGCCCTCAATCCCCCACCTTCCTGTCCGATAGTTCCAGAATCTACCATTGCGATAGCATTGGATCCTAGTCTCAAATTCTGGATTTACAGTCTCTATCGTAATATCGATGGGATTTTTTTTTGTCACTATCTCCATTTGCAAATTCTTTGCAGATGAGGACAAAAACTTTACATCTGCAGAACTTTCGTACTGGTAGATAGAGCCTAAGACATTTACGATCACTCTATCTTTGCAGGCATCATCTTCACAGGCTGGAATTTTGATTTTGATTCGATTCCTATTTAAAAATCTGGAATCCAGAAATTCGCTTCTGGCTTTAACTAACAATGGATGACTCTCATCTATTGGAACTAAATTTGTTTTTTCTTCCGGATCCTTTACTAAATCGTATAACTCTTCCATCATAAAATGAGGTTCGCCTGCTACCGTTCGCCTTACGGTTGTAAAACCAGGATATCGACGGATATATTTGTAGCTTGCTGTGCGCATAGATTCTGACATACGGCCTTCCGTATAAATTGTATTTTCTTTTGGGCAAGGTTCATCATTTAAAATACATTCAGAAAAGTTTATACCTTTAAAATCATATATATCTTGTTTGATCCCCAAAAGGCCAAGAACGGTCGGAAGGATTGAAAGTAAAGATACTTGTCCAGGGATGAATCTTTTTTTTGGAACCAAATCATTAGGCAATTTGATAAAATAAGGCACGTTGATTTCTTCATCATAGTGGGTCTCACCATGTCCAAACCGAGTTTGCATTATGAAATGATAGCTATAATCATGGTGAGGGCTAAATAACTCCCCATGATCTCCCGTGAGAATGATTAAACTTTTTTCATACAATCCCAATTCTTTCAATTTTGAGAAGAGTCGATTGACTTCTCGGTCCGTATAGTGTAATTCCCCCATATAACGCTGCACTGGTGATTCAAATCGATAAAATTCTTGAGAGGGAATCAGCTCCCGAACCGCTTTCATATGTTCAGGAGGTGGTGAATACGAGGCATGAGGTGTATTGAGATTAAAATGTAAAAAGAAGCTTTTTTCCTTATTTTGTTCTACAAATTGTATGGCTTGGTTTGTTAATACTTCTGTATCCAATATATCCATTCCGACCTGAAAAGAGTCGTGAAACCCTAAATCAACTCCTACAGTGGTATAATCCAGGAAAAAGACATTGTTCATAATAGTCTGGCTTACATAAGAATTTTTTCGCATAATATTTGCTAAATTATATCTAGGTTTTCCATAATAAACAACCCTTTGGTATGGTTTTGTTGTAAACCATGAGTTGCCCAAACCTAAATTAGAGGAGTATTCAGAATGGAAAAAAGACATCATGGATGGCTTTGTCCAATTCCCATTTGAAAAAGGATTTTCGAAGACAACAGACTCTTTTGCAAAGGCATCCATGTTTGGTGTTATGGGGTATGGGAATCCATAGGTCTGAAAAAAGTCCTTTCTGGCACTGTCCAAAACGATGAAAATCACATTGTATTTTGTCTCCGCATTCGTTTTGAGTAACAGTGGCCTACCTAAAAATAAGTGGTCAGAGTTGCTTTTCCAAATCAATTTGATCCGTTTGGAAATCTTGAGAGGTTTTGAAAGACGATTCCAGGATTCTACCATCTGGTCCTTACAGTCCCTCTTTTCTAATACTATACCATCTACTTCAATGGCCAATTCACCTTCAGAATTTTTTTGATTGGGATTGCCTTTTAACAATCCATAATAGGCTTCGAAGGTATATTGACCTTCCTTAATCTCAAACTCATAACTTGTATTTGGTGGAAAATAAATCGCATCTAGAGAGTGGTTGATAAATAGTTCTTTATCTGTATTGAAAGTGATTTGGGTATTTTGCCATTTGCGTTTAGTTGGTAGCGAGGTCTGTCTACCTGGGTTTTTTTTCCAATGGTAAACTAAAGGATCGTTTGCAACAAACTGTCCTTGGAAAGAAGTTGTTTCTTTTTCCAAGTCCAAAACCAAATCATAGGCAATGGAGAGACTTTCCTCTTTCTCTTTACATCCTGCAAAGAGCAAACAAAAGAGAATGGCAAGGATACCAATTTTGGCATTCAGATGGGAACCGGAAAAGTAATCCATTTTAGCCTAAGCTAAATTGCCAGGCCTCATTGGCAAGTCCCGTTGTATTCCAGCGGTCCTGCACTAACGAAAGTATCAGATCCAGGCCTTGCATTCCCAAAGGCATCGGTAGTCGGATTGGCAAGTGTGTTGGCAATTCTAGTAGCGGAACAGGGTGATGCCGATGTGAAGTATCGGTATAGCATTCCATAAGAAGTACTCAGTGCGGCCAATACCGGATCAACATAGACATTCAAAGTAGACGGAGTAGAGATATTGGTCGTGGCACAAGCCCCATCGCTCACAACACCTCCTGCACAAATGGAGTTTGCTTGGATGCTTGGAAATCTGACGAGGATGGGGCAACCAAAGAAAACATTTCCTCTCAGTGTTGTTAAATTTGTATTTTCGGTAGTGCCTTTGTGGTCCAAACAAATCCGAGTACTCGCACCTACCTGCGTATACAAAATATTGTTTTGGATATCGCCGAAACGAGAAGCGGTAGACTCATAGTGCAATGGCGCGGAAATATCTTCTGCTGTTCCTGAATAAAGAGTATTGTAGTATACCCCTGTGAGTATTGTGTTGTTACTAAGTGTCACTCCATACGACTGTGCCGTATTTGCTGATATAGCCACAGAACTTGAGCCACCATCGACCATGTTATTAAATATGGAAACTGGAGTATTATTTACTTGGTTTAAGAACATACCGGCGGTGTAGGCATTGCTTGAACCTGTGTTTGATGACTGTCCTGCGGATATATGATTTCGGACCAAATTGCTTCCAGATCCTAAATTTGTGAAAAAGACACCATAACTTGCACAAGCGGAACCACCACTACAGGTGCTCGTACCTCCGTAAATACGATTTCCATTTAGAGCCACCACACCTGAACCGACAAAGATCCCATAACTAATTCCCGTTGTGGATGAGCTTACATTTCCGCCATGCACTGAGTTTGAGAAAAAATTTCCACTTTGGTTCGATCGAATGCCGTAAGTGGATGAGCTGGCCACCCCTCCATAAATGGAATTTCCTGTCCGAGAGACATCATCACCAATAAACAATGGCAAGGTGGTAGTATTCAGATACACACCCATGGACGTTTCCGCTGATCCACCATTGATTTGGTTGCCATATACTTTCCCTGTAGTCGTGTTGCTGCCTACATAAAAACCAGCACTTTCGGAACTGGCAACAGAGGTTGTGATCGAACCCCCTGTGAAGGTATTGAATCGAATTGCGGTGAGGTCTGTATTGTTTCCTGTAGGCATATAAAATGCGTACGATTTGCACCCGATTGTGGAACAAGTTCCGCCAGTGATTGTACTCAATTGGACAAAAGGAAAGAGAGAAGCTGTCGTGGCAAAATAGGCAACACCTGCTGTCACACAGTTGCCTGCTGTACAGGAACCACCCGTTACCGTATTTTGGGTAAATGCACCTTGAGTAGTATCGGCTATTGAACTTCCTCCGAAGTTAAAGAGGAGAACAGCAGCAGAGGCTGTAGCAGCACCACCCACGATGGTATTGTTGGAAATGATGGGCCTTCCTCCAGCAACAGCAATCCCAACGGTCTCAGAAGAATGGCTCGCTCCCTCTATCCGAAAGCCATCAATAAACGTAATATTGGTAACAGTATTCGGGACTAAAATGGTTCGGCAGGCAGTATTTGGAAAGGTGGCACCTGTGCAGGATGCGGGAGGGCTCGTGTTTCTAACTATGGTTTGTCTAGCCCCAGCATTCCTCGTTGCAAAAGAGGAACCAGCAGTATAACCGCCATATAACGAAATGCCATTTACAACTGTAATGAAATCTTGGCCAAAATCATTGGCTTCATAGGTTCCATCTTCCACATATACAACGCAAGGTGGTGTTCCACAGGCACCCAAGACTGCAATGCCTCTTTGGATCGTCCGTACGGAAGTTGCGGGCGTAGTTCCTGCATTGACATCATTGCCAGAAGCTTGGCTTACATAAGATACTGTTGATGGGATGACAAATCGGAATGTATAGGTCCCGGCTGCTAATGCATTGCCCGCAGCGCTCGTACAATTGATTTGTTGCACAACCGAAGCTGGATTCCAAGTTGTGGATGTGGAAAGGACTAAGGTATCATTGGTGATATTGATCGTAGAAACGGCAAAAGATTGAGTCCCGCCTGTTGTGAGATTTCCTGTTCCTAATGAGCAGCTAACTATAGTTATTGGTGCAGAAAACTGAAAAACTATATTTTGGTTCGGTTGGAGTACGGAAAGATTGGCTGGGCTTGTCGCAAGCAAAGTAAAACAGTTCACCGTAATGTTTACATCTGCTGCTGCGATCGTTCCTGTATTCCCAGTTAGAGCACAGGTATGCCCACTTGGCGCAGAGGTCACAAGGACTGAGTATGTAGATCCTATATTGACATCTGTCGGAAAGACAAAGCTACCATTCCCACCTATGACAAGGTTGTCAGATGCGTTATTTGTTAAAGTGAGGGAACCAGAAGCTATCCCCGAAACAGTAGCACGGATCGCATAACCGGTCGTCGTACATGTGATGGAGATGTTTGTCACATTGCTCGACGGCATTGTACCTTGCCCGTTTGTAATCACACAAGATTGGGAGGGATGGATGGGGGCAGTGGCAACTGTAACGGAATAGGCTGTTCCGGCAGCGTAAGCGGTTGTGAAGGAAAAGCTTCCGTTTGCGCTGATAGTTTGGCGGTCATTGCCATTTGCCAATGTCAGTCCAGAACCAAGGAGCCCTGAAATGGTGCCACTCAAAGCATACAAAGCTGAACCACAATTCACCAAGACCGAGCGCACTTCACCAGAGACATAGGTCCCCGATCCTCCCGTCACGACACAATTTTGTATTGGGGAATTGGGTTGTGTTTTGACAGTGACTTCGTAAGTTTCCGATGCTCTGAGGGTACGGGTAAAGGAATACTCTCCATCTGCGGAAACGCTTAGGTCTTCAGCCCCGTTCAAAGAGAGAACCAGTCCAGAACCTAAAACGGATGTGACAGAGACAAAGACTTTCCCATTGCCGCCTTGGGCCCTAGCAAAACTTAAAAGCTCAACTAAACTGCGTTCTACCTGGGG
Source organism: Leptospira ryugenii (assembly GCF_003114855.1). Classification (NCBI taxonomy): domain Bacteria; kingdom Pseudomonadati; phylum Spirochaetota; class Leptospiria; order Leptospirales; family Leptospiraceae; genus Leptospira; species Leptospira ryugenii. Next base: position 707,806 of record NZ_BFBB01000008.1, on the reverse strand, counting down.
TAGGCAAGAGCTGAAAGCCAGCATCATCAGTAGGGAAACACATCGCTTACAAACCTTCTGAATTGACATAATCTTTAGAATCCGCTCACTCAATATGTACAACAATTAAGAGCCTTATTTTTGTCCAGAGAATCCAAACCGTTCAGGAGAAACGACGAGCTCTCTGGAAAAGTTCTTTCTTTTTCCCTTTCTGTTCACGAGCCTAGCATTCTATGAGCAATTGGGAATCCGCATACAATCGGGAAGAGTCCAACTTCCAAAGCAAAGATGGCAGCAAAATTTACTACCAGGTATACAGACCAAAGTCTGGAGCCAAAAAAGCCATGGTCGTCCACCACGGATTTGGCGAGCATGGGGGCCGATACACAAACTTATTGGAAGCCCTTTCCTCAAAAAACTATGCCGTTTACCTAATCGATGCAAGGGGGCATGGTAAGTCCGATGGCCGTAGAGGCGTTGTGAATCACATCTCCGATTTTTTTACTGACTTAAAACAATTAATCGAAATCGCCAAACAAAAAGAAGGCGTAAAGAAAGTTACTCTTCTTGGCCATTCCATGGGCGCGGCGATCACCTTTCTCTATACAGGCACCGACAACTACCAAGATGATTTAGATGCGCTTGTGACAAGTGCACTCCCGATCAAAGTACAAACTGATTTTGTTATGGATGTCAAAAAAGCTATGGGCGGATTCTTAGCAAAGGTCCTTCCAACTCTTACCATTCCTGCTGGATTGGATGTCAATATGCTCTCTCATGACAAATCTGTTGTAGAAGCCTATGTAAAAGATCCTTTGGTTCACGGAAATGTCTCCACTTACCTTGGCGATTTTTTACTCAATTGTTATGAACTCGCTTTGAATACTGCAACCAGAATCAAACTTCCCATCTATATGTTCCATGGAAAGGAAGACCAAATTGCGATATCAACTGGAACCATTGATGCTTTCGAAAGGTTAGCATCTACAGACAAAACTTTGAAATTATTTGATGGATTGTACCATGAAACCATGAACGAGGTCCCTAAAGAACGAGCGATCGTCTTGAAAGAGTTAGTTGCATGGCTCGATAAACACTAAGGAGAAAAGCCAATGGCTGTTACAAAAGATATCGTTGGAAAAAAACTAGATCGTTTTGATTTCACCGTAGAACGCGGAAAGATCAAAGAATTTTGTTTAGCGATCAACGAAAAAAATCCCATTTACTTTGACATTGAAGAAGCAAAAAAAGCAGGTTACTCTGATGTTCCTGCTCCACCTACCTTTCCCACTGTCATTATGTTTTGGGGATATCCAAAAATTTGGAACGATATGGCGGAGCTTGGGATCGACCTTTCCAAAATCCTCCATTTGAAAGAAGAGTATACTTACCACAAAGTTTTGTATCCGGGCAAAGTGTACGCACAATCTGAAATATCCGATGTCAAAACGGGTCGAGCAGAAATCGTTACTTTCAAAACTACGATATACGATGAAAAAAATGATCCTATTCTCTCTGCTGAGATGGCGATTTTCATTCGTAAAGACTAATCATAGGAGAACTTACAATGGCTAAAATAGAATTTGATAAAGTAGAAGTAGGGCAAACTCTTCCTCCGATTGATGTGCCTGTGATTGAACATGCAAATTTAGTGCGTTATGCGGGAGCTTCTGGGGACTTCAATCCGATCCACAACGATCCTGACTTTGCTAGAAAAGCTGGATTAGATGGTACCATTTCACATGGTATGTATGTAATGGCGCAGGTTGGAAGGCTATGTACATCTTGGGCAGACCAAAAGGACATAGAGTTTTTTGGAGTAACCTTCAAAGCTATGACCAAGTTAGGTGAAAAGCTCACTTGTGTAGGAACCATCAAAAAGAAATTTGAAAAAGATGGCAAAAAAACTGTCACTGTTTTGGTCGAAGCAAAAAACGAAGCAGGTGAAGTAAAAGCAGGTGGCGATTTAGTCGTGAGAGCAGTTTAGAAATTTTGAATCTAAAATAAGAATCAGAAAATTTAATTTACGTCTCAAAAGGCATCTGACGAAAGTTGGGTGCCTTTTTTATTGCCAAAGTTGGAACAAACATACAGAATTGGCACTTTCTACGTTGAGGTGAAAGGAATATTATGCAAACGTCGGACCAAATCAAATCTCAAATCCAATCTTTACTTACAAATCACCCTGAAATCAATGTCGATGTTCTATTTTTGTATGTGCCGGAATTTAAAATCCTCCACCAGTTCCTCCAAGAGGATGAAACCATCCAAGGGTATACCATTGGCCTTTTGGAAACGAAACAACAAAAGCATACAGCTGGAAAATGGTTACTGGTTCTCACGAACAAACAGATCCACTTGCTCCGTAATCCAATGTTAGGAAAAGCAACGCAAATCCCAATTGAATTTGCAAAATTAAAAAACACAGCTTCAAAACTTGGTTGGTTTTTTGGACAAATCCATTTGGAAACAGAAGAAGAAACGTTTCGAATGATCCAAATTGGAAAAAAAGATTACCAATTCTTTTTGCCAAGTTTCCAACCGCATTTAGAATAATCCAAATCTTTGCGTAGCCGATTTGGGAATATAAATCGATTAAAAATTACGACATGTTCGCATAACGAACGTAATATCTTTGCTTCGAATCGATTCTTGGAGCCTCGAAATGATAGCTCATTCGAAATCGATTCCAAATCGACCGCGCTTTACGCTCCAATCTTTCGCTTCACGAAAGGATTTCCATTGCTATCGATTCCGCAAAAAAAATTACCGTTCGCTCTTAGTTTGTCCGGTAAACAGAAATATAGTGTAAAATATACTATGGTTAGATGTTCAAATAGCAGTCGTAATGTTTAAAAAAAGATTGCATTGCTTTGCTAAGGTCTAATCAAATTGTCTCTCAGATAGATGGGGACAAAATATGAAGAATCTCGCAAACTTTACAAATTTATACAGCTTACAGAAAACACTTCGTTTTGAACTAAAACCAATTGGAAAAACTTTAGACTGGATCATCAAAAAGGATCTTTTGAAGCAGGATGAGATTCTTGCAGAAGATTATAAAATAGTCAAAAAGATTATAGATCGTTATCATAAAGATTTCATAGACCTTGCATTTGAATCCGCCTATCTACAAAAGAAGTCCTCCGATTCCTTTACCGCGATCATGGAAGCATCTATCCAATCGTATTCTGAACTTTATTTTATAAAAGAAAAGTCTGACAGAGATAAGAAAGCCATGGAAGAAATTTCCGGAATAATGCGAAAAGAAATAGTAGAATGTTTTACTGGAAAGTATAGCGAAGTTGTTAAAAAGAAATTTGGCAATCTTTTCAAAAAAGAGCTTATCAAAGAAGATTTACTGAATTTTTGCGAACCAGATGAATTACCTATCATCCAAAAGTTTGCGGACTTCACTACCTATTTTACTGGATTTCATGAAAATCGGGAGAATATGTATTCTAATGAGGAGAAAGCAACAGCTATTGCCAATCGACTCATCCGCGAAAACCTACCGAGATATCTAGATAACCTAAGGATCATTCGATCAATCCAAGGCAGATACAAAGATTTTGGTTGGAAAGATTTAGAATCCAATCTGAAGCGGATTGATAAAAATCTCCAATATTCGGATTTCCTTACAGAAAATGGCTTTGTGTACACTTTTTCCCAAAAAGGCATAGACCGGTACAATTTGATCCTGGGAGGGCAATCGGTCGAGTCGGGAGAGAAGATACAAGGACTTAATGAACTTATCAATTTGTATAGACAAAAGAATCAATTGGATAGAAGACAACTTCCAAATTTAAAAGAACTGTATAAGCAGATACTTAGTGATCGAACTAGACATTCTTTTGTACCAGAGAAGTTTTCATCTGATAAAGCACTGTTGCGATCTCTTCTGGATTTTCACAAAGAAGTGATTCAAAATAAAAATTTATTTGAGGAGAAGCAGGTAAGCCTTTTACAGGCAATCAGGGAGACACTTACTGATTTAAAATCCTTTGACCTAGATAGGATATATTTAACAAACGACACAAGTCTCACTCAAATTTCAAATTTTGTATTTGGTGATTGGTCAAAAGTTAAGACAATACTAGCAATCTATTTCGATGAAAACATAGCTAATCCTAAAGACAGACAAAGGCAATCGAATTCATATCTAAAAGCAAAGGAGAATTGGCTCAAAAAAAATTATTATTCAATACACGAATTGAATGAGGCAATTTCGGTATATGGAAAACATTCTGATGAGGAATTGCCTAACACAAAGATCGAAGATTATTTCTCTGGTCTTCAAACTAAAGATGAGACTAAAAAGCCAATAGATGTACTCGATGCAATTGTCTCTAAATATGCTGACTTAGAGAGTTTGCTTACGAAGGAATATCCTGAAGATAAAAATTTAAAATCAGATAAAGGTAGTATCGAAAAAATCAAGAACTACCTAGATTCGATTAAACTATTACAAAATTTTTTAAAACCTCTAAAACCAAAGAAGGTTCAGGATGAAAAGGATTTAGGCTTCTACAATGATCTTGAACTTTATCTGGAATCACTAGAATCAGCTAATAGCCTTTACAATAAGGTGCGAAACTATCTAACTGGAAAAGAATACTCAGATGAAAAAATCAAATTAAATTTTAAGAACTCTACACTTCTTGATGGATGGGATGAGAACAAAGAAACATCGAATTTGAGTGTTATCTTCCGAGATACCAACAATTATTATTTAGGGATACTGGATAAACAAAACAATAGAATTTTTGAATCAATACCAGAAATCCAATCTGGGGAAGAAACGATCCAAAAAATGGTTTATAAATTACTTCCGGGCGCAAATAATATGCTTCCAAAAGTATTCTTTTCAGAAAAAGGATTATTAAAATTTAATCCTTCTGATGAAATTACCTCATTATATTCTGAAGGCAGATTTAAAAAAGGAGATAAATTCAGTATCAATTCACTCCATACACTCATAGATTTTTATAAGAAATCTTTGGCAGTGCATGAGGATTGGAGTGTTTTTAATTTCAAATTTGATGAAACTAGTCATTATGAAGATATCTCACAATTTTATAGACAAGTTGAATCACAAGGGTATAAGATAACATTCAAACCGATTTCAAAAAAATATATTGATACTTTGGTAGAAGACGGTAAACTATATCTCTTTCAGATTTACAATAAGGACTTTTCTCAAAATAAAAAAGGTGGCGGAAAACCTAATTTACATACCATTTACTTTAAATCTTTATTTGAAAAAGAAAACTTAAAAGACGTTATTGTTAAGTTAAACGGACAGGCGGAAGTATTTTTTCGCAAAAAATCTATACACTATGATGAGAATATCACACGATACGGACATCATTCTGAACTCCTAAAAGGAAGATTCAGCTACCCTATCCTTAAGGACAAACGATTCACAGAAGACAAATTTCAGTTTCACTTTCCCATCACACTCAATTTTAAATCAGGAGAAATCAAACAGTTCAATGCACGAGTAAATTCCTATCTGAAACATAACAAAGATGTGAAGATCATTGGAATTGATCGCGGGGAACGCCACTTGCTGTATCTATCTTTAATCGACCAAGATGGGAAAATACTTCGGCAAGAATCCTTAAACTTAATAAAAAATGACCAAAATTTTAAAGCCATAAATTATCAAGAGAAATTGCACAAAAAAGAGATAGAAAGAGATCAGGCAAGAAAATCGTGGGGGTCCATCGAGAATATAAAAGAGTTAAAGGAAGGCTATCTGTCCCAAGTGGTACATACAATTTCAAAGTTGATGGTAGAACACAATGCCATTGTTGTTCTAGAAGATTTAAATTTTGGATTTAAACGTGGTCGCCAGAAAGTAGAACGGCAAGTCTATCAGAAATTCGAAAAAATGCTCATTGAAAAGCTAAATTTTTTGGTTTTCAAGGATAAAGAAATGGATGAACCAGGAGGTATCCTAAAAGCATACCAACTAACGGATAACTTTGTGAGCTTTGAAAAAATGGGAAAACAAACAGGTTTTGTTTTCTATGTTCCTGCTTGGAATACAAGTAAAATCGATCCTAAAACAGGTTTCGTCAATTTTTTGCATCTAAACTATGAAAATGTAAACCAAGCAAAAGAATTGATCGGGAAATTTGATCAAATTCGATATAACCAAGATAGAGATTGGTTTGAATTTCAAGTTACGACTGACCAATTCTTTACTAAAGAGAATGCTCCAGATACGCGTACCTGGATAATTTGTTCAACCCCAACCAAACGTTTTTATTCAAAACGAACAGTGAATGGTTCTGTTTCAACAATAGAGATAGATGTGAACCAAAAGTTAAAAGAACTTTTCAATGATTGCAATTACCAAGATGGTGAAGATTTAGTAGATAGGATTCTTGAGAAAGATTCCAAAGATTTTTTTTCGAAGCTCATTGCCTATTTACGAATCCTTACATCGCTTCGTCAAAATAATGGTGAACAGGGTTTTGAAGAAAGGGATTTTATACTCTCTCCGGTGGTGGGCAGTGATGGTAAATTCTTTAATTCACTAGATGCTAGTTCTCAAGAACCAAAGGATGCAGATGCAAACGGCGCCTACCATATCGCATTAAAAGGATTGATGAATCTACATGTTATCAATGAAACCGATGATGAATCCTTAGGTAAACCGAGTTGGAAAATTAGCAACAAAGACTGGCTAAATTTTGTATGGCAAAGGCCAAGCTTGAAAGCATAATCCATTGAGATCATATGGAATCCTACATCCCGATTTCGTTCCTTCATGCGAAATAAACCGATCGAAGAGTTTCCTATATTTGATGTTGAAGCAAAGGAGTAAGCTATGTTATTAATCTCGTACGATATAAGTGACACTAAACTTCGGACTAAATTTGCTAAATATTTGAAAAAGTATGGTGAGAGGCAACAATACTCGCTTTTCTCAGGATGATAGCATTATGATTTTTCAGATGAGCAAACAATGCAAGATCACAAGGTATGGATATGCAAAAAACCAAGAATCAGACCTTCTCATTGTCTGAAATGCAAACCTCCGTCTTTATGAACAAAATCTACCGAATCGAAGGTTTGTTGCCTATATTCTGTTTATTTTTTAGGCAAAAACCGGTTAAACTCCTTGCAAATTTACAAAAATACTGCCTCATCCTAGAAATACCTCTCTAAGAGAAGGTATAAATTTCTACTGTTGTAGATCTAAAGACAAACAACGTATCCGAACACTCTAAGAGAAGGTATAAATTTCTACTGTTGTAGATCTAGGCGCTCTTTCGAATTCGTATGTCTCTAAGAGAAGGTATAAATTTCTACTGTTGTAGATGTCCAGTGTCTGTCGTAAAGTAAAAGCTCTAAGAGAAGGTATAAATTTCTACTGTTGTAGATCCGAAAATGCGTCCAGACCAGTATTTTCTCTAAGAGAAGGTATAAATTTCTACTGTTGTAGATACTGAATAGAAAGAAAGCCATTAGACTCTAAGAGAAGGTATAAATTTCTACTGTTGTAGATCACGTGTTTTTGGATGAGGGCAATGCCTCTAAAAGAAGGTATAAATTTCTACTGTTGTAGATTCCATGCGTTCCAACTTTTCCATGACCTCTAAAAGAAGGTATAAATTTCTACTGTTGTAGATTTTTAATGTGCCCTTACCGTTCAAACTCTAAAAGAAGGTATAAATTTCTACTGTTGTAGATGTTCCAAGCCTTGCGTAATTGACCAGGCTCTAAGAGAAGGTATAAATTTCTACTGTTGTAGATATTGCACTGATATTTATTTATATAACTCTAAGAGAAGGTATAAATTTCTACTGTTGTAGATTTGGTCAGATATGGGGGTGATTATACTCTCTAAGAGAAGGTATAAATTTCTACTGTTGTAGATGTAAACTTTTGGTCTTCCTGTGACTTGCTCTAAGAGAAGGTATAAATTTCTACTGTGGGGAAGTTCTGATTGGTATCTATCGAACAGGTCATCCGGATTTTCGCCATCTCCGACTAAAAGGCTTGTAATCCATTCACCAAAGATGCAAAGTTCTACTCATTAGATGTTACCTAAGTCCCAAGAAGCACTCCTCTCCCTCTTCCACTCAAAAGGAAGGCTTATTTCCTTACGGAAAAAAGAACTATTCGCAAAACAAGGACTAGCTTTGGATTCAATCGGATACATAGTGTCCGGTTGCTTTAAACTTGTATACAAACGTGGGAAAAAAGAATGGATCAAATCCTTTGTCTTTCCAGGAGGTCTTTTGGGAAGTATCCCAAGTATCTTACAAAAAAAACCGTCTACTTATTTGATCCAAGCCATGGAAAGGAGTGAAGTGATTGTGCTTCCCTCACGACTCTTGTTCGAAACCTTATCCCAATCCAATTCCTACCTTTCTATTTTGAATGATTTTCTCTCCGAATTGTATTTAAAAAAAGAAGAGAGAGTTGCCGATTTTCTCCTTCTGGAACCAGAAGAACGGTATAAAAAATTCCTAGAACAATACCGAGAGCATTTGGATTCCATCTCCCAGATAGACCAGGCGGCCTACCTAGGGATTACAAATGTCGCCCTAAGCCGAATCAAAGCTAGGGTTTTTGCGCCAAAGAGTCCAAAGCCTCGACATACAGTTCGGTGAAGCGTGTACCAGAAAACGGATTCTGGGATGTCACCAAATTGCGGTCTCGGACGGCGTACGGCCTACCGGGTAAAAAGGAAGATTCATAAACCATACCTCTTTTTTCAAGTAGAGAGGATATCTTTCGCACCTTTGGAGTACCTTTCATCACAAAAGTTTCAATGAACCACTCTTCCATACTTGTCACAGAGTTCACTCTGTACCCTTTAAATAGAAAGTTCTCAGCATCCCCACTTTGGTCTAAAGTTGTGAGCAAGGCTGGTGCATGGCAAACAAGTCCAATGGCTTTGTTCTCTTTTTGAAACGTCTCGAGTAATTTAGGAAGAGTGGGATCATACAAAAGGTCTGACATCAATCCTTGCCCACCTGGGATCAGTAAACCTTGGAACGACTTACTTTTAGGAAGTACCAATTCTAAAACCTCTGGATTTTGGAAGGAGGCGTTCCTTTGTAAGAAACGAATGGCTTCTTCTTTTGCTTCTTTGCTTTCCCAATATTTATCCTTTAAGCTTTCAGGATCCATAGTAGCTGGTTTTCCCTTGGGACTTGCAAAGACCAAGTCGTATCCTTTTTGGTCAAGGGTGCGAATGGGTTCATAGAGTTCATTTATAAACACTCCCGTTGGGTAGCTTGGGTTATTATCCAAGGCCAATGTGGATGCGGCACTCATCACGATTAAGATTTTTGGTTTGGCAGACACTGGGAAAAATCCTCCCGAGAGAATGCTGATGATGAAAAGGGAAATGAGCTTTGGCTTAAGATTCATTGTTTTTCTCCTAAAGAATAGAGAATTGCAAAGGCTTGTTTTTTTTTAACTTAGGTTAAAATCTTATCATATTCTTGGAGACAGGGAGAAAAGAAATCCTTGTTTCTTTCCCTTGGTTCGTGTATGCTCCTAAGATCTTACACAAATCCATTCGATTTGGGGGCCGTATGTCTTCCTTCCATTCATTCCAATCCGAATTCCAAACCAGAACCAAGTCATTGCCCTTGGGTGCAGAGGAAATAGCAACTGAGTTAAAGACATGGTCTGTCGATCATATAGGTTCAATAGAGGCCAGAAAACCTTCAGAAGAGTTCAATGGAACAATGATGCAATTCTTCCATTGGTATTATCCTTCAGATGGTTCACTTTGGAAATTTCTCTCCGAGGAAACAGAGAATTTAGCTAAGGTAGGATTTAGTGCCCTCTGGCTTCCACCCGCCTACAAAGGTTTAGGTGGGGCCAATGATGTGGGCTATGGAGTGTATGATTTATTTGACCTAGGTGAATTTGACCAAAAAGGAACAGTCCGTACGAAATATGGAACCAAATCAGAATATGTGAATGCTGTGAAACTACTGAAAGAAAAAGGAATTCAGACATATATCGACGTCGTTCTAAACCATAGAATGGGAGCAGACTTTGAAGAAGAATTTGAAGCTACACCATACCATCCACAAAACAGAAATCATTCCTTAGGCGAGACAAGAAAAATCCGGGCATGGACTGGATTTCAATTTCCAGGCAGAAGAGATCAATACTCCACCATGAAATGGAATTGGCAACATTTTGATTCTGTAGATTACAATTCTTTAGATCCAAATTTTAAAGCAATTTGGAAAATGAAGGGAAAGGATTTCGAAGGAAAAGTTGATTTGGAATCAGGTAACTTTGACTATTTGATGGGTTGTGATTTAGATATGAATCACCCAGAAGTCATACAAGAACTCATTCATTGGGGGAAGTGGTCTTTAGATCTATTAGGAGCAGATGGCTTTCGTTTGGATGCTTTAAAACATATCAATGGAGATTTTTTTAATACCTGGTTGGATGCATTGGAAGCTTACGCAAAAAAAGATTTATATTGTGTGGGTGAATATTGGACCTATGATCTTCCAACTCTTGCTTGGTACATTGGAAATGCAGGAGGACGAATGGATTTATTTGATGCACCTCTGCATTTGAACTTTCATAAAGCGAGTCGCTCGGGTGGGAATTTTGACATGCGCACCATCTTTGACAATACCTTGATGAAGGAGTTTCCGCTCTTTGCCGTGACCATTGTTGAAAACCATGACACACAACCCTTGCAAGCCCTGGAATCTCCAGTCGAAACTTGGTTTAAACCATTAGCATATGCGATGATACTCTTACGTTCCCAAGGTTACCCATGTATTTTTTTTGCTGACTACTATGGTGCTCAATACGTTGACAAAGGAAAAGATGGCAACCAATATGAAATCAACATTCCATCTTTACGATCAAAATTAGATTTACTGATGAGTGCGAGGCAATTCTACGCACATGGCCCGCAATACGATTATATTGATCATTTCAATTGCATAGGATGGACAAGGTTAGGTAGTCCGAGTCATCCTCATAGCTTGGCTGTCCTCTTAAGCGATGGTGCCGAAGGGAGAAAGTGGATGGAAACAGGGAAACCAAACCAGAGATACAGAGATCTCATGGGGGAATGTCCAGATGCGATCCAAACAAATGAGCATGGTTGGGCAGAGTTTGTCTGTAGAGGTGGTTCTGTTTCGGTCTGGATCGAAGAAGGTATTCCAATTTAGGAAAGAAATGGAAGATAGGGAGCAGACAAACTGTTCCTTACTGCATTTACCGTTTGAGAATGAACAGATTTTATCTTTAAGTGTTGAATCTTCACTCTTAAGGAGATCAAAATAGAAATATTTTGCTTGGCTAATCAAAAAAATTTGACTCACTTAATTGTATGACTAGAGGAACACTATGATTCACAAATTAAAGATCTCATTAGCAATTCTTTTATTATTTTCCTTAGCTTGTAAGAAGGGTGAAAGTCAATCAAACGGGACTACAGACTCAAAATTTGAAAACTCATCCACCTCAAATCAAACGAGTGCAGTTGTCATTTTCGTTGTGGGCGACGTTAGGACCAATGACAAAAAACTTTCGCTAGGCGATACAATAACAGAATCCGATGTTCTCCTCACTGGCAAAAAATCTCTTTGTGATATGCAGATCCTTGATTCTGATTCAGGAGTTGTGATCCGTGTCAAAGCCGATTCAGAATTTTCTCTATCGCCTTCAAATCTTCCTGATAAAAAAGAAGTCAATCTCGTACTCAGAAAAGGTACGGCACTTTTTAAAATAAACAACAAACTTCCCAAAAATCATAAGGTATCGGTTACGATGCCGACAATGGTTGCAGGCGTTCGAGGGACTAGTTTTTCTGCCAAGATCAATAACAGTGGTGATGTCGACTTACAAGTGCTAGAGGGAGCTGTTGCTACAAGACCGAATATTTCTGAAATCGAGGCGTTACCAGATGAGCTAAAAACAAAATCGCAGGCTGTAAATGCATTGGTCACTACACTTCAAAACAAAGAACAAATCATTGAAGCAGGTCAAAAAGTAACCATTACGAAAACGTATACGGATCAAATTTTAAAAGACACAGGATTGAGAGAGAGTTTACCAAAAATAAAAGAATCTCTAAAAAAGGGAGATATTTCAGCGGCCTCTCAAAAACTAGATGAGGGAATCAAAAGCCCAGAAGAAGTAAAAACAAAAATAGTAGATAAAGTTGCAAGCCAATCGCCAATCAAAGTTGAGTCCTCAAACAATAAAGATGTACAAACACAGCTGAAAGAGTTTGAAGAATTAATTGCGATAGAAAAACAAAAACTAGAAAGCGAAACAAGCCGTAAAACAGAGATTAGCGTAAGAACAAAAGAAAGAAAGGAGTCTTTGCTTAAACGTATAGAAGAAATCACAGGTAAATCTACCGAAACACTCATTCTTAAGAATGGAAACCGTATCCAAGGCGTGATCATCCAAGAAGGTACGAATTATCATGTCCTCACTACCGAAGGTAAAAAAACATTCAAACAATCTGAAGTAGACGGAACAGAATTCTAGGATAGAATTTGGATCTTGTGGCGGGTATTTTGCAAAAATGTTCGCTACAAGAAATTTCTATACTCTTACCTAAAAGCAAACTTCGAAATTTTTCTAGCGAGAGATCGGTTTGGGTGGAAGAGAGTTTTCACTTGGAAGAAAGATTAAGGTTGCCGACTAAAGCACACTCGAAAGACTCGAAACTACCATGGTCAGTATCAATCCCAAATCACCTATCTTAGTAACAGGGGGAGCAGGTTACATCGCTTCTTGGATCATTCGTTATCTGTTAGAAGACGGAAAAACAGTTCACGCTACTGTTCGTAAATTGTCAGAACACGGAAAAATCGAACACCTCCTCGATTTGCAGAAACAATACCCAAACCAACTAAAATTCTTTGAAGCAGATCTCCTACAAGCCCGGAGTTTCCATGAGGCAATGAAAGGTGCAGAACTTGTAATCCACACTGCTTCGCCATTCTTCATCTCAGGGATCAAGGACGCACAAAAACAATTGATAGAACCTGCATTGGAAGGCACACGTAATGTACTACAGACTGTCAATGAAACATCTTCTGTCAAACGAGTTGTCTTAACATCCAGCGTCGCAGCAATCCTTGGAGACAATATTGATTCACTTTCCGTTCCGAACCACACATTTACAGAAGAACACTGGAATACAACAAGCTCTCTTACAAACCAACCTTATTCTTATTCAAAGACAGTAGCGGAACGCGAGGCTTGGGAAATTGTAAATAAACAAAATCGTTGGGATCTTTTGACAATCAATCCATCGTTTGTGATGGGCCCTTCTCTCTCAAAACGACTGGATGCCACAAGTGTAGATTTTATGAGAAATATGCTTAAGGGTGCATTCCGTCCTGGTGTACCCAACACACGCATGGGATTTGTAGATGTGAGAGATGTAGCCAAAGCACATGTATTAGCTGGATTTAGAGCAGAAGCAAAAGGTCGGCATATTCTCTCTAACCAGGTTCTACCTATGTTAGGTGCTGCTGATATCTTAAGAGCTCATTATGGAAAAAGATTCCCATTACCAACGGGTAATTTACCAAAATTTTTAGTATATCTTATTGGTCCGTTTTTTGGACTCAATTGGTCTTATACCGAGAAAAACGTAGACCAACCCCTGGAAATCGACCACAGTTATAGTGTAAAGGATTTGGGATTAGAATACCGCCCACTTTCCGAAACTTTTGTTGACCATGCAGAACAATTATTAGCAATGAAACTGATTTGATTCTTCGCTTGCTCGTGGAAATTTTTTGAAAATCCAGATAGCGAATCCTTTGGTTGATTCTTTTCTATTAGGTTCAGCAATTACCGCACTGATGTATTCTGTGGGAGAGTTTTTTAGCTACCACAGAACACGGAAACAAACTCTCTTGGGAATTGTATTTTTCTTTACGGCCTATATTCTTTTCCAATTCTACTTACTTTCCACACGCTTGATTTTAGAGGTGCCCTTCTTTTATCTCTCGGAGGCAGTTGCCGTTACCTTGTTAGGTGCATTTTTGGATGAATACCTACTAAGTGTCACGAGCGGCTCCGTTCGATCTTTTCGCAGATTAGGATTAAAACTCATTCCTTCTTCGATTCTACTGTTAAGTCTCGTCGCCTGGAAAGTATACCAAAAAGAGATAAGGATCGAGTATCTGCCAGAGGGATTAGCAGACCGTCCCAGGATGTTTGTTTCTATCTCTCTGCTTGTTTACTTTTTCTTTTTGATAAAAGCTTTCTTAAGACTCGTTCAGCAGTTTAGTTGGCAATCTCTAAAACAAAGTACAACAATAAAAATTGGACTTATCATTATCCTTTTTTGTCTCCTCGAAGCATTCAATGCTATTTGTATTCTCATACGTGGAGCTCAGATAGATTACCGCATGACGGGATTTACGATAGGGACTTTTTTGATTATCCTTTATATTCTCAGGCAAGCCTTCCCGGACTTTTTTTTGGAAGTTCGAAAAATTGTAGCCGAAGAAAAAAAAGCAAAAATCTCTCAGATCGGAAAACTAGATTTGAAAGAACTCAGGAAACAGTTGGAGAAGCTCTACCGCGATGAAAAAATCTACCAAGAAGAAAAACTAAGTCTGAGAGAGATTGCAGATCGCTTGGATCTATCTACACATCAGATTTCAGAATTTTTAAATACAGAGATGAAGATGAGTTTCTACCAATATACCAACCAATACCGCATTGAGGAGGCAAAAAGATTGATCCAAAAAGAACCTGATCGATCTTTTTTAGCCATTGCATATGACGTAGGGTTTGGGTCGAAGTCCTCGTTCAATGAAGCATTTAAAAAAATCACAGGACTTTCTCCGAGAGAATTTCGAGAAAGACAATTGTAATTCCAAGGGAGAGCCTTTGGTTATCAATCCATCGTCTTTGCACCAATATCCTTTCATTTTCTTATGATTCAATCAATCAAAGAAACGAAGCTTAACGGTAACCTAATCCGTTTCATGTTCTAGCTCAGGGATCGGTTTCACAAGGTAAACACAGCAATGACCCAAGTGCGTGGGAAGGGAAAGATTTCTACTGAAGCACTTGTGGACGCATGTATAAATCACTTCCAAGTTTGCCGAATCTTTGTTAAAGGATGGCTAGGGCATAGCAATGAAAGACCATTTGTGTTGGTTCTGAATAAAATACCACAACTTGTCCACTTCGATCGAAGCGGACATTCTTTTTTGCCTCCTTCGATCCAAGACGATGAACTTTTTTCCCTGAAGCCGTATCCTAAGAGTGTGATGAGGTTCTCTCACTGAGAAACCATCAAACAAAACATAAGGATTTCAACATGAAAAAAAACATTAGTTTATTAGTCGTTTTTGCCTTCTTTGTGCAAACTGCCTTTGCAGAAAGCATTAGAACACAAAGCTCCGTACCGGAAGTAGCACGATCCATCGTAAAAAGTGGGATGAGTGTGAAGGAAGCAAATGCCTATGTGCAAGCACATGTCTCTCCAGCAGAATATGCAAGGATTACAAAGGCAATCAAGGATGCAGAGTTTGCGGGTACCCTAGACCAAGATTGGGATAAGATCGTAAGTTCTGTAAAATTGCAGAAAGCAACGGGAAGTTATCTTCACGGAGATAATTTTGATGTATTCAAAAACACAGCTGCATCTATAACTGTCGTCGCTCTCGTTGGTTTAATCATCTCTTCAGGCGGAGCAACTACCTTAGCAACCGGCAAGCTGTATGAAGCATCGGTAGTGGGGCTATAAATTGAAAATGAATCCGTTTCCAAAGCTAAAAAACTTTGGAAACGATTCGCTTTGGCAAGCAACTATGATATTCAAATTCTTAAACAGATCTAGGCATTCATTCCAGTTTGCTATTTTATGTTTCGCATTAACAAGTGTAAGTCAAATTTTGGCAAATGAACCAAAAGTGAGTATCCTCGATTGGGAAACAAACAAACGAAAGTTTATGACTCGAGAGATTCCGATTACTGAATTACATCTATCCTCAGAGAAAAAACTCATCTTTGAACATTTCGAAATCCACAGAGGCATGTCGGAAGAGATCATATCTTTGGAAGAAGCAATGAAAGATAAGAGAATCATGACCTTAGTCTATCATCTTTCCAAAGCAGAACAAAATTTTATCGGGATCTTAGACAAGTTGGATCAGAAAGATGCGAAATCTCTACCAAGGGCAATCATTCGAATTGATGCTCCCTTTGCATTCTCTCCCAATGAATACACAGATAAAAACGTAAAATTACGCAACACTGCATTGACCATCCCCCCAAGCCAGTTCAACCAGGACTCTGAAATCTGGTTCGGTCAAAAATGGTCCTTTCCAGGCATCAGTCTGTTTGCAAGTGATAGAATTATTGATACAGCCTCATGTCCCGATGCTATCTACCACGAGTATGCACATTTAATTACAGGAAAGTATATGGGAGAAAACTCTATCGGCAGATCATTGAGTGAAGGCCTTTCCGATTATTTTGCTGCGAGTTTTTTGGATTACCCTAGCCTATATGATGCACGTACCTGTCCTGAAGTGAAACGCCAACTCTTTGTTAGAGGTTTTCAACTACAAAACGCACTGGGTCTATACAATCCAAATATAGAATCCAATTTTAAATCTGACTTCCACTTTATTCCAAGTCTACTTTGGAAGTACCGATTATTTGTAGGAAAGGAGATGGCTGACAAAACAATCCTTAAAGCCGTCCAGAAATCTGATCCAAGCACAAGATTTTATCCAGAATTTGTAGACAATCTCAGCAAATCACTGTTTGAGGAAATGATCAAAACAAAAGGTGAGAGTTTCACAAAAGAATACATATCTTTTATCGAGCGTGATCTCTTCATTCCACATGGTCTAATCACTCAGGTAAGTTATGAGAATTCTGTATTTTCCCAAACGCCAAATCAAACGATTCACTTACCTAACATTGATGACAGATCAAAATCAATATGTAAAGGACCCAATGAGTGGGAAATCCATACAGAGGATTTTTCTACAAAAGATCCAAGCGTACGACTGAAATGGAAATGTGATTCTGTTTCGATCGCATTGATCGTTGATTTTTCAAATAATGTACCAACGCAATTTTTGTTAGACCAACCCCAAACATTCTTAACTGGGAACCTGAAATTTGCAAGTATCAGTCCCAATGTCCCACCAACTGGTTATTCCCATGCAGAAAAGACTCAGTATGGAAAGATGTTTCAGTTTATAAAAAGTAAATATCTTTTTTACAGAACCCAAGAGCAGGATATGAGATTGTACTACAAAAGAGATCCTATACTAGACCGTTATCAACTCTCCTTAGAGTTTGCCTACCCTGGCATTGGCAATCGAGAATTTGCCATTCCGCTGTCTGGTTTTTAAGAACTCATTTTTAATCGAAATTCAAAAATTTATGCATAAATTTTTTTCTTTCCAAAGAACTGAGAGATCGTGTAGAGTCTTTGCCTATGAAATGGCTTTTTTTCCTATGCCTTACCCTTATCTGCTCCTGTCATGCGGAGTCAGAATTCCAGCAGGCAAAGGCTGTTCGTGGACGTTTTGACCTATCACAATTCGATTTAAATTCCCTGGTATCGCTAGATGGTGAATGGATCTTTCGCTGGAATTCAAAACTCTCTACCCAAGAGACAGAGAGCCTGAGTTATATGTTTGTTCCTGGAACCTGGACGGAACGTTACCCTTTGGCGGGACGAGCGCTCTACTCCTTACAGCTCCACTCCCTTCCAAAGACAGGTATCTATGGAATCAAAGTTTTTGAGTTCCCACAAGCTTACCGCTTATATGTTGATGGTATTTTGGTCCATGAAAACGGGCGTTATGGGGAAGATCTAAATGATACAACAAGATCTCTCGTTCGTCCTACTCTATTCTTCGCTATCGATAAAAATGAATTTGAAATCGCCATAGAGGTGGCAAACAAAGATGAAATCAAACCAGGACCAAGAAAGTCGATTCTTTTTGGCACATCAGAGAGTATCCTCAGCCTCCAATCGAGACAACATTTTACAGACTTTGTTTCTCTAGGTATCCTTGGTATCATGTTTCTTTACCATTTGGTATTATTTCTCCAAAGAAAAAAAGAACTGGGTAGCCTAATATTCGCTATTTTTTGCGCTGTCATGTTTTCTAGAATTTTAGTCACTGAAGAACATTATCTTTTGAAATTAATTCCAAATTTTCCAGTCACCTTGGAGTGGTACTTAGATGTGGGTTCCTTTATGGTTTTGACCCCCATCCTTGCTAGTTTATTTTATTTTAACTTTACACATCTATTTCGAAAGAAGATTCACCAAAGCATTTATCTATTTTTCAGTTTCTTCTCATTATCCTATTTCATTTTTAAGATAGAATGGATTTTTAACTTATTACTTGTTGGCTCTTTTTTGTCAGGAGTTTATTTTTTCCTCGTCCTAATCAAAGCTGTATTTATTCAAATGCCTGGTGCGAGGATTTTCCTAACGGGATGGACACTCTTTTTGATCACTTCTGCTTTTGATATGTTAGCCTACAATCAAATCTTTAGAACAAACTACATCAGTCATTTAGGGTTTATTTTTTATATCTTTAGCCAAGCATACTTTCTTTCGATCAAATTCAATAGAGCATTGCAAGTCTCCGAAGATTTATCAGAATCTTTAGAGCTAAAAGTTGCTGAAAGAACAGAACAATTGAATGACTCTTTAAATCTAATCCATGCTGATCTAAACCTTGCTAAGAAATTGCAAGAATCCCTTATCATGACACAAAACAAAGAGTATACTGGTTTACTCTTTGATTACCTCTACCTTCCGCAGGCTGAAGTCGGTGGAGACTTTTTTGATTATCGGAGGATCTCTGATGATAAGTACCGTGTCTTTCTAGCTGATGCGACCGGACATGGTGTACAAGCAGCGATGGTAACGATGATCATGAAAAGTGAATGTGATCGTTTTTTATCCCGAAGTCAGTCAATTTCAGATATCATGTTCCAAATCAATCAACTGTTTGTGCAAAGGTATTTGAGCGTAAGAATGTTATTCTCTGCTATTTTAGTTGAAATTGACCTGACAGAAAATCGGATTAGTTTCGTTTCCGCTGGCCACCCTGCTCAATTTTTGATTAGAAATTCCAAAGTAGAAAGCATCAAACCAAAGGGAAGAATCATTGGATGGGCAAGTAACGAAACCTTTCAGGAGGAAACAAGAGCCTTTGCAAAAGGAGATAAAGTCTGCCTATTCAGTGACGGAGTCTATGAAGATTTCAATCAAGGATCTGAAATGTATGGTGAAGAAAGATGGATACAATCAGTACAAAAGTCTTATTCTTTGTCCCCAAAAGAGATGATTGATAGGCTTTGGAAAGAAAGATTCGAATTCACCAAAAAGGAAGCAGTAGACGATGATTCCACTTTAATCGTGATGGAACGCACCTAAAAAAATGAGTGACTGCTCATTTTTGGCTTGACGACTTTTTGTCCCGACTTAGTTTCCTGAGAGCCTATGCGACGCCAAAGGAAACGTACATTCCGAACTCTTTTTACTTTTGTATTTTTTTCTATTACCTTATTCATACAATCGCTACAAGCACAGGAATTCTCTCCCCAATCTGGATGTGAAAAAGACCCACCTCCCAAATTCCTCCCCTTCCCCATGGATCCCTCCAAACAACTTTGCAAAAAGGACATCGAAGATAAAAAGGAAGGGTATTACCTCACTGGTCTCCCATTGGTAAATTCTGACCCAAATGAAGGCATAGGATATGGAGCACGTGCTTATTTGTACAATAACGGACCCAAAACGGACGGTTTGTACTTCTTTACTCCGTATCGCACTCGTCTATTTGGACAATACTTCAACACAAACAAAAATGCACAATACCACCAGATTAGTTTGGATATGCCATTTGTAGCAGATACGCAATGGAGACTCAGAGCAGATGCTTTTTTGACCATTACTCCGACTACATTGTACTTCGGAATTGGGGAGAATAGTATGTCTCCCTTGAGTTATCTTGATAGAAATCAACCTGATGGAAGAAAATTCTCAAATTCCAAGTACATTGACCAGGAAACAAATTTAACCTATTACAGACCTGGTACCTCAGCTGATCCCATTTATTTTGGAGGACAAACTCTTACTGGTCTACAATCAGGCCCAGGTTTTGTTACAACTGACCGTATGTACAATCGTTATACGATTGAAACTCCGATGGCTACTGTTAGTGGAGAACGGTCATATGTAGGAGGGACTGTCCGTCTAGTAGCAGGACTGAAAATTTCAGACAATATCATTCGAACTTACGATGGGAGAAAGGTTCGCGGCACAGATCCCCTGTATGACCAACTGACAGCCGATGTTCCAAACGCGAAAACAAGGCTCACAGAAGATAATGAGGCCGGGAAAATTTTAGGTTACCACGGTGGATATGTTAACTCTCTTCGATTGGGATTTGTGTATGATACAAGAGATTTTGAGCCAGATCCTAATTCCGGAATTTTTGCTGAAGTGACGTATGAAAAACATGCGAGAACCTTAGGTTCCGATTTCGAATTCAACAAATACTTTGCACAAATCAAACATTTCTGGAGTCCTTTCCCTAAGATCTTTGATAAGTTAGTCGTAGCCAATCGATTTGGATTGGGTCTAACAGATGGTGAGGCTCCCTTCTTCGAATACCGCAATCTCTGGGGAACAGAAGGTTTGGTTGGAGGTCTGGGAGGACTTCGGACTTTACGAGGATACAAACAGGATCGTTTTGTAGGTCGGACTATGGGATGGGGCAATACAGAAATCCGCTGGAAATTCGCCGAAGCAAAGTTAGGTTCCGAGTTTTTTACGTTTAATTTGGTTCCATTTTTAGATTATGGAAGAGTTTGGGATGATGAGCATAAGCTTAATCTAAAAAATTATTTTTACTCACAAGGGCTTGGGCTTAGAATTGCATGGAACCAAGCAACTATCATTATGATTGATTATGCCAAATCCCGTGAAGATGAGCAGCTATTTGTAAATTTTAGCCATGTGTTTTAATCTTCAGAGCCCTATACCTTTTATCAAGATATAGGGCACCAGATTACTGTGCAGGATATCCAGAGGGAGTCATTTTTCCGATCAAATAGACGGGACTCTTTTTTTCTAAAATGATTCTTTGTGTTAATTTAGTCTGCAAGGTACTTAATTGAGCATCTGAGAGGTTCAGTCCATTTCCATCCACTAACAAGGCATAATGGATAGAATCTCCTGTTTCAAGTTCATTTGGGTCATCCCAGATAAATACTAAATTTCCAGAGTCGGCAACACGATTTGGTTCAACTGACCATATAGCTTCATCCACCTTTTGTTGTATGGTTGAACCAAGTGTTTTATTATATACCTGGTTCTCCGTAAGTAGAATCAGTTGGTTTGGATTTATATGAGGTGGAAGGTAAACTTCGGTAGGTAAACTGGAATTTCTACCTCTCCAAATAATGATCAAAAATCTACGGTCTCCAAAATATTGGCTCTCTGAATTGCCAGGTTTAATTGCTCCCCAAGAAAAAACTTTATTCCAGGAATCGGACCCTACTGCATTATAATAGGTGCTCATTATTCTTCCTTGCGACTTTCTTACATATGCTCTTTGGATGACATACTTATCCAAGTTAAACTCTGTTCCATAATTTCCAACAACTGAAAAGTCCTCTCCGTTCCAAGCATCCTTACCTGTGATGAGCTTCGAGGGATTCCCATTCATATATTCTGAATGTTTATCATAATAAAAATCCCAGTGCCATTGTGTTGCCGAAACAGGGTTCGAATAAAAATCAACAAACCTTGATTTTGGATTTTCGCCTATGTCTGAAACTTCTAAAGCTTGGTATACGGCATTGATCATTCTCGCTGTATCTTTTGCGCCCGTTCCTTTCAGCCACATTCCAAACTCACTCAAAAAAGCAGGAATTTGCATAAATCGGGATTCTTTGCGTATATCATCCAGATAACGGAAATAAGTTGCATTGTCAATTCCTGTTAGATCGATACCCATCCTAGCGGCATCATAAAAATGCGAGTTAAAAACAAATTTCTGCCCTGGAGGATATTCTAAATACCCTCCTCCAGTCGCAGGAGTTATCGCTTGGCCAATATTTGTATTCCAGTAAACAAGAGGTTCTGCAAAGATCTTCTTATTTTGCCACCCATTTTGATCTAAGCTGATTCGCAATTTTTGGTAGAGTGGCCATAATTTTTGATTGTCCCACTGTGCAGGCGTTAATCCTTCCATACCTCCATCAACAGGTTCATTGATTGGATCTAAACCCAATACAAAGGAAAACTCTTCATCACTTAACTTTGATTTTATGTAGGATACAGATTTTCCAATTTGCCATATAAACTCGTCTTGCATACGTCTTGTTCCAGCTTGCGTACTAAGCGGTGCATTGTTCCAAAAATTTCGGAATGCCCTTCTGATTGCCTCATTTGTTAATGCATTCTGACTCCAGTTGGCACATACAATTCCGCAATACTCCTTTGGATAAGTCCCACCTTGTGTAATCCATTTGGGCGCACCATTACCTGTATGCCACGAATCTTTGTTAAATAAATGCCGAGAGAATAGATCTTGGTGATAATCGAGAAGTATATAGAATCGATTGTTAATCGCTTTTTTTAATTGAGATACTACTGAATCTAGATAATTATAATCAATAGTGTCTACTGCGGGATGAACTCCCTCCCAGGCTATCGTGTAACGGATGATATTTGAACCTGTCGTCTTGCCTAATCTTTGAAAAGCTAACTCAGCGTCCGATTCATTTGCAAAAGGTTTATAACCATGTTGAGCCAATTTGACATTTCCAGATATGTTAAACCCTCTGAATAGAAATTCTCTGCCAGTTCCATCTACAAAGATCCTATCATTTGTCTGGAGATAGGATTTCGCCGTATCAAAAACCTCTCTTTCCGCCAAACTGTTTCCATTTGGTAGCTCATGAAAGATTGAGCCGGCGGTCGACCGATGGTTAGCGTTCTCGGCAGAGTTGAGATCGATCGTTGTTTGAGTACCCTCTATGAGACCAAGGAAGGGAGCGGGACTTCGATTCGCTTGGCAGGAAAAAAATAGTAGAAAGCCGAGAAAAAACGCAAGTTTCCTTCGGAAAAAAATTAAAGCCATGTCAATTCACCTCAAATTTTGTGCTTTTTCCTTCGGAAAATCAAGAAAATGAATCCAATTTCCCAAGGAAGCTCCAAACACGGGAAAATATTCGGCATTTGTCGATTATTTTTTTCTAAATTAATAAACGGCGTTCAATAAAAACTCGACAGAAGTCGATAAATTTGCTTGTCAATATTTTCACTACGGGAAAGCTCTAGCCGTTTCCTTCATTTAGACATAAAATTCTCAAGCGGAGGGAAAAGGGGAAAATAGTATGATAGAGAAATTCAAACAAGACTTCTGTCGGCTGGGATTTTTAGTTCTCTGCTTAAGTCTGTTCACATGCGGAAAAAAAGAAACAAATTCAGCACCTATTTTAAGTTTGGTGGGAATTGAAAATTCAAATGCAAATATTGTTTCGAATGATGAATGGACTGAAAGCTCTGTCAGATCTACGGAGAGTCCTAGCTTAGGAAATTCTCCTTATCTTGTCGGTGCTGGAATCTTTGATATCACAGGTCCTGCTGCTGAAGTGGGCATGATGGGATTTGCAGACCCTGACCAAAAAACAGAAGGAATATATATGCGACTTTGGTCTAGGGCTTTTATCGTTGGCAATTCACAACAGCGTGTTGTATTTGTCAGCGCAGATTTAGGACAAGTCTTTCAGTCAGTCAAACAAGGTGTATCAAAAAAAATAGCATCTGATCCGAATTTGGCGCCATACTACAACGATCGTAATGTTTTGATCTCTGCAACCCACACCCATAGCGGTCCAGGAGGTTCTTCCCATTATTTTCTCTACAATGCTACGACGGCAGGATTCATAAAAGAAAATTACGATATTATTGTAGATGGTATTTATCAATCTATCAAACGTGCGCATCAAAATTTAGTTCCTGGAAAAATTTTGATCAACGAAGGTGATTTAACTAATGCAAGTATGAATCGCTCAATTGTCGCATATGAAAAAAACCCAATCTCAGAGCGGAACTTTTATAATTCAAGCGTAGATACCAAAATGACTCTTTTGAAATTTGTGGCTGAAGATGGTCGCGAATTAGGGACAATCAACTGGTTTGCAGTTCACCCAACAAGTATAGGCCCTACGAATAAGTTAATTGGTGGCGACCATAAAGGCTTAGCATCTTATCTCTTCGAAAAAAGTAAAAGTACAAATTATTCTGCTACCTCTACTTTTGTTGCTGCATTTGCCCAATCAAATGCAGGGGATGTTACCCCTAATCTTTGGGGACCAGCAGATGGTATCAATGACTACCCGAGACAAAACCTAATTGCTGATCGCCAATTGCAAAGAGCGCAAAGCCTATACCAAAATGCAACGACCCCAATTTTAGGTTCTGTCGATTTTCGTCATACTTACGTTAACTTCTCAAACTTATTTGTGAGTAGCGTGGGTAAGGCAACATGTCCTGCTGGAATGGGCGCTTCCTTTGCTGCAGGCAGTACGGAAGACAATTCAGTAATCGTTGATTTTTTTAACGAAGGAGTCACAGTTAACTCATTGGATTGGAATGACAATGCACGTGAGACATTTATTTCTAGCTTTTTTGGTGGCGTATTGGGTGTTTTTTGGCCTTCTTCGGTAAGCGAGGCATACAAACTATGCCATGAAGAGAAACCTGTCTTAATTCCTACCGGTGTTGCAAGTTTTGATGGAAATCCTTGGACTCCTCCGATTGTCCCATTACAAATTTTCAAAATTGGAAATTTGGCGATTGTTGCTGTGCCAGCAGAGGTCTCAACAATGGCGGGACGAAGGCTTCGCGCTATCGTGAAAAATATTCTCCAAACTGACTATATTGTTCTTTCCTCTTTAGCAAATACATACACATCCTATGTGACAACAAAAGAAGAGTACTCTTCTCAACAATACGAAGGTGCCTCGACCCAATTTGGACCGAACACTTTGTTAGCGTATGAACAAGAGTTTTCGAAACTTGCCATATCATTGAAGAATGGCTCGAATGTCTCGACAGGACCCATTCCACCAGATTTGAGTAAGTTCCAAGCGACCTTCCAAACAGGTGTGGTTTTTGATGATGTGCCTTGGTTCAAAAGTTTTGGATCCGTAGAAACACAACCGGCGGCTACTTATGCAGTAGGTGCACCTGTTTCCGTAGTTTTTTGGGGAGCCCATCCAAAAAACAATGCCTTAATTGGGAGCTCTTATTTGGATGTGGAACAGTGGACTGGTAGCAATTGGAAAGTGGTTGCACGTGATTTTGATCCTTCTACAACTTATCATTGGAAACGTGATGGAATCGCCTACTCAAAGATAACCATCAAGTGGGATACACAATCGTTTCCGAAGGGGACATACCGCATTCGTCATAGGGGACATTGGAAATCGGGTTGGACTGGTGCCATCAGTTCGTACCAAGGGCTAAGCAACTCATTCGTTCTCAATTAACTGATTCAACTAAGAATGTCCTTCATTTGGTAAGGACATCTGGATTGACTTTTGTTCGATTCATGCCACATTCGCTGTATGAATCGAATTGTAGATGCCTCCTTATCACCCGACCTTTCGCCTCGCCAATTCAAATTCACTAGCAAACAAGGCCGAAACAGAAGGACAAAATTATTAACAGTGACTTTGGAAGCCTTACGCTCCCGTCCCCCGGAAGAGATTAAATTCATTGAAATCTGTAAATTGGCAAACATACCGAGAGCATCTGCCTACCATTTTTTTCCAAATATCGAAGCCATCTTTCATGGCATCCGACTTCTACATGCGGAAACCATCATTGAGCGATTCGAAGCCTTGCAAGAGGAAAAGCTTATCTCTTGGAAGGAGTTCATTGAAAGGTTTATAGATGTAGCTGTGGAGGTGACAAAGTCAGAACCAGCCTTTCCTCGATTGATCTATGAATACCGAGTAACAAATCCTGAGATTAGAACAGTCGGAAGAGAACTAGATGCAAAACTTTCCAAACTAGCTTTAAAAGGGATTCAAGATCGCTTTTCATTGCCAAAAGGAGAGAATTGGGAACAAATCTTTGGATTTGCTTTCACAATCGCCGATGCACTTTTAAAGTTTGCCCAAAGAAATTTTGGAGATTTTACCCCTGAGCTCGTGCAAGAAAGTAAAAAAGCTACCATTGCATACCTCAGTCTCTATTTAAAGAACTAGAATCAATTTATTTCTTATTTTATGCTTTCAAAATTCCTTTTTGAAGTTTAGAAAGATTCTCGTGGTGCAAAATATTGAAATCAGTGAAATATTGAATTTATTTTTCAGCTTTATAGGTTCACTTATCTTATTTCGATTTTTAAAGCGAAAATACTTCCCTAAATTTAAATTTTTCCTCTTAAGTTTCTTCTTTGTTTTTTTAAGTACAATTTGTACTGTTACAGAAGGATTTTTTTTCCACGACCTGTTCAACGTTGCTGAACATCTTTTCTTAATGTTATCGGTTGTTTCTTTGTATCTAAGCATTAAAAGGGAAATTCTCAGTGCAAACCTTCCAAATTAATGAGATTTCCATAATAGATTTGATTGGGCTCGTTTTTTGTACTTTAGCTCTCATTGAAATAGTTTCCTATATCTTTCAAAAAAAACTACAGAATGTTGATTTCGTTATTCTGTCCGCCTATACATTTTCGATAACATTCGTATTTATATCGAATATATTTGAACATGGTTTTCTTTGGAATTTTTTAGACGAATACGAGGGTTTTTTTAAAGATCTACATACGTTATTCTTTTTAGTGTTTTTATATATCCAAACTATGAATCGAATTCAATCGGAAAGGATTCAACATGAAAAGCTAATCCAAGAAGGTCTTGAAATCAAAACAAAACTTTTAATGGAAATTCACCATAGAGTCAATAACAACCTTCAGATGATTTCCGGCTTAATCACTCTTCAAAAAAATTCTATCCAGGATCAAAAAATTATCAAAGCATTTGAATTTATCTATAACAGAATTTTTACGATCGCCTCCGTACATCGCCTTGTTTACCAATCCAAAGACATTCTGCGATGCCATTTAAGACCAATCATTGAATCTATACTTGAACAATTAAAAATGACATTTATGTTCCAACAAAACATTATTTCTTTGCATATGGATGTTGATGCTGATTTAACGATTGATTTGGATAGAGCCATTATTCTCGGCCTAATCTTAAATGAGTTAATTTGTAATTCTTTCCAACATGCCTTTGCTCCTGAACAGGAGGGAATCGTGGAGGTTCGATTGCAAATCAGTGCAGAAATATATGAATTAAATGTGTATGACAATGGAATTGGCTGGAGAGCAGATTCCGAATCAACTTCTGGAATCGGTCTGGTATTGGTATCAAACCTTGTTTCTCAATTAAATGGAAACTTAGAAACAACTTTTGAAAATGGAACAAATATCAAAATAATATTTCCTTCTAGAAATATAGTTACTGTTTAGTTAGTATATTACCTAAGCATGATGTATATCCTTTTTCGGTAGATCCTGACTGGAGAATGTCTTGTTACAGAATGATTATTCTGTAAAAGGTATCTAGGAGAAAAAGTATGAAAACAAAGTTCATCTTAACATCTATTTTCATTTTTAGCATTCTATCGTGTTCAGGAAAGGTTGAAGAGATTACCGAATATGTCCATCCACACGGATCAAATCCGAAAGGAAAAATACTGATGGTTGTGAGTTCACCTTCGGTATCTCAGCAGACAGGATGGCCTATAGGCTTTTGGGCTGCAGAACTCACGCATCCTTTATTTGTTTTCCAAGAAGCTGGTTATGCTGTAGAAGTTGTTTCGACGGAAGGTGGCAAACTATATATGGATGCCTATTCTGACCCAACAGATAAGAGTGGTTATTCGGCTCATGATATCATCTCACTTGGATACTTGCAGAAAAAATCATTCCAAGAACTTTTACAAAATACTAAAAAATTTACAGATGTAAACCCGTCAGAATATGATGCGATTTTTTTAGTGGGAGGACAAGGTCCTATGTATACCTTTAAAGGAAATGTTGCATTACAAAATCTATTTGCTTCTTTTTATGAAGCAGGGAAACCGTCTGCTGCTGTCTGCCATTCCACCACTTTACTGTTGGAAACCAAATTGAAAAATGGAGACCTCCTCGTAAAAGGAAAAACATGGACCGGTTTCGCAGATGCAGAAGAAGAATATGCAGACAAAGCTGTAGGCCAAAAGATCCAACCCTACCGAATTGAAACAGAGGCAAAGAAAATTGCTGGCACAAACTTTAAGGTTGCCGCTCCTTTTTCTTCTTATGCGATCAAAGACGGAAATTTGATTACTGGACAACAGCAAAATTCAGGGGCATCTGCTGCGAAACTATTGGTTCATTCCCTAAAAAAATAATCACTTTCTCTTAGCCACTTTAACAGATGTAAGTGGCTTTTTTATTCCCTTTGCATATTCACTTGGAGTCATTTTCTTAACTGACTTAAATGCAATATTAAAATTTGCTTTCGAATTGAAACCAACTTGGTAAGCCAGATGTAACAAATTTACCTTTGGTTGCTCCTCTATTTTTTTACAAACTTCTTCAATTCGGTACTCATTTAAAAATCGATTAAAGTTCATTCCCAAATAGGCATTGATGTATTCACTCAATTGGTAATCTTTTATCCTTAGCCGCTCAGCAAAATTAGCTAGGTTTAAATTTTCTTCCTGGTAGACTTTTTCTTCCACCATAAGTCTCTGGATCTTTGTATGTAGCTCGTCTAGGTCTAAGTTCAAAATCCTGGATGTTTGGTAGGATTGCCGCAGGCCTGGTAGTATTTCACTAAATAAGTTGGGTTGTGCTTGTGAACGTAAAAAGGCAATCACTGCCATTAAAGTTGCAAGGAAAGCCGCGGAATACAAGCCTTCTGTCCAGCGAAAGAGGATGCTTACCAAGATCAAAACAGCAAACACAATATTTCCGTTGATGATCATACTCAATATCCGTACACCCATTGCGGCTGCTGGATTGGGATTATGAAAGAGGATCTTTCTGTAGGAATGGATCATCTTTAGAAATGTAAAAATCCAATAGAGACAGCCAAGTGTAGCAAAGTACTCTGGTAAAGAAAGAAAACCATTATTGAAATTTGTGTGCAGTGGACTTGATCCAATATTTGGATCGATTGTTTGCAACCCAAGGAAGACAATCAGTGAGAGAAAGAAGGGTAAGAATCGATACCATTTCTTGAAATCCACAAACTCATTCGATAGGAATTGTTCGATCGTATATTGCATGCTAGCTGGGATCAGGAAGATTGCAAAGAGATAGCCATGATTTAGAAATGCATTTCCCAGAGATAATTTTTTAAAGACCAAGTATGCATAAACGATCAGAATAGACGCTGCAATGGCAGAAATAGAGGCAAAGGGAAATCCCTTAGATTTACCATGTTTTGTATACAGGTGTAAGGCAAGGAGCAGGTGAAACCAAGCACCGAACAACAACCAAGATCCTAAGAATTCAAGCATTGCCTTACCCAACAAAATGGCTTACAGTGCGAAAGCCTTTACGGACTTTTTGTACGGAAAAAAGGGAAAAAATGATCATTTTGGACTCAAAAAAACGACTAAAATTCTCATTTTAGACGCATGCAAGCCATATTTATGATAAATAGGAGGCAAAGCGGAGACAATTTATGAAAAACTACCAAACAAAAATTGCTTTGAGCTGCCTGGCGATTTCCCTAACACTTGCCTGCGGACCAAGCGAAAACAAAAACCCTTCTTCAGTTCCCATATTGGGCTTACTTGGTTCTGTCCAAGAAACAGGAACCTCGTCCAGTGCCGAACAGTTAGCACTCTCAAATGCTTCGCAAAGAAGTCAAATCGATGCTGCCTTTGCAGCTGAAAACGACGGGAGCTTTACCTTTAATGACCAAGTTTCCTTCACATCCTATGATGGCACGAAGATAACAGGAAATATCTTTCAACCAAAATCGGGTGTAGGACCGTATCCAGCGATCATCTTTGTCAATAGCTGGGCCTTAAACGAATATGAATACATTGTGCCGGCGGCAAAATTAGCGAAAAAAGGATATGTAGTACTTAGCTATAACACAAGAGGATTTGGTACTTCTGAAGGAAAGATCAATGTAGCGGGTCCCAAGGATATGGAAGATCTTTCCAGTGCGATTGATTATCTGCAAAGAGTTTCCCCAGTGAATGAAAACATTGGGATTGCTGGTATCTCCTATGGCGCAGGTATCTCCCTTCTCGGTGCCACCAAAGAACCAAGAATTAAAACTGCAGTAGCTATGAGTGGATGGGGAAGTTTGCCAGACTCGTTGTATGGCAACCAGACCCCAAGACTTGTTTGGGGATTGCTTTTGATAGCTTCTGGATATCTCACAGGAAGAATGGATCCCATTATTGCAGAAAATTTTCAAAAACTTTTGGATAACCGAGATGTACAATCCGTTCTCAATTGGGCAGGAGATCGTTCACCTAGCAGCTTTGTTTCAGCATTGAACGCAACAGGTAAACCAGTATATATATCTAGTAACTCCCAAGACAATCTTTTCCAGCCAAATCAAATTTTGGATTATTTTCAAAGGTTAACAGTTCCGAAAAAATTAGACCTCAACAATGGTATCCATGCGACGGCAGAGATTGGAGGAGTACTAGGCTTACAAAACTATGTTTGGACAAATGCATATGATTGGTTTGATTATTGGTTAAAAGGAATTCCCAATGGGATCATGTCAAAACCAAGAGTCAGTATCCAAAAAAGACATGTTAGTGAACGTGTTTTTTATAGCAATTGGCCAATCCAAAACCAAGTGAGTCGCATTTACCATCTTAGACCTATGGGTATGTTTAACTTAACACCTGGTTCAATCAGTACCTCTAACAATACAAGTAACACATCAAATACGATCATTGCGGGAGCGACAGCGGCCACTACAGGGGTGCCCTTGGTATCTGAGATTTTAGATGGTGCAGTCTCTGTTCCAGTCAAAACAAATGTAAACTTAATTGACCGAAGCAATGCCATGGTGTATTTATCAGACTCCTTACCGAGTATCTTAAAAGTAAGAGGAAAGATAACCTATAAAGCTAGAATTAATTCTGCAGTCAGTCGTCCTCACTCTGTTGTTTACTTATATGAAGTTGATTCTTGGGGAACTGGAACACTGATAACCCACGGAACCAGTACACTGGCTACTAGCAGCGGTCGGGATACAGATCTTGTTTTGGATTTACAAGCTGTAGCGCACGATTTCCCTAAAGGCACTCGTCTTGGGCTTGCCATCGACAACGTCGATCCAATGTATGCAAATCCATACCCACTCTTAACCTATGTAAATCAATTTAGACATAGCTCACAAACAAGCTCAACCTTGACCATCCAATCAGAGTGATTGGATGATGGTTTGGGGGCATGGCCCCCTTTTTTTTGAAACTTAATTTGTTTACTAACCTAAAGAACAGCTAAATAGCTATTCAGACCAGGCATAGGATTCGCGATCGGGGTCATACAATACCGCACGTCCGTTGATGAATCCTTTATGAAATATGAAGTCTTGTTTTGAATCGTCGTAACGTAAGACAAGCTTGCTTGTATCAATGGCTTCGGTGATGGAAGATTCAATTTTGATTAACTTGGAACTTTGGTTAGCGATTAACTCTTTATTATCTCCAGAGCAGTTCAGATTTCCCGAATTGACAATGATGTAATTTGCTCCTGACATCTTACCGATTTGTGCAGTTTGACCAGAAGTTAATCCAGATTTTTGTATTTTGATTTCTTCCAGTAAATAGGAAAAACTATCCCGATCCACCAAATGAAAGTTAGTATTTTTACCATGAAACTTTAAGAGCTGAGATTCCATTTGGATGTTCGACTGTTTTAGCACACCCAAAAATACTTCCTCAGAAAAGGAACAATTCGTAGAAGAAAGTTCTCGAGGAACCAGAACCAAAAGATTCACAGTCTCCCTTTTCATGATTTCATTTAATTTTGAATCAATATTTGTATCTTGAACACCCAGATATTGTTTTGGGGTAGAGAGGCAGGACAAGAGGACAAAAACCAACGAAACTATAGCTTTATTCACAAATTCACCCGCTCCATCCCAGCACAAAATCTTTCCCTTTTCTAGCCAAAAAGACCTATTTTGGTGGTTTCACGATCGACACCTGTCCACAATTTTACCTTGCCAGGCGGTAGAATCTTCTCTATTCTGGTCACGTTTCTCCTCGGTTCACGAGGGAACTGAGGATTGGTATGGCAAAAATAAATCGATTGGTCTTGGTCGTTCTGGTAGTGTTTCTTCTACCTCTATTCTATTTGGGTTTTCTGTATATTTCTAGGCAGGAAAAAAGAACCAATCCTGTTTTCCCCTCGCAGTTTGTTGATTCCGAAACCTACTGCCAAGGCAAAGAACAAAAACGTTATGCGTTTACACCAGGGGACACACAAAAACTCCAAACAAAATTAAACTCTCTCGAAGAATGCACAACGATTGAACTCTCTGCCGGCAAGTTTATCTTTAACAACTCACTTTCTATTTCAGGAACAAATGGGATTGTGCTCAGAGGAGCAGGGAAAAAGAAAACAACCATCCAATTTGTAAATGCAGGAAATGTCAATGGCGTAGACATTGAAGCTTCTCACAACTTTACCATTCGAGACCTACAAATTCTAGATAGCCCAAAGAATGGCTTGGAAATCAGGCTTTCCGAAAATATCCTTATAGATTCCATTGAAGTTACTTGGTCGGCTCGGTTTGGCGAAGATAAAAAGAAAAACGGTGCCTATGGAGTTTATCCTGTAAATGTTGTAAATGTTTTATTACAAAATACGGACACTTCGTACGCATCTGACGCTGGTCTCTACGTAGGCCAATGTATCAACGCTCTCGTAAGAAACAACCGTGCCGAACATAATGTGATGGGTTTAGAAATTGAAAACACTGTGAATGCAGATGTTTATGACAACATAGTTACAAATAATACGGGTGGCTTTTTGGCTTATGACCTAAACAAAAATACCATTGTTTCTCGAAACATCCGAGTCCACCGAAACCAAATCTTTGGAAATAACAATCCCAACTTCGCAAGCACAGGAATCGTAAAAACGGTGCCTGCGGGTGTTGGTATGGTTCTTACTTCCATTCGCGATATTGAAATCTTTGATAATACCTTTGGTGATAACAATACAGCAGATATCGGAATCATGAATGGTCTCGTTTCTGAGACGCCAAATTTCTCCGAATGGCCAATGAACAATTGGAGAGCACATAATATCTACTTACACGACAATATATTCCAAGATGGATCAGGGAAGGCTGTTGACAATGGGCAAACAGATGAAAAGAGTAGACCCTTGGGTTTGCTCGTTAAACTAGTTGCCGATGCACTCAATGAATTCCAAGTAAGCCAAGGAAAAGCGGCAGAACCTGTTCCGAACATTGTGTATGATGGTGTCGAACCAGGTTTTACAATCCTTGTCATGACAACTTGGTTTGGAAACCAAGCAGGCAATGCGAATCACATTTGTTTAAAAAATAATAATAAAGGAAAGATCCAACCAAGTTTACTTGATCTAAATTTGCCTGCCTTACTCAACAATTCTGAAGACCCAACCAAAGATTCGATCAAGAATGCTGTCACAAGGGGTGAAACAAAAATTTACCGCGCCTCCGACTCCCCATCTTATGGTGGGAGTCCTGAAGCAGGATTTGATTGTGAAGGCTTTCAGTTTGAAGGTCTACCCGTACAATTCCCAAAAAGCTAATGCATAGAAAATGAGGGACATGACATGAGAATCTTTTCCTTTAGTTGTTTACTATTTACCGTATGTTCATTTGCCTTTTGTTCAAAAAAAGCAAATCTAAACTCGGAAGGAACAGAGGTAAAGATCCAAGAGTCTCTTTCTCAATACAAAATTTTTGCTTCCATCAAAAATGAAGGACTAGTCCCGATTCCAAATGGATTTCGTTATGATTTGAATACGGCACTATTTTCAGATTATGCAACGAAAGATAGAGTGATCTTCCTACCGGACGGAACCAATATGGAATATGACTCTGAAAAGGAGTTCAAATTTCCTATTGGTAGTATCATTTCCAAAACGTTCTCACTTCCTGCAAACTTTAGTACTTCTTCAGGGCAAAGTGGCAAACGAATCGAGACAAGACTTTTGATTCATCAACCCAAAGGTTGGTTTGCTGTGTCATATGTTTGGAATGAGGATAATACTGAGGCTTTCATTTCATACGCGGGTGAGTCTATCCCAGTTACCTTTCAAAATGAAAAAGGGGAAAAGGATTCATTTTTTTATACCGTTCCTTCCCGAAACCAATGTGCCTCTTGCCACCAAGCCTATGAAGGTAGAACCCAGACTATTGTACCAATTGGAATCAAAGCAAGGCATTTAAACAAAACCTATTCATTTGAAGGTAGTACTGAAAACCAGCTAAAGCTTATGGAAACAAAAGGTCTATTAGTTGGCTTGCCAATGTTTGGTGTTCCCAAAGTAGCCAATGCTTTTGATCCAAAAGAGACTATTGAAGATCGGGCACGTGCCTACTTGGATATCAATTGTGCCCATTGCCACCAAACAAGAGCAGCTGGTGGTATAAATTCCAAACTCATTTTATCTTACGATGAGACTGATCGCTCTCACTTCGGTGTATGTAAAACGCCAGGTTCTGCCGGCAAGGGTGGTGGTGGATTGCGCTATGACGTAGTGCCAGGCCATCCAGAAGATTCGATCTTACATTACCGTATGGCGACAAAAGATCC
Source organism: Leptospira ryugenii (assembly GCF_003114855.1). Classification (NCBI taxonomy): domain Bacteria; kingdom Pseudomonadati; phylum Spirochaetota; class Leptospiria; order Leptospirales; family Leptospiraceae; genus Leptospira; species Leptospira ryugenii. The sequence continues at coordinate 672,945 of NZ_BFBB01000008.1, read as the reverse complement.
AGGTGCTATGATGCCACAAATCGGAAGAGCACTCGTCCATAAAGAGGGAGTTCAATTGATCTATGATTGGATTCGAGAAATGCCTTCCCAAGATTGCCCTTAATCTAAGAAATTTCGTATTGTCAGAGGAGACAAATGAACGAATGTAGTGGCTTATGAGTTACTATGCAGTTTTGGTTTGTATCCCTCTCTCCATTTGTGTCGCTTTTTTAATCCATTGGTATACCTTACGACCCATCCAAAACTCAAAAAATAGATTGGAGGTTTCGCGAGGAACCTACCTTGGTTTCTCTATACAAATATTGTTATTTGCATTTTTACTTTTCTATCTAGGCGGATCCGTATTTTTAGCACCAGTATTTGCAATCATCTTTTCTTTCTTAGGTGATTGGTTTAACCTGCAATTCCCTATCGCTCTTAAAAATAATGGCGAACCATTGATTGGAGGTATTGTTAGTTTTGCGATGGCTCAGCTCTTTTACATATCTGCCTTTTTTCAGATTCTGCCTTGGTCAATGCTATATTCAGGAATCGTGCCATATTTACTTAGTCTAAGTTTTTTAATTTTAACTGGCGTTATCTTTTATTTTAGAGTATATGAACCTAAACGATCAAAACCTATAATGATATCTGCTCTTATCTACGGATTGCTTTTGTCATTTTTTGTCTCTCTAACGGCAAATGCATACATTCAATTCGGTGGTGTTTGGTTGTTTCTTTTGCTGGGTGGTCTATTTTTTATTGCATCCGATGCTATTATGGGTGAGACAACAATCAATGGAACAAGACACCCTGTTTGGGAATACCAAGTTCCTTGGATTACTTATCTTTTGGCTCAAGGATTATTATTGATCGGTTTCTTTTTGGTTTCGCATACAAAGATGGTTCATTAATTTAACTTAAATTGTCGGTAAGTAAGATTGATTCTGGGAGTTTGTATCCTTTTCATTTTTGGCAATGCATGTAGCCAATTAGTTTGCGTTTCTCCTCTCATCAAGAGTAAACTACCTGGTTCCAAATCAATTGCGATTGTCTCTTTCGTTTTTTTGTGTCTAAAATAAAATTTTCTCTCTGTTCCTAAACTGACTGAAGCGATGGTTGTTCTCTCCCCCAATGACTTTTCATCATCCGAATGCCAGGCCATACCTTCGTTACCTGAATGGTATAAATTCAATAGACATGAATTGAATTTTGCTCGTGACTTTTCTTCCACGAGTGTCTTCATCGAATATAAAACATCAGTCCATGGAAGTGCCTTCTTTGCTGTGCCAGAGTATATATATTCAAAGTCATCATCACCATACCAGGCAACTTTTCTTTTTGTAATGATGTGCTTTGCAAATATCTTTGCTTCATCGTGTTTCCAAGCAGAGGAGGAGAATATAGCGTCAAAGTAGTCACTCGCCTCCTTAGGCTTCAGAAAGGGACCTAAGTATTCTACAATCCCATCATAAGGCAAAAGATTTTCTCTTTCGTTTCGTTTAAATAAATCCATTTTTCTATTTTAAGTATTCAGATAGCATACAATGTCCACATATTGGAAAGCCTAGCTCTTTGTGAAAAATAAATTAGCTGACTGCGTCATGAAAGATAATCCCTAAACTAAATCTCTCTCCAGCATGTATAGTACTTACACCATGTTTTACCGTTGACATTGAATATCCTTTTTTTCCTAAAATTGGTCGAAAGTTTGTTGTGATTACCAAAAGGTCTCCTTTATCCGCAGAGATAACCTTAGCTCTTGATTGTGCTCTGTATTGGCTTTCTGTAATAACAAATTCTCCACCAGAAAAATCTTGGTTTACCTTGCTTAAGCAAAGAACGATTTGGAATGGAAAAAAGATTTTACCATAAATATCTTGATGTAAGGTATTGAATCCACCTCTTTCATATCTTAAAATCAATGCTGTAGGCAATGTTTGGTTTACTTCTTTACATTGCTTAGTGAAGTCATCAAGTGAATTAGGATAAACTATATCTTTTTTAAGAATCAGCATCCAATGATTTGCGATATTTACCAAATAAGGATAAATTTCTTGTTTTATCTTTTCAATAGCTTTCGGCAAAGGATAGTGGAAATATTTATAGTCGCCTTTGCCAAAACGGTATCTTTCCATTGAAACTACCTTTCGAAAAAGAGATTCTTTTTCAAATAGTTCTTTGATTTCATCACATTCAATTGGAGTTCGATAGTTTTTTATTAAACTATAGCCATCTCGATTTAGGTCCTCTTCTAACATTGATATATTAATCATAGTCTTACCTACTAAGGGCAAGTTGGGATGCTTCCCATCCAATCATCGCAATCTTTCGCGTTTCTCCCCAATGGTATTGCCCGAATGTTCCTCCAGATTGGATCACTCGATGGCATGGAATCAAGTAAGCAACAGGGTTGTCACCTACAGCCGAGCCTACAGCACGCGCTGCTTTCGGGAGAGAGAGTTGTTCGGCAATGTTTCCATAACTCGTCAATCCTCCACTGGGAATTTTCAATAAGGCTTCCCACACCTTCAATTGAAAGTGAGTTCCTTTTAAATGAAGTTTGATTTGGTCCAACTGATTCCACTTTTGATAAAAAATCTGAAGGGCACTCTCCTGCAAGGGATCCATAGCCTGGCGGTACTTTGCATTTGGAAATGTGTCCATTAAAGAAGAAAGTGCAATTGTTTCCTCTTCCACAAAACTTAGATGGCAGATTCCTTTTTTCGTAGAAGCACAAAGCACATTGCCAAAGGGACTTTCTGAAAAACTATATTGAATCTCTAATTGTTCCCCACCATTTTTATATTCACCGGGGGTCATTCCTTCTATTTGAATGAATAGGTCGTGTAATCTACCCGTACCTGAGAGTCCCACATCCATTGCTGCACCAAACAAAGTTACATTTCTCGTTTTCAATCTTTCCTTAGCATATGTAATGGTTGTGTATTGTAAAAATTTTTTGGGGCTCACACCAGCCCATTCCGTAAAGAGTTTTTGGAAATGGAAAGGGCTTAGGTTTACTTGCTCTGCCACTTGGTCTAAATCGGGCTGCCATTGGAAGTTCTCTCGGATATAGCGAATGGCAGTTTCGATTCTTTTGAAATTTTCTGATTTGGCTAGGTCCATAGGAAAAATGATACTCTGCTTGGAATCCATAGAAAACCCGATTCTTGCGATCCCTATCAATTTTATCTGATTTGGCTTGAATTTTTTGTTGGAAGAGATCAAAAGCTCACAAAACCTATACGTTAGTATGACACCCACTCGCACAGTACAATCATTTTTGGATGCTAAGAAGAAGGGATCGCCGATCCCTGAAGAGGTTTGGAAATCCTTACACGGCTATCGAAAATGGGATGAACCAGATTTGATTGGATTGCGAAATGCATCTGCCTATGCTCCTGAAATTCTCTTTGAAGAAGGTATGGACGCAGAAATCGAAAGGTTGCTTGCGGAGTTTAAAAAGAAAATCGTACCGCATAAATTTTAATGAATTCTCAACCAGCACAAGTTCTCTACCAAGAAACAAACCCCTACGGTTCTTTTACAGCCTTCCTAGAGGATGATGGTAGAACCATTTATCTATACCTACAGTCACATAACAACCCTGATTGGAAGATGAAATCCTTATGGATTCGCAATTTAATTGATGCACCGAAGGAAAGGGATCCAGAAGATTTTGAAAGAGGCCTTGCGCCGGTTCTCACCGAATCGGAAGTGGTGAATCCGAAGGCAATGCCAAAGCTATCGGAAAGTGAAATCCATTTCATCTGGTCCGAAGAAGGTGATTCCCTCGCTCTCTTTGTAAACGAAGAATTGTATGCATACCTCCCACCTTGGTCAGGTATCAAAGGGATCCAAGGTTACCACAAAGAAGCAAAAGAAGAAGCGATCACTGCCTCCCCACTAGGTGATCCCGAGAATGGAGTTATCGCCGAACGAGTCAAAGCCGCTCGTGCATTCTGGGAAAGTGTTGCACAAAAAGGTCACTGGAAAGCGGCGCAATCACTTCGATTGCAATTTTTGGAAGAAAAACTAGGAAAACATGACAAGTATTGGTCTGCAGATGGCGGCAAATACCCTTCCTTAGGCATTGCTTCTTTTTATCCGAAAGAATTTCCTGGGATCAAAGTATTTTCAACGATTGGTATGAGTGTTCAAAACCAACCCAGTGTTGAACTGTATCACAAAGATTTTGAAAATTTTGCGCGGATTGAACTCGTTTTTGCTCTCAAACTTTTGCCAGATGTAGAAGACCATTCCGAACAATGGGTACAACATGTTCTAGGCGAAATGATTAAGTTTCCATGGAATACAGGCATCTGGTTTGGACATTCCCACAGCATCCAAAATCCTAGAAAGGACCCAGACCAACTCTATTTGGACTTCTCTTGGTTTGTATTGCGAAACATCACAGATGAATTGGACCATGATTCCACATTGGAGCTTCCTAAATTGCATGGGCTCATCTCGGAAAACGGAAAACGAGTGAACTATCTAGTGCTTACCCCAATTTCTATTGAGGAACGTATTTGTTTTATGAGAGAGGGATCACAAAAATTTTGGGAGACTTGGAAGAAGGAAGGCTATTCATTTTTCCATGATTCGGAACGAAGGATGTTAGAATTCTGAGTTTTTAACTAATTTTTCCATCCTATTTTCTTCATCTGTCCGTTACTATAAATGATATGGCAGATACATATACCAAGTACTTCAATGTTGAGTTTGATCCTTTTGATATGGATCACATCCTCCAAGAGCGAAAGGACTCCACCGGTTTCTTTTTAGCCACAGTGTTCCAAAAAAGATTCTCTGAAGAAGTGAATCTGAAACGCCATGAGGACTTAAAGTTGTGGATGCAGTCCAAAAATTTGCGTTACATAGTCCTTGATGGAATCCAAAAACTGCCAGATGATTCAGGAAAGTTAGAGCCAGTCTCTATTCTCTATCTACTTACGTTCTTTGAAGACACAAAAATCACTGAAGTTGGCTTTGAAGATACCTGCCATATCCTCATGAAACGTTATGATCTTCCCTCTCTCATTGTAAAATTAGCAGATTCTGATCATCTAGAGATCTGGAATAAGGATGGAGTGAGGAAGGAATACAAACAAGTCTCGCATTCAAGTCTGGATTCTCTCTTAAAGGCTGTCTTTGCCTCCATCAATAAGAAGGATCATTTCCAATTTGTAGGGATTGAAAGATCCCAATCGGATAAAAAATCGGGGTATTTTGCAACTAGAAGGGGATTTGTACGCGCAATTGCGTAAAAATATCTGCCTATAAATGAAAAAACCCGCAATTTCTGCGGGTTCACACAATCTTTCTCCGAAAAAATTCGAAGTAAGAAACTTGCTAAGACTATTTCTTAGCTTTTTTCTTTGCAGCCTTTTTCTTAGCAGCTTTCTTTTTTGCAGCTTTCTTTTTAGCAACCATTGTGATCGTCCTTATCTTTAATTTCAAACAACCAAATCCTTGGCGTATCTAGCTGTTTGATACGACATAATTAAATGATATCATTTTAAATGTAAAGAAATTTTATTTTTTGTAAGAATTTATTTTAATTTTTTTGGAAACTAATACTGATTCTACGAAACATCGATGATGATTTTACCAATTGTGTTCCCATTTTTAAATTTTTTCAATGCTTCAGGTAGATTTTCAAATGAAAATGTATCTCCTATCACTTGTTGATACAGTTTTAAGGCATTCAATGCGTTAAAATGTTTCTGTAAGACATCAATTTCGTTCCATAACCATATCAAATTGAATCCCATCACTGATTTATTCGCTGAAATCATCGCTAATGGATCAATTTTGGGTCGATTGAGATACTGAAATGCTAAGTGAATCCAATTTCGACTCGATGATCTAGGCGTAAAGTTTGCACTTCCATACGTAATCAGCCTACCCATTGGTGATAGTAAGTCAAAAGAATCAGAAAAATATCTGCCTCCAGTACATTCCAATACCAAATCCAATCGTTTTCCATTTAGTTTTTCTTCTAAATCCTTACGAAAATTCGGCCCACGAATGATAAAATCATCATAACCTGCATCTTGAATGGTCTTTATCTTTGCTTCAGAGCCTATCAATGCTATCGTATATGCATTTTGTTTCTTTGCGATTTGGTTTGCATACAATCCGACTCCGCCTGCAGCACTATGAACGAGAATGGTTTGCTTTGATTGGAGATCTCCTAAGACATGAAGAGCATAGTATGCAGTCAAAGCTTGCACTGGGTAGGCAGCTCCAGCTCTATGTGACCAATCCTTTGGTAGAGGAAATACATAGCGCTCATCGATATTGATATGTGTAGCATACGCACCAAAGCGAGTGGTTCCAAATATTTCATCGCCTTTTCGAAATGTTTTACAGTCATTACCTACTTCAATTACCGTACCCGCAAACTCTAAGCCTGGAATGAATGGTTCCTTCGGAGTTGCGGAATACATTCCATAAACGGAAAACACATCTGCGAAATTTAATCCAATTGCCCGAATACGGACACTTATCTCATTATCTTTTGGCTGCTCGAATGACTCACTTCTTCGTTTAAGACCTGAGAGGGAACCTGGTTGGATGACTCGATATACTTCTCTTTGCACCCTATTTATGTAAAAAATCGAATTCCACTGCCAAGAAAATATTTTTCCATGGTATTACGTCGCTTAGATTGGAAGGAAAGGAAAGAGAGTTTGGACTTACAAAAAACGGCATTGAATGAAAAACACCGCCAATTGGGCGCAAAAATGGTGCCTTTCGGCGGTTGGGACATGCCAGTACAGTATACTGGAATCATCCAAGAGCATCTATCCACTCGAACCGATGCCGGATTGTTTGACGTTTCTCACATGGGTGAGATCTTCATCACTGGTGCTTCGGAAGATATCTTGTCACTCCTCGAAACCCTTACCTGCAATACAGTCTCTACGATGAAAGATGGACAAGTCCAATACAATGCAGTCTTAAATGAGACTGGTGGATTGGTGGATGATGTCACTATTTACAAATTTTCGGCTGAAAAGTACATGATCTGTTCCAATGCATCCAATTACCCAGCAGTCACCAAACATCTGCAAAAATACCAAAAAGGTACATGCCGTGTAGAAGACCAAAGCCATATCTGGCACCAATTGGCTTTGCAAGGACCAAAGGCCAATGCTATTTTAGAAAGCGTACTGAAACAATCTTTAGATCCGATTGCCTACTACCACTTCCAAGAAATTACATACAAAAGTGAAACCATCATCGTATCTCGCACAGGTTATACTGGTGAAGATGGTTTTGAGATTTATACATCAGTACCTCTCGGTCTGCAACTTTGGGATACTTTATTGCAAGAAGGAAAATCATCTGGTCTAGTACCTGTCGGTCTTGGTGCAAGAGATACCTTACGATTAGAAGCAAAGTATCCACTTTATGGACATGAACTCAATGAAGAATGGTCACCGGTAGAATCAGGGATTGGTTTTATCGTAAAAGAAAAAACTCTGCCATACTTTGGATATGAGCGCATCCTTTCCGACAAAAAGAATTCTCCCAAACGAAAAATTGTAGGAATCCAATTAGAAGAGCCGGGTGTAATGAGAGAAAACTATCCCATCTTCGCTGCAGATGAAACACCGATCGGTAAAACAACCTCCGGAACCCATTCTCCTTCCTGTAAGGTATCTTTGGGACTTGCGATTTTGGATTTTGACTACACCAAAGACCAAACAGAAGTCTTCGTTGAAATTAGAGGACAAAAGAAAAAAGCAAAAGTACATCTTTCCCCTTTTATAAAAGGGAGTGTTCGCAATCATAAAGGATAAAGTAAGGGAGAATCGAAATGGCAGAGACAAATGCAGTTGAAGGATACTATTACACAGAAAAACATGAATGGGTAAAGATTGAAGGCGATACCGCACTCATTGGCATCACTGATTATGCTCAGAATGCGTTAGGGGATATCGTTTTTATCGATCTACCAAAACCTGGGAAAAAAATTAACCAGAAAGATAGTTTAGGTACTATTGAGTCCGTTAAGGCTGCTGAAGATTTATATTCCCCGATTTCGGGAGAAGTTTTGGAAACCAATCCAAGTCTTAGCTCCAATCCAGCCTCTGTGAATGCTGAACCTTTTCAAACCTGGATGGTCAAATTAAAGGGAGTCAATTCTAGTGAATTGTCCTCACTCTTAAACGCAAGCCAATACAAGGAATTTGTTTCAAAACTCGATTAATCTGCGGAGTATACACCGGTGAATCCATCATTAAAAGACCAAACCAAATCTGAACATTCTTACGAAGAGACACTTTCTCCCAGCGACACATTTTTACGACGCCATGTCGGTTCAGACCATGAGAAAATCCAGGAAATGCTATCAGTTGTTGGTTACGATAGTCTGGAAACTCTCATAGATGATGCGGTTCCAAAAAATATCCGACTGAAAAAAGAATTGGATCTACCGAATCCGCTCGGTGAGTTTGCTCTTCAGAAAGAGTTAAAAAAGATAGTCTCCAAAAACAAAATCTTTCGATCATATTTAGGCTTGGGATATTCTGCTTGTATTACTCCACCAGTTATCCAGAGAAATATTCTGGAAAATCCTGGCTGGTACACTGCGTACACTCCGTACCAAGCAGAGATAGCGCAAGGCAGAATGGAAGCCTTGATCAATTTTCAAACAATGATTACAGATCTTACGGGAATGGAAATTGCCAATGCCTCCCTATTAGATGAAGGTACGGCAGCAGCCGAAGCCATGACGATGCTCTATAGCCTTAAGGAGGAAAGCCAAGGCAAATCCTTTTTTGTCTCGCAATCTGTCCATCCACAAACATTGGATGTGATCCGAACAAGGGCCCTACCATTAGGCATTCATGTAGTTGTTGGTTCATTCAAAAAAATGACTCCATCTGCTGATTTCTTTGGTGCAATCGTTCAGTATCCATCTTCCGACGGAACGATCTATGATTTTTCTGATTTTATCCAAAGCTTACACGCTGTAGGCGCAAAAGCAATCGTTGCAGCCGACCTACTCTCACTCACAATTTTAAAGCCACCAGGCGAGATGGGAGCTGATGTTGTGGTAGGAAGCACGCAAAGGTTTGGCCTCCCACTTGGATTTGGTGGTCCACATGCTGGTTTTTTTGCAACACGGGAAGATTTTAAAAGAAGTATGCCTGGTCGTCTAATAGGCGTTTCTCGAGATTCACAAGGCAAACCAGGCTATAGGCTTTCCCTCCAAACACGTGAACAGCACATCCGTAGGGACAAAGCAACTTCCAATATTTGTACTGCACAAGTTTTGTTAGCTGTGCTTTCCTCAATGTATGCTGTCTATCATGGCCCAAAAGGTTTAAAACAAATTGCCTTACGAGTCCATAGAATGACGACCTTACTCGTAACAGGATTGGAAAAATTAGGGTATAAAATTGTCTCTAAACCTTACTTTGATACTATCCGAGTCGAGCTTAGTAAAGTCACTTCATCCGAAATTATCCATTATGCAGAGGAGAGAGAAATCAACCTTCGATCTGTTTCCCAACATGTGATCAGTATTTCACTAGATGAAACAACCACTTTAGAAGATGTTTCAGATCTACTTCTGATCTTCAATGAAAACAAACCTTTGCACTTCTCTCTCGAAGAATTGGCAAAAAAAGAAGAGTATGCGATTCCAGAAATTTTGGAAAGAAAATCCTCATATCTAAGCCATGCCGTTTTTAATAGTTACCATACCGAAACTGAGATGCTTCGTTATATCCGAAGGTTAGAAGCAAAGGATCTTTCTCTAACTACATCCATGATCGCACTTGGTTCCTGTACGATGAAACTCAATGCCAGCACCGAAATGTATCCCGTTACATGGCCTGAGTTAGCAAACATCCATCCCTTCGTTCCCAATAACCAAACAGAGGGATACCGAATCTTATTCGGCCAATTGGAAAAGTGGCTTTGTGAAATCACAGGTTTTGCTGAAGTTTCACTTCAACCTAACGCAGGTTCACAGGGAGAATACGCTGGCCTCTTAGCGATACGTAACTACCACCAGAGCCGAAATGAAAGCCATAGAAATATTTGCCTCATCCCAATTTCGGCACACGGAACCAATCCAGCCTCGGCCGTAATGGCGGGCTTCCAAGTGGTAGTTGTCGCATGCGATGAAAATGGGAACATTGATGTTGAGGACCTAAAGAAAAAAGCAATTGAGCACAAACATGATCTAGGTGCCTTAATGGTAACCTATCCATCTACTCACGGTGTATTTGAAGAGTCTATCCAAGACATTTGCCAAATTATACATGAAAATGGTGGCCAAGTTTACATGGATGGAGCCAATATGAATGCTCAGGTGGGATTGACTCGCCCTGGAGATATAGGTGCTGATGTATGTCACCTAAACCTACATAAAACATTTTGTATCCCCCACGGAGGTGGCGGCCCTGGTGTTGGTCCGATCGGTGTTGCTGAACATTTAGCGCCCTTTTTACCAGGGCATAGCATCATTGAGAACGGCTCCAACAATAGCCAAGGTGCTGTAAGTGCTGCGCCTTGGGGCAGTGCTTCCATTATCGTTATCTCTTGGGCCTATATACACATGTTAGGCTTTGATGGATTGCGCCATGCCACTAAACTTGCCATCCTCAATGCTAATTATATTGCGAAACGTCTAGTTGGTGCATATCCAGTTCTATACAAAGGAAATCGAGATTTAGTAGCGCATGAATGTATACTCGACATTAGAGGTTTCAAAAAAGGATCTGGAGTGGAAGTAGAAGATATTGCGAAAAGACTTATGGACTATGGATTCCATTCTCCTACAATGTCATTTCCTGTACCTGGCACCTTGATGGTCGAACCAACAGAGTCTGAATCTAAGGAAGAGTTAGATAGATTCATAGATGCAATGTTATCAATTGCAGAGGAAATTGCAGACATTGAAAAAGGTAGTTTGGACAAAACCGACAACCCACTCAAGAATGCTCCACACACTGCAGAAATGGTTATTTCAGACCAATGGAACCATAAGTATTCAAGGGAAAGAGCAGCATACCCGCTACCTTGGCTCAGACTGAGAAAGTTTTGGCCGAGTGTGGGTAGAGTGGACAATGTGTACGGTGATCGAAATCTGGTTTGTTCCTGTATTCCAGTAGAGAGTTATACTTAATTTATGGCAAAGGAACAATTTTACGAAAAGCATATCTTTGTTTGTGACAACACTCGACCTCCTGGTGAAAGAGTGTCTTGTGGAAACCAAGGATCTGCAGAGCTTTTAAAGCTTTTTAAAATGAAGGCGGCAAAAGCAGGCATCGATTATAAGTTTAGAATCCAAAGATCAGGCTGCCTAGATCGATGTGAACTTGGTCCAGTTCAAGTTGCGTATCCTGAAGGTACTTGGTTTAAATTGCGAACTGAAGCAGACGTAGATTTGTTAATAGAATCCTATCTTAAAAAGGATGATGCTTCCATTTACGCTCATCTCATCCTTCACAATGATGAGAAGTGAACATGCATCCACAACTCCAAAGAGAGATTTTAAAATCGGAATTTAAAAGAGCCAAAATCTTGTTTTGGCTCTTTTTATTTGGAGCTGGGATACTTTATTTCGAACTCTTTTTTTTACGTCTAGAGCTACATCTGGAATCCAAACAAAAATTTCCACTTTGGTTTCCCCCCACGTATGGATTGTTTAACGCAGTATATGCTTTTAGTTTTGCTTCTTATCTTAAATACATCATAAAAAAAAATGGCCAAGTAAATCCTATTCTCATTTATATATCAGCATTTTTAGAAACACTAATACCTACATTTTCTATCTATTTCATGGGTTCAAGAATGAGCGAGCCAGTTTGGTCCCTCTTTTCGCCTCCGGAATTTCTCTATTTTATCTTCCTAATCTTAGTCACACTTCGATTGGATGGAAAGGTTGCCATCTTTTCTGGATTTCTTTCTGCAATTCAATATTTTTTGCTCTCCTATTTTTTCTTAAAGGATGGAAGTACGAGTAGTTTACCATTTATCTTTAGCCAGATTCCTTTCTATGTCGTGAAGTCAAATATCATATTCACTGCCGGACTTTTATCTGCCTACGTAACATCTCAAATCAAAAATTCTATCCAGTCCACCTTACAAAAAGAAGATGAAAAACGACAGATCAAACAACTATTTGGGCAGCATGTGTCTCCTGAAGTTGTGAATCGGCTATTAGACCAATCAGAAGGTTGGCTCGGGGACATCAAACATGTGTGCATCTTATTCTTCGATATTCGTGACTTTACAAAACTTTCTGAAAAGACCGAGCCTACTGTATTGATCCAACTTTTGAATCGTATCTTTACAGTTTCCATTGAGGCAGTCAATGCCAATGGAGGCATTGTTAATAAGTTTCTTGGAGATGGATTTATGGCTGTCTTCGGTGCACCGATCTCAACAGGCGACGATCGGGAGCGTGTGATCCAAACTTCTTTGGACATTCGACAAAAAATTCAAAGTCTAATTGAAAGCGGTGCGATTCCGCAAATTCGGATCGGGATGGGCATACACTCAGGTGAGGCTATCACAGGAAACGTTGGTTCCGAAGAAAGAAAGGAGTACACAGTGATCGGAGACGTAGTGAATACTGCTTCGAGAATTGAACAGCTCACCAAAGAATTTTCCGTTGATATTCTGATCTCGGAGGAAACCATCGATTCAAAAGATAAAAATAGATTTCGTTTTGTTGGGAAAACAAAACCACGTGGCAAAGAAAATGAAGTTAATCTCTATACGATCAACTAGTTTCGATTTCCGATTTTAACCACTTCTTCTCACTAATCGCTTTCTTCATATTCTCGATAAGAGCAACCGTTATGTTGGTATTCAATTTGATCATATCGGGGTCTTGCGCAAATAAAATCATCTCATCAATCAGATAATCAATGAGTTTTTCGATGGATTTTTGTCCCATAGGATCTTGAGACAAGGCAACCGCTGATTTTGACAATGCTTGGTATAAAGTGTTGCTGATTTGTCTTGAAAGATTGACCTGGAATTCTTTGGGTAAGAAATTGACACCTTTCATTTGTGATGCGGTAGATTCTGTAATCTCTGCCACGATATTTTGGATAAGTAGTCGTAAATTTTCGTTTTGTGCGGATTTGACGATATTTTTTAAGGCAACTCGTTTCAATTCTTCTCGATTTTGATCGATGGCATTTACAAATTGATCCAAAGAATTTCCAGACTTCACTTCATTTTGTGCTTCGGTTAAAATCTGAATCGTCACCAAATCAGAAATCTCTTCTTTGATGATATTGCTGTAGTATCGTATCGTACGACTGATCAAGTCATTTCCCAAGATTCGAGTGAATTGGTTGGTCTGTAGAAGTAGATAAATTTTATATACCCTTACGAGCCTAAAGAATCGAAATTCAACAATTGGGATCAGACCAAGAACATCATACCAATGGTAGACTGGATATAAAAACCAGGCAATGTAGACTTTATTTTTGATTGCAAGTAGCCAACTAAGGATAAATTCAGCCAAAAAGAAAAACAAAAACGGAGCATCTAACATTAAGTAATGATTTACCGGATTGCCGTCACTTCCGATAGCTCTGTAATAATTCAAGCTAAAATCATCTCTAAACGTTTCATTGAAATATTGTATTTTATCTTCTAAAGAACGATCAGCATCCCTCCAGAACCAATAAAATGCAACTACAGTAGAGGGAATACGATCTCGATTCAATACTAGGTCTAATTCTTGCCTAATTTTAATATCTTTCGCTTTTGTTTTATGGACTTGGTATTCTGATTTAATCTTTTCTTGGATTTCTAAAAAAAGTTCAGTTTGTCCGGACATTGCAAAAGGATTGGTTTCTACCAACTCCAACATTTTTTTGTCCATTCCTGTCAGAATTTTTTGTAACTCGGCATTCTCTTTTCCAGGCTGTCCTACTCTTCCAATGAAACTGTATTTTTCTGATAAATCGATAAGCTCGTTAATTTGATCAGTTTCTTCCAATACACTAAAAAAATCATTAAGCTGGACTAGTACGGACTCAAGGATAAGTCTTCTTTTTTCCGTGTCGTTGACGAGGAGACCTGCCTCAAATTCTGCAAACAGTTTATCGAACCTTTCGCTGGTTACTGTAGACTTTAATTGGATAAGGACTTCATGGATCGCTTCTCGTGTTTTCTTTCTTTGCGATTCTCTAAATTCTTCATCGCGTAATTTTGTGAGATACTGCAAATCATCCACATAATCTATATAGGATTGAGTAGTTCTATGTGGTTCTATACCTAAAATAGGTTTATCATAGATTTCTAATACTCTTGGAAAATTCTTAAAATAAAAAGGACGTAAAGTTAAGTATGATAAATCAAAAATGATCAAAGCCAAGTTTCCCAATACGACAAAAACCATAACGATATCCCATAATAAAGGGATACCCAGTTTATGTTTTTTGATAAACTCCCAAGAATTCATCGATTCACCTCTTACATATTCCTTCGGTACTGACCTCCCACTTCATACAATGCATGGGAAATTTGCCCAAGAGATGCCACTTTGACAGTTTCTAATAGTTCCGTAAATACATTCTCTTTATTTCGGCAAACTTGTTTCAGTTGAATGAGGCTCTGGTTCATTTTTTCCCCATTTCGTTTCTTAAATTGCAATAAGTTTTCGATCTGCTGGTTCTTTTCTTCTTCTGTGGATCGAATGACTTCGCCTGGTATCACCGTCGGCGATCCATTTTTACTTAAGAAGGTATTTACACCAATGATAGGGTATTCACCTGTATGCTTCAAAGTTTCATAATGTAAAGATTCTTCCTGGATCTTATTTCTCTGGTACATCCTTTCCATGGCACCGAGTACACCTCCTCTCTCACTGATTCTATGAAATTCAGTTAAGATTGCCTCTTCTACCAAGTTTGTGAGTTCCTCGATGATGAAAGACCCTTGCAGGGGATTTTCATTTTTCGCAAGCCCCAATTCTCTGTTGATAATCAATTGGATCGCAACAGCTCGTCGAACCGATTCTTCCGTAGGTGTTGTGATCGCTTCATCATATGCATTTGTATGTAAAGAGTTACAATTGTCATAGATGGCATACAATGCCTGCAAAGTAGTACGAATATCATTAAAATCAATTTCTTGTGAGTGTAATGATCTACCCGAAGTCTGAATGTGGTATTTCAACATTTGAGACCTCTCGTTCGCTCCGTACTTTTTCTTTAGGGCTTTTGCCCAAATTCTCCTCGCAACTCTTCCAATTACGGAATATTCTGGGTCGATACCATTGGAGAAAAAGAAAGATAAGTTTGGGGCAAAGTCATCTATCTTCATACCTCGGCTTAGATAATATTCTACATATGTAAAACCATTTGCCAAAGTAAAAGCGACCTGAGTGATTGGATTGGCCCCTGCTTCTGCGATATGGTAACCGCTTATCGACACAGAATAAAAATTTCGGACATTTCGTTCGATAAAATACCCTTGGATGTCCCCCATCATTTTCAAGGCAAACTCTGTTGAAAAAATGCAGGTATTTTGAGCTTGGTCTTCCTTTAGGATATCTGCTTGAACAGTTCCCCTAACCTGTGTAAGTGCCTCTGCTTTGATCTTTTCATAGGTCTCTTTGGGAAGAACCTGGTCTCCGGTTACGCCAAGCAAAAGTAATCCAAGTCCCTGGTTCCCGTCTGGAAGTCCCCCTAAGAAGTTTGGTCTTGACTGGGACAATTTGTTATAGATTTCATTTATTTTGTTTTGTGTTTCCGTAACCAATCCATTGGCATGTATGTACTTTTCACATGCTTGGTCAATAGCCGCATTCAAAAAGAATGCAAGCACCATAGGTGCTGGTCCATTGATAGTCATAGATACTGACGTGCTTGGATCACATAAATCGAAACCAGAATACAATTTTTTAGCATCGTCTAAGGTAGCAACATTTACACCAGAGTTTCCTATCTTACCATAGATGTCGGGTCTTTGGTCAGGGTCTTCTCCATAGAGAGTCACGGAATCAAAAGCGGTTGATAAACGTTTTGCAGGCATTCCCGAGCTAAGGTAATGAAATCTACGGTTTGTTCTCTCTGGGCCGCCTTCTCCTGCAAACATTCGGGTAGGATCCTCACCGCTGCGTTTGTATGGATAAACACCAGCCGTAAAAGGAAAAAAACCAGGAAAGTTTTCTTGGTAGGACCAGCTAACTATCTCTCCCCAATCTTGGAACTTGGGAGTAGCGATCTTTGGAATCATCAAATGACTTAAAGACACAGTATAATTCGCTACTTTGATTTCCTTCCCTCGAACAAAATATGAATAGGTCTCTTTGCGAAAGGATTCGACTCTTTCTTTCCAATCTTCTATTAAAGATTTTGTCTCTGCATTGAGATTGTTCCAAACTAGCTGAAACTCTTCCTCTAAGGCTCGGATTTCTTTGCCTTTTTGTGCCAATGTATTGATTGCACCTTTCAGCTGATAAGCGGTTCTTGCTTTTTCTTCTTCTTGCTTAACGAACTGGTCAAATCGTTCGATCTCTTCTTTGATCTCGGCTAAATAACGGATTCGATCTGGAGGTAAAACAATTGAAGCTTGGTGTTTAGCTCTCAATTGATCGAATTTGGAAGTCCAATCTAGATTGGTTTTTTGGATGATGGCATCCATCAGATGTATGTACAGTTCGTCAGTACCCGCATCCTGGAATTGAGAAGCAATGGTTCCAAATACAGGCATTTCATCTATTGTCTTTTCAAACAACTGGCGAGACCTCTGGAACTGTTTTTTAACATCTCGGAGTGAATCAAGTGCACCTGGTTTGTCGAATTTATTGATAGCGATGATATCTGCATAATCAATCATATCGATTTTTTCCAGTTGAGTAGCCGCTCCATACTCTGGTGTCATCACATACAAGGAAAGATCACTCACCTCAGTAATTTCTGAATCACTTTGTCCAATACCTGCAGTTTCAACGATGATCATATCATAACCGGCAGATTTCAGGATTTGGATGGCGCCTTTCACACTTCGGTTCAAGGCAATATTTGCTTCTCTCGTTGCAAAGGATCGCATATACACGCGCTTATTGAAGATAGAATTCATTCGAATCCTATCACCCAGAAGTGCTCCCCCTGTTTTTCGTTTGGAAGGATCTACAGATAAAATGGCAATCGTCTTTTCTGGAAAGTCCGCGAGATAACGCCGAACCAATTCATCCGTTAAGGAGGATTTTCCAGCACCACCAGTGCCTGTGATCCCGAGGACAGGAATGGTTTTTGAAGCAGGAGGGAATTCTAATTTTAATTGAATATTGGGAGACTCATTCAGAAGGACAAATTCCATCTGAGTAATCGCCTGCGCCAAAGCCAAAGGATTTTTACTTTGCACCTGGGACTTTAGATCGCCATTGAAAGAAAGTGGTGTCAAAAAATCAGAACGTTTAACTACATCATTGATCATTCCTTGTAAACCAAGAGATCTGCCTTCGTCTGGGCTATAAATATGTGTAACACCATACTTATGCAGTTCATCGATTTCCGAGGGTAAAATAGTCCCGCCTCCGCCACCAAACACCTGTATATGTCCTGCACCATACTCCTTTAATAGATCGATCATGTATTTAAAATACTCAACATGACCACCTTGGTAGCTTGTCATTGCAATGCCTTGGACATCTTCCTGTATGGCACATTCCACAACTTCTTGGACACTTCGATTGTGACCAAGGTGGATGACTTCTACACCACTCTGTTGTAGAATCCGGCGCATGATATTGATTGAAGCATCATGGCCATCAAATAGAGATGCCGCAGTTACAAATCGAATTTTATGTTTGGGAGTATAGGCGATGGATTCCACTGTCATAACTTCTCCATATACGACAGCGAAAGTATTGAATCAATAGTAAATTGAGACCTTCAAAAAGACTTTCAGAACCAGATCGGGTAGGATTCGTTAATTGGATTCGGGTGCTGACATAAGTTGGCGAACTCTTTGCTCGCACATTTCAGTCAGCTCCTTTGCCGCTTTTTTTTCAGGACCTCCAGGAAATTCTGAAGGTAGAATTGGCTTTCCAATGTTATAGCGTATCTTGGCTTTGAAGGCTTCACCAGTTAAAAAAGCCATCGGTTTGGACATATTGGTCGCACCTGATATTCCTGAGGGAATAATAGGCACCTGGGCTCGGATGGCGAGTTTTGCTGCCATCGCTTTGAAGGGCGCCATTTCCCCTGTTTCTGAGCGCGTGCCCTCCGGGTAGATCGAGAGAACTTCTCCGGCAAGCATCAAACTGACCATATAGTCTTCCAGTTTCGCATAGTATTCCATGGCTTGTTTCTTATCCATGTCAGATTCATTGGCCGCATTCCGTATGATAGGAGTGCCCCCCCAACTCAAGAGATTTGCCTTATAGATTTCACCGAGTGATGCAAGAGTAATCTCAATGAGAGGTTTGGTCAGGCTGAGTGGTGGGAAGCGAAATGGTGAGTTTTTATGGTTTAAATACCTAAGTATATCTTCTTGTGGGTGGAAAAGCTCGTACTTCCCTAAGTAAACGATCTTACGATCTGTATACGTACCTTGTACCGGTATATCCAAGTAATCGGTATGGTTTGATATGATAAGTGCTCCACCCTCTTTCGGGATGTACTGAGAGCCCGTTACTTGCACGTCATAAATCAATTCGAGCAAATTGCGGAGGATGGTTTTGGGCACCTCACGCGGTATGATAAACAAACTTTCTAGGCTAGGGGTCTCTTTTTCGGTCATGGAACCACTTCATAAGAAAATAAAACTTTATGAAATCAAGTTGGATTTTCATGCTAGATGGAAAATCCTATGTTCATGGAATCCTCTTTTTCCCAAACTCTATGGTTTTCAAGTGCCTTTCTGGACCACCTCCATGCTTGGGACGCAAGGCTCGGTGGCCTTTTTTATACGATTTCTGTCATTTGCCACTATTTAGGCGGAAGTGGATTTTTTCTAGGTCTCATCTCTTTTCTCTACGCTTTCTATCGACCCAAGCTTGCTCTTGAAGTTTCCGTTTCTCTTCTGACTGCTGGGATCATTGTCTCCTTGGCTAAATTTTATTTCGAAAGTCCAAGACCTTTCCCTTACCCAGAAGCCTTCGACGAAAAGTCATTTGGTCTTCCCTCTGGTCATACCTATACATCCGTTGTTGTCTGGGGCTTACTTTTCTTTCGTATCCCCTCACTCTGGCTTAGGGTACCTGCTGCACTGATCATACTCTCTACTCCCTTTTCCAGGATGTATTTGAAGGTACATTTTTTGGCAGATGTGAGCCTCGGTTTTGGTATGGGACTCGTCCACCTAATCGCTGTTCTATTCTTTTTGCGCTATCTTGATCAAAAAACATTGAAAACCTACTTTTTTCATACCAAGAGTTACAGGACCTATACTCTTTTGGGAATAATCCTTACTCTATCTCCGATCGTGTTTGATTCCCCATTTCTTTCGGAAGAGCACCATTATAGCTTAGCAAGTGTATTAACGGCTTCCGGAGCGCTGGCAGGTTTTTGGATTGGCTTCTTGTTTTATCCAAGATTTTCAAAGGCACATTTTTTGGATTGGGGGCTTCCTTTTGTTGAGGGAAAATTTTCAATACAAGGTCTTTTGCTTCGAATCTCCACACTTCTCATTATCATTCTATGCTTTTATGTTTTGCCCGGACAATTTGTTAAAAACTCAATTTGGAAAGAAGATCTTTTTTTACGCTACTTACGGTATCTTTTGATAGGATTTGCTTTGGTTTTTTTATATCCACTGAGTCTACAAACGATTTTCAATGGAAAGTACTTGTTAAAGTCAGAGAATGAAACGACTTAAAGATCTTGCTTTCTTATTAAAAGCGGAACTCAAGAGAGAAGGAGTCCTAAAAAACTCTTTCTTTGTGAGTGTTTCCAAAGCCTTTTCCTCCATCATGAATTTGGCTTTTATGATTTATTCTGTAAATCTTCTCAGCAAAACAGAAAATGGAAAATTTCAATATTACCTGAGTTTGTTGCCTCTTGTCTTAGCCATAGCTGAGTTTGGACTACCGAATGCCCTCATAAAGTACATTTCCCCACTGGCTGCCAGTAAGGAAGATCCGGGAAGTTACCTAAGAGCATCTCTCTATATAAAATTCTATTCCTTTCTCATCTTGATCGTGACAGCACTGTTTACATTTCTGTTTACAGAGGAGAATTATCTCATGCTCACCGTGCTTGTTTGTGGTGGGATTATTGTTTCGTTTTTGTCGTATTTTGAAGCTATTTTTGTATCTTATCGAAAGTACATAGCTCTCTCGCTATGGAGCCCATTGCCAAATTTATTGAGACTACTCATTTTATTTTATTTTGCTCAAACAACAACAAGCCCACTAAGGTACTTCGACATCTTTGTTATCTTTGCTTTTTCTCCCATTTTCCTTTTGTTTTTATTTTTCTTTTTATTTGGAGGAAAAGAAATCACTTGGTCCGCTCCAAAGGAAAAAGTGACCGAGAGCCAAAAAAAGCTACTTTTATTCAATTTGTGGGCATTTGTTGCTTCTATATTTGCGATTCTGTCAGATCGTTTAGAAATATTCTTTTTAAATCAATACCATTCTGCCGAGGTTGTTGCTGATTATGGCACAGCCTTACAGCTATTCAGTGGATTTGTGATCATACTTTCCACGTTTAATTCTATCATCTATCCAAAGATGTCGCGCTTAGCGGATACTCCTGAATTCCCTATCTTTGTAAAAAAATCAGTCTTGTTAGGTGCTGGGATTGCCATTTTGCTCTTGCCTGGGATCATACTCGCTGAGCCTATATTGAATCTTTTGTTTGGTGCAAAATATACAAATTCGATCTCTGTTTTTAAGATACTGTATCCAAACTTTTTATTGCAACTGGTGTTTGCGCCATTGGGAACTGCACTCTTCTCACTTGGATTGCCGAGAATGTTGGCAGGATTAGCACTATTAAGATTGGTATTTGGGACTCTATTTGATTTTTGGATCATTCCTGAATACGCTGCTAACGGTGCCGCGATCTCTCTATTTCTCGGACAGATTGTATCCTGGTTGATATTAACAGGTTATTTTTTGGCTTATTTTAGAAAGTAATTACAAATTTTTTGGAATTATTTTCTCGTGGTATTTGATATAAGTAGACTCCAAGTTTTTCCACTCGGTTGAATTTTCTGGCAATGCAAACAATTGATTGTAAGCCTTTTCAGCGCTAAGGCCTTTGGAGAGATAGTCTTTAAATAAGATCAAAAAAACTCTATATTGAATCGAATACTGGTAGACATCAAATTTACGATCAATCTTTGCATTGAATTTTGTTTCGATCTCTGCTATCTGTCGGTCGGGCAATCCTAAAATTCCATATCTTCCATTTTCTTTTAAATAGGTTTGAAATCCAGTTCTCGTTTGCGCAATACAATGGAGAAATAAAAATTCAATTGGTTTTTCACCTGAAAAGAGTAAATCATCAGGTAAGAGAAGTCGTTCAGAGGATGCTACAATGGCTCGGGCAAATTCTTTTTTTTGTCTTTCGGAAAGCTGATTCCTACTTTCTTCCTTTAAGAGAGACAATAATGTATTTATTTTGGCTAGGGATTGTTTTTTTGGAAAATAACTTTGAACGGTACGAAATGTGTCCTCTTCCTCTTGGGTCAAAGCAAAGATAAAGAGTAAAATCGGAAATATGAGAATTCCAAAATATTTGTACCTGAGGAATCGTTTCATACTCCCTATAAAGATCGGAGCTTTTCTCAGTCTACTACTCGCTTTTTCTTCTCTAGAATCCCAATCCTATTCGGGAAACTTCTTAGATGATTGGACTGCAAACCAAAACCATGGAGCAGTCAGTGCGCCCTTCCAATCGAGAAGACAGGGGCTAGCCAATCCCATAGCATTAGGTCTTCAATCCCAATCGGAAATTTACCTAGGGTCCACTTTTCGATCACAAAAGGGAGGCAATCAATCGGACCAAGCCGCAAATAACCAAATCACTGCATTGAGTTCCGCAGCCACTGCCATTGGCTACCATTTCGAAAACCAATCCTTTGGTGTCTTTCTTGGGCCGAGACTCTCCGCCTACCGTGATGAGTCTTTTTCAACGCGGAAATCATCCTCTTGGGACGCAGAAGGATTGTTAGACTATCAATTCAAGAAAGGAAATTTTAAAATCTCCATAGAAGGGGGCAGAGCCTGGCAGAGATTGGACCAGTTTGGTTTTGTATTTGTGGGTATGGCCAACTATTCACAGGTTCTCTTTGCATTCGGGAACTATGCATCCATCTCTTTGGTTTCACAAAGATTCAAACCAGAAGAAGAATCTCTAAGTCCCAGTGCCTGGAATTCGAAGGCAAATCAAATCTACGGCGGAAATATACAAATACCCAATCTCATCTTTTGGGAGTCGATCTCATTGTTCCATTACCAATACCGAGAACCCGAACGAACTGCGGAAGACACGGGCTTATCTAGGCCGAGGACTTTCGGTTTTTTTAGATACTACGGTTTAGAGTTACGATCTGTCTCTTTTTGGGAAAAAACTCGTGTAGATCTAGCTATGATTCGTTTGGTGGGGGAAAGAGTTCAATCAACTAGTCCAGTATCCTTCGTAGAACAAAGTACAAATGCATACTTGGCCTATACATCCCTTCATACCGAATGGGATGCCTTCTTCTTTTCTTTGGCTGGACTCATCACCTCAAAAGACAGAAACCAAAGAAGGGATAGAGAAAGTAACGGCTATGCAGCTCCTTTGGGAGAACCTAGAGTCTTGGGAGGATATTCTTCATTCTTATTGTTCCAATCGGTTCAATTCAGTAATGATAGAATTTTTTATGATCGTTTTTCGCAGAGGCAAGCCGGTTTTGAAAACCGAGGCATACAAATGTTTGGTTTGCAGATCGGCAAAGAATGGTCATTTGGCTACCGAACAGATTTTTTTCTGAATCGTTCTCAATCCGAATTGGGTCTTGGCCATGAAATGATTTTCAAACTAGGACGCAATATCAGCTGGTTCCAAAATGGTTTTGTATCAGCTTCTGCTTGTTATGCGTGGGTTGATCCACAGAGAACGATTACTTGGCTCATTGAACCTTTTACAACTCAAGAAGCAAAAAAGGAGTTTGTTCGATTTTATGTAAGTGTTGGATTTGCACTATAATTCTAACAGATTTTTTTATGAAAAGTAACCTCGTTTCCTTTTTCATTGTAATATAAGTTATCTACATTCATTCTCACCAAGAAAATTCCGCGACCGTTGACCAAATTTGCATCGGGATTTTCGATAGGACTAGGAATATCAGCAGGATTGAATCCATCCCCTTCATCGGCAATGCTTAGGATCAATTCATCTGCATCATATTTCAATACTACATGGATATGACTGTCGTTCTCTTTGCACTTGTTGTCTACTAATCCGAAATAGTCCTGGTTTGCCTGGAGTATGCTTTGTTTTTCCTTGTAACTGATGCCAGCACATCCATGCTCAATGGCATTAGACAAGAGTTCGTATAGGACGATCTTAATATTGAGAAGGTCATCTTCCTTAATTTTTGGATTCGGGGAAATTTGATTGAGAATCAAGCCAACATATTTGTTTATATTTTTGATTCTTGCTAGGAATGTCATTTTTAAGTGGAGTTGGTCATATACAATTTCATGGTTTTGGAACAAACAATAGGTATCTGTATCTGCAGATTCATATTTTTGGATCCGAAGGCGTAGAGCCTCCATCCGAAAGGGTTTGAGAAAAAAGTCGACGGCACCTAGCCGGAATAAATCGATCGCCAATTGGATGTCACTATCACCCGTTATCACAATAAAGGGTGTCGCTTTCCCTTCAAATCGAAGTTTTTTGATGAATTGTATCCCGTTGATTTTTGGTAAGCTTATGTCAGAAATGATGAGATCAAAAGTTTGTGATAACGATATATCTAAGGCCTCTTGCCCGTTCTCTGCGAGTGTAATCTCATAATCCTTTTTAAAATACTCTTGGAAGAGCTCCCGAATATTTTCCTCATCATCAACAAAAAGAATTTTCATATCATTCTAGTGAGCTGAGACCTTACTCAGGTGAGATTGACTTGTAAATTACATTTTCTAAGAATGCGTACTATTCCGATAAATTTTGCAATCGATCGATTTTATAGACGGTTTGCAATTCCGTTTTTAAATCCACAATATCCCTTAAGGTAAAAATGGCGATCTTTCCTCCAGAAAACTCAAAGGCGAAGTATCCCCTTTGTTCATTCTCTAACACCTTCCTTAAGGTATCGAGGGATGTTATGCGGACACCGTTCACTGTTTCTAGAATTAAATCTTGGAATTCTTGATAGCCAACATTTCCCTCCAAAGGGAATACTCGGCTCAAAATGACGATCCGCTCACGTACAGGATGGTTTTTTTTCTGATAAAAATCTGCGAGGTATACAAGCTTCTTTTCAGATTTGAGGCGATACTCATTTCCAAATTCCTTTAAGTAAGAAGTTGTCAATTCGGTAAAGAAAAAGCCCCCAACAATCAAATAAAGTGGATTACGTCCAGGGGCTTGGTCGGGAATTAAAAAATGATCTGTCTTATAACCTGACAACCGATAGCTGATTTCTCTTGTTTGGTGATTTCGGAACACCTTTAATTTGGTCACTGCCCCTATAGGTTTCAAATCACCTTTTCCATCTCTGAGGATTAAATCCATAATCCGGTCATAACGATCCCAATCATTCATGTCTTGGATAGACTTTCCATTGATCGCAATAATGATGTCTCCCACAAACAAATTGTATGCAGGTCCGATTCCAGGAAATGTATCCGTCACTAAGACGCCCCTGCTAATTTCTTTGGAATAATATTTCTTTTCTGAATTGGTTAATAAGACGTCAAATGTCCAACCAGGATGTGGAAAAGGTCTTTGGAATCCCTTTGCATTCAAAAATTCATAAATATATTCGGCAGGAATTAAATGCTCCTGGAAAACGATGCCACAAACAGCCTTATTGTGAAAGGAAAAACCAATGTCTTCACTCTCTTTCTTTTCCAATTGGAATGCTTTGATGGGTGTCTTCGAAAATGGCAATTGGATGTATTTTGTTTTTCCCGTTTTGCATACTTTTCTCGTTTCTCTTGGTTGAACTTTCGCTGTTATAGGATAAGGTTGGGATCCCTTAGCTTGCAATAAGAGAAATCCTGTTTCTTGGTCATACGCAACGATCTGCATTTTAGGTACAGAATAATCTGTTGAATCCATTTCTGCATAAAGTGGTTCTTGAGCAGATAGTGACATGGTAAAAAATTTGCCATCACCGAGGTGGATTGCCTTACTCTTTCTTGAAAATGGTTCTCCAACGAGCCAAGGATTTTGGTGGCTAACTTTTTGGTAACTCACAGAAACATCAACGGTAAGTTCACTCTCAATGTTATAAGCGAGTAAAGAAGAGAATGCGCCAAACAAACATACCAATAGGAAATAAAGTTTACTTTTCATCATCTACACCATATCTCTTTTTTACTCGAATGTTGATTTGGCGAATGGCTTCCGACTCTAATACAATCGGCAGTTCCATACCTCGAAATTTCAAAACGATAAAACCATTCTTTTCTTCTTCCCAAATTTTTTGAAGGTCATTTAAATCTTTAGGGACTCTCTGATTGATCGATTCCAAAATTTTGTATTTATATTTTTTGTATTTAGAAAGATCCGGATCATCAAACAAAAAACTTAAAACCAAATCCCTATTTGTATATCGATAAAGAAGATCTTGGATAAAGTAACTATAATGGTATTTAATGGAACTATCTAAATCTCCTTCCTCACCATTAAAAAATGAACGTGAGATGGGAAGAAATACGAGGCCTGCTCCTAAAAAGTATTGGTCGCTAGTCTCTCGATACAAATCCAAAGAGAAATTTTTTTGCAAACTAGCTTCGGTAGCATATTTTTTCCCAGCACGATATAATTCTAATTGGACTGTCTCTCCAATGTATTTACTTTCCAGATAGTCGATGAGTGAAACTTTAGCTCCTGTTTGGACCAACTCTCCTTCGTTGGAAACCGGGAATCCATCCATTGAGATGATGAAATCCTTTTCATGGAGCACTTTCGAAAATGTTGATTTAGGGTAGATGCGATTGACAAAGATGCCTGTAGCCTCAGCTGGGATCTTCATCACTGCTTTTAAGCTATTTGGGTGCCCACTTTGGAAGGTAAATCCAGGATTCGGAAATCCATCATACCTCCCATCCTGTATATCTTTCAAAAAATGACGGATGATTTCATTTGGAATCAGATATGCTAAGTCTTTGCCGGTTTTCGATATCTGGAAAGTTAGTCCAATCATCTTTCCATTCTGAATGGCAGGACCACCTGAATTGCCTGGCTGGACATTAGCGTTGATTTTGATTACATTTCGAAAGTCCAAACCAGAGTAGCTATAGCGACTTTTTTCATAACGTAGGACAGATCCTTTTTCGACTGTTAAACGATCCTGTCCATTTGGGAAACCTAATACCAGAATATCATCGCCCAAAAGTGGATTGGTTTCGGACATTTTTAAAATTTTACTATTCTCAGCAAAGCTTTCATCCATGATCTCTAATAATGCAAGATCACAATCGTATCCAACAAACACAACTTTTGCTGGATAGTCAGTTTGGCTTCCATTCAAACGAACATTGATACGATTTGAATCCATGACAACGTGGGCATTCGTGAGAATCAAATTTTTACCTAAGACGACACCAGAACCAAGACCAGTACTCAAATTTTTCTTTGTCCATGGTAAAATTTTATTCTCTGCTACATAGCTATCATTTCTGACTAGTACAACAGACTGGTAGATATCAGTAACTTCGTTTTCGCTATTTTCCTGCGAGAGGATAGGAAAGCAAAATAGGAACAGAAAAAAAATCGCAATTCGTTTATTCATAGTATAATTTAAAATCATCCCAGTATGCCTGTTCATCTGTGATCTTTCGCATTCGAAGCATTGCATAGAACGTTTCTCCTTTCTGAGGGATTGGCATGGCTTTATTTGATACATTCAACTTACCATCTCGACCGCCCGGAATCTTTACGAGGGAATACGAAGTATCCTTTACGCAAGAAATTTCGAATGTATAAGCGATTGTCTTGTCCCAATAAAAACTCTGGTCTACTTCTTTAAATACCAGAGGACAAGTTTTATCGAAAAAAATTTCTAAATCTGTTACTGCTTCTTTTCTACGTTTCGAATTGTAAGCCAAAGATTTAAAGTATTGGAGGTTTTCATTTATATCCTTTGTAAAATCTTTTTCTTTTTGTTTTTTTTGGCGCAAAGCGATAGGAACGATGTCCTTGCTTTCTTTCGTAATAGAGCCTACCTGCGATTCAAATCCGTGAACACGGATCCTCAGATATTTTTGATTGCCAATCTTTTCCCAAGCGACCAATTGAAATCCAGATAGTTTGGTTTTCAGCTTTTTTTGGTCTGAGGCATAGTTGATAAGGCCCTCAACTTCATTTGATCCACATTGCAATGTAAAGTAACGAACTAGTCCATCGTCGTTCTTTGTTTTAATAGAACATTCTGCATCTTCAAGGGGAAAGATATGCTTTGTATGTTTTTTTAAAAAACTTTGCCTAGTTTTGTTTTGTCCGGAGGACTTTAACATATCATATAACGTTTGCAAATCGGAGGATTCACGAACTCTATTTGTTTGAGCAAAAAGCATAGATGCACATAGAATGCAGACAAAGAGCAAGCCTCTCAGTGAAACTTTGCGCGGAATCATTGCGTGCAGATACCATTTCATCTTTAAGAGTATCGGAATCTGAGACCACTAGAATTGAAGGTCCTTGCATGAAATCCCAGAAGATTATGTCCCGATTCAAAAGAGATTTTTTTTTTGGTTTTCAGGCTTTCAAAAAAGAGAGGGGGTTTTAGGAATGGAAGACGAGGAGATACGATTGAACTGGAGTTTTTTAAAATCAGAGATAAATGCAGGAGATTTCTTAATTGATTGTAGGTCTCAATCAGCATATGAAGAGGAAACCCTGGAAGGTGCTTACTACTATCCCTTCATCAAAAAGGCTTTTGGATCTGATCCTGAATCACATAAAAAACTCTATGGCCCAATGGTCGGTGTCCTCCAAGAAATCCAAAAAAGCAAAAAAACGCGAGTCGTAGTTTTTGATGAGGGCATGGGAATGTTCTCAACTCGTATGGTGTTTTTACTTCGTGCAATGGGCTTTGCTGAAAGTTATGTTTTAGCGAAGAAATGGCCCATAGATGGAAATAAAAAGCCTGGAACTTTGAAAGTAGAGTTCGAACCAGCTGACAAGACTAAGGTGATTGAAGGTGTTGTCGACAAAGCCTTCATGGAAAAAAACCTTACAAAACTCCAAATCTTTGATGCTCGTACTATGGAAGAGTATGAAGGCCGACTCCCTAGATTAACTGCTCCTGAAGAGGGCACACTCTGTGGAAGGCTACCAGGCGCATTTTTATGGGATTGGAGAAACCTCTACGATGCTGAGGCAAATCTCATTGACCGTTCCGTTTTCAAAAAGCGTTTGAATGGTTTCCCTTTTATGCCAGAAAGGCCAACAGTCATATATGATTACAATGGCGCAAGATCTTGCCTCCTTGCCTTAATGCTGAGAGAAACAGGCTATAGTGATGTTAGCACCTACCAAGGCTCATGGTTTGAATGGAGAAAGTCCAGCCTACCAAAACAAGCCGTGTCTGTCTTTGGACAGAAGGCTGTGAGTGCGGCAGCCCCACGTGTTGGTGGCTTAGACCGAAAGAAAGTGTAAAAAAAGATTTACGAAATAAGCAAGGTATCAGCGAATCAGAGGACTCTCTAGGAGGATACCTTGTTTCTCACCACCCTACGCAAATCTCTTTTTGGCCTCTGTGCTCTTTACTCTCTGTCGTTTGCTCTCGTTAGTTGTGCATCCGGCCAAATCCAATTCGCAAAAGAAACAATTTCCCCTGTTCAAGTGGGCAATCTCCTTGTAAGCCAGAGTGAGAACAAACTTTCCTTTGTTTCCAAAGGGAACCAAAAAGTATTTTTTTCAGTCTCACTCTCCAAAGCTTTTTTGCAAGCCGGTCGCGTAGATGCAAAAGCAAAGTACCGGATGGCATCTTTTAAATTTGTTGAGAAGCCTGTCGTATTCTGCACAGAGCAGAGCCTCGACTCTCTTGTCCCTGAAGGAAAGAGCCTAATCATCCGAGGAAAGGTATCTGGAAAAGATTGCCAATCAGACTACAAAATCACAGTCCAATCCTCGCAAGCAGATCAGCTTGATTTGCAAATCCAATTCTCTGATCCTTCCCTGAACCGTATTTGGTTGGCAATCGAGAGCAAGTCCTCGGAAAAATTCTTTGGCTTTGGTGAGCAGTTTACCCACGACCAGATGAAAGGAAAAACTCCATTCCTATTTACAGAAGAGCAAGGGATCGGTCGGGGAGATCAGCCGATTACCGCAGGTGCAAACTTACTTGCTGGTGCTGGCGGCAATGAATACACAACCTACGCACCAATTCCGCATTTCATCAGCTCGGAGAATCGATCACTTTTTGTAGAAAATTCTGGTTATTCTCGTTTCGACCTCTCCCAAGCAGACGAACTCAAAATCGAATACTGGGATACAAATGTCCAAAATCATTTCCGTGCAAACATTTGGCTCGGCAAAGATGCAAGAGAATTATTAAATAGTTATACAAAGAAAACAGGCCGTTATACTGCCTTGCCAGATTGGGCATACGGTACTTGGTTAGGTGTCCAAGGTGGAACGGAAAAAGTAAATTTCATAGTCGACCAGGCAAAAGCAAAAGGAAATCCAATAACGGCGCTTTGGATCCAAGATTGGTGTGGAAGACGTGTAACCAATTTTGGTGACCAATTGAAATGGCGATGGTATGCCGATGAAAAACTCTACCCTGATTTTAAAAACTTTGTGAAGGGTATGAATCAAAAGAACGTTCAAGTTCTAGGTTATATCAATTCCTTTCTTGCTGATACAGATCCCAAAAAACCAGGTGATGATTTCACAAATCCTTTGTTAGCGGAAGCAAAATCAAAAGGTTATCTAGTGAAAAACCAGGCAGGAGAAGATTATCTCATCCAAACCGTGGGCTTTCCTGCCTATCTGATCGATTTAACCAATCCTCAGGCAGTGCAATGGACAAAATCAATCATCAAAAAGAATATGATAGATGTTGGTTTGAGTGGTTGGATGGCGGACTTTGGCGAATGGCTTCCCTTTGATGCCAAATTGTATTCGGGTATCGATGCTAAGGTTTACCACAATATCTATCCCGTGGATTGGGCCAGAATCAATCGAGAGGCAATCAAAGAGGCTGGAAAAGAAGGAAAGATTGTTTTCTTTACGAGAGCTGGTTATTCTTACTCAAACCAATATAGCACACTTTTCTGGGAGGGTGACCAAATGGTCAGCTGGGGGAAAAATGATGGTCTTCCTTCCGCTATCATCGGACTCACATCTGGCGGTATGAGCGGGATTGCTTTGAACCATAGTGATATCGGTGGTTATACAACCATATCCAATCCTCTCAGAAATTACCATCGACCCAAAGAACTCCTTTTGCGATGGGCAGAACTTTCTGCCTTTACTCCTGTATTCCGAACTCATGAAGGCAATCGTCCTCTCAAGAACTGGCAGGTCTATACTTACACAGACAAAAATGGTGTATCTTCTCTATCGGATGAGGATACCGTCACTTTGTTCGCAGAAATCGGTAAAATACATTATGCACTAAAAGACTATCTAAAAGATTTAGTCTCTGAAAGTACAAAAACTGGACTACCTGTCGTACGTCACAACTTTTTAGTTGAACCAAACGATGAACAATTGTTAGAATTTCCTTACCAATTTTTTCTAGGAGATGATCTGCTTGTGGCTCCTATCATCAAGTCTGGAAAGACGGATATCGATGTCTACCTTCCAGAAGGATCGTGGGAACACATTTGGACTGGTAAGAAATTCAATGGAAAATCGGAAGTCAATGTTGAGGCTCCTATTGGAAAACCAGCTGTATTCTTAAGAGTGGGTGGAAAAAAAGAGACTTTGCTTAGAAAGGCATTCCAACAAATCCTTACACAAAAATGAAATTCGCGTTGATCGGCGACATCCACGGATTTTGGTCTGAGAAGGATACTGAATACTTCAACCAAAGTGAGTATTCAGCACTCTTCTTTACAGGGGATTTGGGCTGGTTTCGTTGGAATGGAAATCTATCCCCGAAATTTAAATTCCAAAATTTAAAAAAAAGAGCCTTTCTCATTCCGGGAAACTGGGATGGGACCAATTTGATCGGAATCCTCGGTGAGGTCTTCAATCACTCTTTTTTAAAAAGATGGGGAAGCATTGGATACCAAAAGCGAATGAAGCACCTATCAGAGATTTGCCGGCCTGTCCCAGTTTTAGGATATAGCTCGATCGTTCTCTCAGAAGAAGCAGATTTAGCACTCATAGTAACCCGACCACATGCAATGGGTGGTGGGTTTAGTTTCAATCGGAATATTTCTCAATACCATCTCGTTGCAAATATGGAAGAATCTTTGATCAAACTAAAGAAAATCATAGATACAACAAAACAAAAGAATCTTTTCTTTTTATCACATAACGGACCAAAAGGTCTTGGATCTGCCCGCACTTCAATGTATGGTGCTGATTTCAAAAAGGAAGGTGGTGATTTTGGTGACGAGGATTTAAGTTTTGCTATCCAATATGCTAAAGAAATTGGGAAAAAAGTCCCCGCAGTTCTTTCTGGTCATATGCACCATGGCATTCCTTCACTCCAAAAAGAAAGGGAGTCCTTGTTATACAAAGAAGGCACATTTTATATAAATGGAGCCAAAGTACCTAGAATCAAAGGAAACCAACATTTTCACACAAAGATTGAATGGAATGGTAGTTCTGTTACAGCAATTCCAACTTGGCTTGAGCTTTAGAGAAAATAAGTTTGAACTGGTTCTTTTTTACCTCTCACATTCACTTTTGATTCTGCAGGTTTCCAATCAAATTCTTCACTTGTTAAAGAAACGACCGACTCTGTTACCAAAAGATTTTTTTGAAGCTCCTTTGTTAAAGATTCAACCCTAGACGCAAGATTGACTGTATCACCAATTATGGTATGCTCCTTTCTTTGGTCTGAGCCAATATCGCCTAGCACGACTTCACCTGAGTTTAGCCCGATTCCGATTTGTAGCTCAGCTTCATTCCGAGCTCGCCTGACAATATTTAGTTCTTCAACCGCTCGTAGCATATCTCTAGCAGTTCTTACCGCCCGTAGAGCATGGTCTTCTTGGTCTATCGGTGCTCCAAAATAGGCCATAATTCCATCGCCTATAAATTTATCGAGAGTTCCGCCATTCTTAAAAATGACGTGAACCATAATGGTTAAGTATTCATTTAAGAATTCTACTATTTCTTCGCTTTGCATACTCTCTGAAAGAGAAGTAAACCCGCGAATGTCAGAAAACAAAACAGTCACATAACGCTTTTCTACCTTGTCGAGAACATCAGGAGTACTCAGAATTTTTGACGCCACAGATGGTGAAAAGTATCTTGCCAATTCATCTCGTTTTTCTTTTTCGCCTGCATATTGTGAAGCAACACGAATAGGTCTGCGTGCAATGTGTATACAAATAAAAAAAGCAATGACAAATACGATGGCCAGACTCCCTAACCAAACTGGAAATGGAAGAAGACTTTCATACATGAGTACAGATTGTAATATGATTGCTTCAATGGAACCTATCAACGCAGGCCAAGGAGAATTTCCAGTTGTCGCAGGAATTAGGAAAAGTAAAAACAAGGCACTTGTAAAACCAATGCCGAACAAAGGATACGGTGCTGTCGCTAAAGACAATTTCATCGTAATAAAAATAAATGGAATATCAGCTACAACACTTGTCCAGTGCAAAAGTTGTTTGCGTTTAACGCCCGTTTTTGCCAAAAACAAAATCACAGCACTCAATACCATATAAACGCTCAGATAAGGAAGAGATACAGCCCAATCCTTTTGTTCTAGGAATACTCCAATCACAAGAGATAATAAGAGCCAAAAGGAAATGCCTGCCAAACGTATGTAGGCAAAGGCCTCAGCATTTCGCACAGTTTCTTCTTCCAGTGTCTGCAAGATCGCCAGATCAATTTTTTGGTGAAAGAGGTTAGAAAAATATTTCATAAAAAATTATTCAGTTAAAGCTGATTGAATTTCAATCTTTCCAGATAAAATTTTATGTATAGGGCAAGCATTTGCTACTTGTAATAATCTTTCCTTTTCTTCTGGTTTGAGTTCTCCTATTAATTGGATGTTTCTTACAAACTTGGTTTGGTCAGCAGCTGGTTTTTCTAAATTCACATGAACTTCCACTGAGGTTAGAGGTAATTTCTTACGGTCAGCATACATTCGTAAAGTGATGCTCGTGCAAGCTGCCAAACTTGCCGCTAATAGTTGGTAAGGTGTGGGTCCAAGATTTGAACCATTTTGATCGGTTGGTTCATCTGCAATTAAAGAATGATCGCCTAGTGTAATATCAGTTCTGTACTGAGCTTCTCGGATAATTGCTACAACATCATTGGGAATTAAATTTGCCATACCCAAAATCTTTGTCTTGTTTCGAATCAGACAAGCCTATTTTCTTAGTTCTTCTGCCTTTTCTATAGCTCTTTGTCGATTTGCAAGCATCGCCTCTTCCACTTTTTTTCTCTCTTGTTCAAACTGATCTTCATTAGTTGTTCTTGGAATATAAATTGGTTCACCATAACTGATGATAAAGGTGGTGAATGGCTTCGGCACTCTATGTTTATCCCAGGCTTTTTCTAGGATCCATTGTTTGGTGCATTCATAGTGAAATGGAATGATAGGTGCTCCCGTCACTTGAGCCGCAGCAATCAATCCTGGCTGAACGATCAATGCGGGACCACGCGGACCATCAGGAGTAAAGGCCACCGGTAAACCCTTTTTCAAATGCAGGATGATAGCCTTCAATGCTTTGCCACCACCTCTTGAAGAGCTTCCTCGGATGCTTAAATTTCCAAATCGATGTACGACTTGGTTAATGAAATCCCCATCCTTTGACTCTGAAATAAGAACAGCAACTTGTTTGCCTCGGTGGAGATATGGAGAATAGAGAACATTGGTATGCCAGATGGAGAGTATGTGAGGTAACTTGCCTTGCCTTAATTTCTCATACGAATCCCCACCTAAGACTACATTTTTTGATGTGGCTCCAATGAGCTTTTGTAATTGGACAACTAAGAATGGAATCAACCAAACTAAAAATTTACGTTTCCATTGCTTCATAGAAATCGATCACCTAAAAAGAATACGATTAGTCCTTTTTAGGTTTCTTTTTAAAAATGTCGCCCAGTTTTCCTAAGTCCTCAGGTTTGATTGTGGCCTCTGCAGCTTTTTTGTTCTCTTCCTGAATTTCTTTATAAACCTCTGCGCGGTGAACGGAAACAGATTTGGGTGCCTTAACACCAATTTTTACCTGATCTCCTTTAATATCGACAATAACAATTTCAATATCATCGCCGATCATGATTGACTGATTGCTTCTTCTTGCAAGAACTAACACTGTCTAAACCTTTTGTGCAGATGGTTCTTCCATCATTTCTATGATGTTTTTCCGAATGGGGTGATTTTCATCTCGCGAAATCAATTGTTTGCCTTTACCATTCTTTCCGTTGATGATTACTGGGCCCTGTAAATTAGCTGTCATACCTCGTGGGTTCTCATGAGGTATGGTAACAATCAAAAAGATAATTCCTTCACTTAAGGACGAGAGTCCTATCTCAACCAATTCCTCTTCAGAGACCAATGGAACATATGAATTCAAAAATAATTCAGGTTGGATTAAGATAAAGGCAAGACCAGGTTCTTTTGTTGATTGGAGCCATTTGAAGGGACTTTCTTCATTTTCCTCTATCAATGCATACTCAGTATACTTTTCAAAGCCAAGTAAACCTTGAGGAAAATTAAGAATCTGTCTATCTTCTACTTGGATGGTTCCAAATGGTTTTGTATGTAAAGTGACTGGCATACTCTATCCTATCTTAAAAAATCCATCAATGTTGGTTTGATAATTTTTGAACCTACATTCAAAGCATAACTATGTATTGTTTCTAACCATTTGAGATTCATAATGGTTTCAGGGAAGTCTATACCTTCATTTTTTGCTAACAATTCGGTCATATACATCTTGTCATAAGAAACTCTTTCTTCATGCTCTTCCATCCGATTCATTCTAGCACCAACAGTAGCTCTGTGTCTCAGAATGTTTTCTAAGGCAAGGTCCAAATCTCCCAAGTCCCGCCCACCAATTCTCTCTTGGTCTTTCTGGATTAAATCGTTTCGCAATTGGATTAAAACATCAAATACGGAAAGTCCTGTGACAGTGGCGGATTTAGAGTAGTTGTTTGGTGGTTCACTGGCGTTTGGATCGATCAAACCTATATCTCGTAAGACAGTACCTCCACCAACATCTTCTAACCAAATCTGATGCGGAGAAGTAGAAGAGATAGAAATATTATCCTGAGCTAATTTACTCGCCTTTACCTCAAGTGGTGCATTGTTAATTTTATCGATGATATCATCAATAGTATCTCCAACCGAGATATGTATCTCCACATTGTCGATCTTAAACATTTGATCTGAGGTTGCTTGGTAAGCCGAGTTATCTACTTTACTCGTAACACTTACGTTGGTTCCCCAAAAAACTTTATTACCAGGAATCGTTACAGGTATGTACTCTCCCTTTTCGATTTCTCGCAATTGTTCGCCAATGTCTCCCCTATATTCAACACCAACGTACTGATTTTTTAACTCTAGACCTTGAAGACCTTTGATTTTGGATTCGATTGGCTCAAAAGGAGGACGTTCTGTAACATATCCACCAAATAAAGGCTGTCCTGTAGCATCCCTTGCATTTGCTAGATCAACGATCGCCCTTAAGTGTTGGTCTATCTCTTTGCCGATAGCAACTTCTAATTCGAATCCTTTGTCACCTTGGTAGATACCATTCCCTGCTTGAACTGTCAATACTCGCACACGTTGGAAGATTTCTCCCATTTTATCCAAAACACCGTCGATCTGTTTTAATCTTTGGTATCCGTCCGCAATGTTTTCATCATATTGAGTCAATTCATTGATTCTCGATCGAAAAAACATTTGGTTTGTTGCGGCACTTGGATCATCAGATGGTTTTCGAATCTTGAGCCCGGTTCCCAACTGATTTTGAGTTTCATCCAAAGCAATTTGGTGTCGATTTAAGTTTCGCACCAAGGAATTATTTTGCATCATATTTGTGATACGAATCATGATTATGCACCTAACCTATTTATGATGGTATCTAACATATCGTTCATTGTTGAGATCATTCTAGCAGCCGCGTTATAGGACTGCTGGAATTGAACCATATTCGCCATTTCTTCGTCCAAGTTAACACCCATTACAGATTGACGCATATTCTCTAGTTCTGTCATCAATTCCGTTTGAGTGGTGTATTCCTGATTGGCCTCTCTAGCTTGTGTTCCAATTTTTGATATGAGTGAGTTGTAAAAATCATCTGTCGTTTTGGAATAATCAAACATCACAGGCTTTTCTCGGAGAGCAGCTGCGATGAGTAAGGCATTGGTTCCATCTTTATGTCCATGAGGCGTATTGTAATCGCCTGTCCCACCTACATCTTTACCGCGAGCAGCTGCAATATTTGCCGGATTGTTTTTCACATCGGCAGACATTTTAAAGAAAGCAGAAGGATGGTACATGGGAGTGAGTGTCACATCTTGTGCATTTGCCTGGAACTTATTGATCTCACCTAATCTACGATAATCAAAAGAACCTGCAGGACCAGATGTAGATAAAATTCCTGTTAATCCAACTAGTAACTCGCCTGAGTCCTCTAAATGCCGGATCATGAAGTTTTCTTTCTTATCAAATGTGTTTGTAGTAGCTTTGAGTGCCAATTGATTGTCATGAGACATGTATGCAACAACACCAGTTTCAGCACGGTTGATACGTTTGATGACTGCATTTAAGGTGTCATCTTTTGAATAAGGCACCAATACTTCCTCCTCGCCGGAAGCAGTTGGCTTGAGAAAACGAATGGTTCCAGTAATCCCCAAAGGACGGTCTGGATCAAGTGAGGTTCTACCAGTCACTCGGAAAAGTGCAGTTTTATCATTTAAGCCATCACCGTCCGTATCTATTTCACCAAATGTGTTGGTAGCTAAACTTCTTTCTTCAAAAAAAGAAAGATTGGTTTTTCCATTCAGACCAAACCCGTCTTTATGTATCTCATTGATCACATCCATAGCATTGATTGCTAAGGCATCGACTTGGTTGATCTTCTCTACGAGGATCTGGTCTCTAATCTCATACAATGCCTGGATACTACCTGTTCTTAGTAGCACATTCTTTCCAGTCTCAGACCATTTCATATCTAAAAGACCATCATTATCAGGATTTCCAACCAAATCTATTTTGTGTACTTTTTGTCCTTGGACAAGTATTTGTTGGCCGATGAAGACCATGAGTTCATCTTCATCATTTCTTCCCACAGTGATATCAACCAATCCAGCTAATTCTTGTAAAAGTTGATCTCTTCTATCCAAAAGGTCATTTGGATTATCACCTAATGCCTGCGATTTTGTAATTTTTTCATTTAACGATTTTATATTTTCAGCTATCGTATTGAGATGGTTGACTCGCGATTCTATCTCTCGATTGGATTGGTCTCTGAGTTGAGTCAGTTTTTTAAAAACATCTTCCATCCTACTTCCAAGACCTTCTGCTTTTTCTTGAACCACTGCTCGATGAGCAGTTTCTTCCGGATAACTTGCTAAGTCTTCCCAAGAAGACCAGAAACTATCCATCAAGGACCGCAGTGTAGTTCCAGAGGGTTCATTAAACACTGTTTCAACTTGATATAGGTAGTCGTTCTTTTTTCCCCAGTAGTCTTTTAAGGAAGAATTTTCTACGATTCGATCATCTAAGAAACTATCTCTGACCCTTTCAATTTCAGATACTTTAACACCTTGGCCAATTTGACCAGCAACTTGAGCTCTATTAAGCGATGGATCATATAAAGGATCCATACTGCTCATCACAACTCTTTGTCTTGCGTAATGCTTATTGTCAGCATTTGAAATGTTGTGCCCAGTAGTTTGAATCGCTTGCTGGTGTGCGGATAGCCCTCTTTTGCTTGTCTCTATTCCTTGAAATGTTGAACCCATATTCTGTCTCCTACACCGAAGCGTTCAAAATGACCGCACTCTTTTGATTTTGTGTTCTTCTGGCTGGTTGGTGAGAAGAGGTATAAACTTTTTCTTTCCCACTCTCACGGATTGTATCTAAGGTTTTTTGTAAAAAATCATTTCGTGTTCGTAAAAGTTTTTCATTTACAACGATTGCTTCTTTTAAATCTAAAACGACTGTGCGGAGTTCTTGAGCAAAACCTTTCAGTTTGTAATTTGACTCCCGATCCATTTGGTTCATAAAGTGAGTTAGAGTAAGGGAATCTTTTCCATTTTCAAAATTTTCTTTGGTATAAACATCTTGTATTGTTTTCATGCGAATCCTTTCCCATTCGCTAGCTTCCACCATAAGGTGATAGCTTTCCTTTACACAAGATTCCAGGGTTTTGCCGTCCGCCTCGTGGATTGCCTTTCTTTTTTTGCCTTCCCAATCTAAAAGGCGTTTGTAACAATCGATCTCTTTTGTAAAAAGGTCTCTAAGTGATTCTACCCAATCCGACATGTATGCCCCTTTCCCTCATTTGAAGGATCGACGGAATTCAAAACATGCTTAGGAAAATTTATAAAAATTTACTCTTTTGAGGCTTATGTCGCGAAATTCTCCTTGTATAAAGGTGTGTATGATGGACCCAGATACAGGTTTGTGTGCTGGTTGTTTCCGAACCATTGAAGAAATCGGAACTTGGTCCAAACTATCGGAGGAGGAGAAACAGGTGTTGTACCAGAAGTTAGAGCGGAGGAAGAGAGGAGAATTGCCCTAAAGCCTTGGTTACTTTAGGGATAGAGGGATGGCTTAAGAATTTTTATCGATTTTGTTTCTGTGGATTTCACATAGTCGGTATAACTTTCCAGTTGCTGGGTTTTTCTTTGATACCTTGGTTCCGCATACAATGCAGAGACCTTGTGCTCTTCGTCTTTTGTAGAGCAACTGGACTCTTTCCGCACCCGTAAGGTTGTATTTACTGATTTGAAGCCTAACTCCTTTGACCAAATAACTTCCGATGGCAGCCTCATCTCCTTTTTTGAGGCTAGAAAAAATCTTAGATAGATCATCGGTTTTGACTGATTTTGGTTTCATACTTTACCCTGCTTTCTTTCTTAGTTTGCGTTCTGTTAGATTTTGAAATGTTAATGCATATTAGGTAGTACCTTCTAACTTGCAAGATAATTTTTTATTGCCTTTCTTTTGAAAGAGTATATTCTTTTTTTAGGAGAAGTTCCCATGTCAGAAGCAAACACATCAGCAAAAAAATATACTTCATTGAAAGAGTTTTTTCCCTTTTACCTTTCCGAACATAGCCATCCTCTCAATCGAGCACTTCATTTCATCGGTAGTTCATTTGCCTTGGGTTTTCTGTTAGGTTTTCTTTCGACACACTCGCTTTGGAATCTTTTGGCAGCGCTTATCTCTGGTTATTTCTTTGCTTGGATAGGTCATTTTCTCGTAGAACACAATCGACCTGCTACATTTACCTATCCATTCTACTCATTTATCTCCGATTGGATCATGTATGCAAAGATGCTCACTGGGAGAATTCCTAAGACATAGTGTTAAAATGAGAGCAAAACTATTTAAAAAATTTTCCATCTTCATTCTGGGTTTTGCTCTACTTTGTTCGATCCAAACTCCCAACCAAAAGATCAAAGACCTACAAATGAGAACAGACCTGGGAGCAGAAGCGATCCTCAGCCGAATCCTACCTATAGTATTTTCAGAACGCTTGAAAGAATGGAAATATGATCCGATTCAATCCAAACTCTTCGTTTCTTACGGTGGACACTCCGCTCTCACCTTTGACCGTAAAGAAGAATATTCTGAAAATCTAACACAGGAACATGCGCTTTTTAGTCTACGCTTGGTTTGGTCCACTTCACATTTGGATTTAAATTCTTTGGTTCTACTTTTGAAAAAACCGATCTATATTGAGGAAACAGAGACTACCGAAGAAGAGATCATGGAAATCGATCTGCTCCAGACAAATCTAAACAAAAGCGAGATCAAAACAATTTTGGATGACTTAGATGGTTTAGACCCTTTTATTAAAAAGGGGGCCAATTTTCACTTAACCAAGCCATTGACAGACATAAGAAAGATCTGGAAGGTAGAAAAGAACCAAATTCCCAATATCAATGTGAAATGATCCAAGGATCTGGATTTTGGATCGCATTCTCCAAACGATCCAAATAGGAACTTTTCGGGATTTCATAAGCACCCAACGCCCAAGTAACATGATTTAGCTGTTGGGTATCAAATAAAAGAAAGCCATCTAGTTTTAGTTTTTCAAATAGATGATATAATGCAATTTTTCCTGCATCGGATTCATAAGCAAACATGGACTCACCTGCGAAAAATTTTCCTATGGCAACTCCATAGACTCCGCCCACCAGTTCTTGTTTTTCGTTCCAAACCTCTACGCTGTGGGCCCAACCCATTCGATGTAGCTGGAGATAACCTTTGAAAAAACCACTAGTGATCCAAGTGTTGTCTTTTTCCCGATAGGAGCAACCTTGCATGACAGCCAAAAATGCCTCATTGAAAGAGATTCGATGTCTCTTTTGTCGGATCTTCCGCATAACAGTCTTAGAAAAATGAACTCGATTGAGATCAAAGATCGCTCTCGGATCCAAACAATACCATCGGATTGGGTTTTCAGACCAAGGGAAGATTCCCTTTTGGTAGGCATACAGCAAACGATCGGTATGGAAGTCACCTCCGATCGCTACTAAATCGTCTTTATGTGTTCTTGGGTTTTTGAAAAATTGTTGGAAATCTCTCTGTGTCACTCTAACAGAATGTCCTTAGGGTAGTCGTAAACCAATTTGACGCGCAAACTCTTTCCATTCTCATCATTGATATTCGAAAGTCCTTCGAACTGCAATATTCTTTTTGTTTTGATGTCATATACAAGGAGAAAGGGCTGGACCAATCGTTTCAAAATGAAGTTATCGATTTCCAATTTCAAATACAATGCGGACCTATCCTTCCATTTGTCTTCTTTGATTTTTTCTACGGCAAATAGGTAATCATCGAGTTGGACCGGCGCTAAAAAATGAAAGGAAAGTCTCTCTCCTTGCATGAGTTTATCCCATTGGTTCCTCACAAAATAGTCAAAACCTCCATCCATAACTCCTGGTGTCTTTGGCTGGTAAGTCCTTTCTTCAATGGGATCTTCGCTTTTCCTTCGGAAAAAAAGCTTCACTTGTTTCCCGTTAACTTCTGCTCCCTCCAGATACCCGTCTCTGTCGTCTTCGGTCCGAAAGCTCGGCAAAACCGGGTTTGGTGCAAACTCTATCCGCTTCCTTCCGAATTCCTTTCCAGATGGATCTTTGTAACTGATTTGAGAGTAGATGTGTTTATCACCTTGGTAAAACTCACGGTGGTTATCTGTGTAGAGAAATTTGCCAGTTTTTAGGTCATAGGCCTTACCGAGATAGGAGAAGCGAGCTTTTTCGGCAAAAATAGGGAAAAAGGATGGAAAAACGATGACCAAAATCAGTATTCTACGTTTCATACTCTTTAGACATGAAAAAGTACAGGTTGACTGACCAGAGAACGGTTTTGGGAATCCTGAGTAAACTCAGCAATGTCAGTTTACAAGATCCAAAATCCAAACATAAGTACCAAATCCAAAACCCCAATACGGTAAATGATATCATCAAATCCGTTCATTTCGAACTCAAAACCTTAGAAGATAAGTGGAACAAACCGAGTAGTTTGCTCTGTGTTTTAAAAGACAATCGAGTTGAAATACGGATTAAACAAGTAAACCCGTACCGAGATGATCTATTCATGGTAATGGAAATTTTGATCGAACCATTAGAGCGTTCAGCAAAGAGAACATCATTAGAAGACATCAATGCATACCAATTTCAGATTGCCGCAAAGATAGATATCAGTACCATCATTTCTCTGTATGGAAAAACATCCATTATCAACCAAGCTTTAAACCAATGGCAGTTCCATTTGGAACAAGTCTTGGGAAATTTTGGCTACTTCATCAAAAAAGTAAATATTGGTTTTTATTATGCTGCGGATACACCGCTCATGGAAGCACTTAGCGTTAGTTCGGCTCCGTTTTTTTTGCGTGATTCAAACAAAGGAATGTTCTTTACGGATCAAGGGTTTTTCTCACCAAAAAAATTGAATGAGATTTACGTACGCTCCTATTTGGACAATTTGCTAGTAAACAATATCAAATCTGTTTTGATCTATCCTGTTTTTTCCAACGAAAAAGTATTGTTAGGTTATTTTGAAATCCAAAGTAACTTACCTGATTTAGGGAACCAAGCTTTGCAACAAGACATTACAGGACCTGGTGGAATCAATCCACTGCTCGCATTTCTGGAACGAAAGTCTGAAGAGTATGTTTTCCATTTGGAATTTTCCTACGCAAAGGATTGGGATCTTATCGCGGAGACGGCAATGGTTCGAGACTTAAGCCAGGACGGAAGAGGGATCGGTATTTACCTTTCAGATGGCAGGGATTGGGAATCAAAACCTCTAGGTGCTCCTGTCTCCTTCCAACTCCTCATCAATGGTATCTATTTCACCTTCTTTGGTTCCCTCAGGAGCATTAAGCCAGGCAGCCATGAAAAGGAATCCAAGAGCGCAGGAGTTCACATCTTTCAATGTGATCGACCAGAAGGGCTTGCACTTTTGGAGGCATATGCGACTCAATTGATAGGAGCAGGGGTCGCCTAATGAGTCCAGAACAGTATGATACAA
The DNA here is from genome assembly GCF_003114855.1 of Leptospira ryugenii. Classification (NCBI taxonomy): domain Bacteria; kingdom Pseudomonadati; phylum Spirochaetota; class Leptospiria; order Leptospirales; family Leptospiraceae; genus Leptospira; species Leptospira ryugenii. The sequence goes on along the minus strand of NZ_BFBB01000008.1, from coordinate 629,982 downwards.
TCTTGCAAATTCTTCGGGAAATCCAGGCATTCCAGGAAGAAAGCCGAGCAAGTAAAATCATACTCTACTTGGTTCCCAATATGGGAATCATCTTTGGAACCACTCTCCTATTCTTTCTATTCCTTTGGATGCACCGACAGAAGATGGCTTTGATCCAATCTGGCCAGTACAAACCCTGGTCATTCGACCTGAGAGCCTATTCCTTTTTCCTGGGTCTTTTGTTGACATTCACTGGATTAGCCCTTTCCATAGTATTTATCAGCGTGCTGGGGAATTCATTGGCTATGCTGGGAGGGGTAATCCCATTCGCGATTGGGCTCGGTCTATTGACCTACTACAAACTAAGCAGCTAGACAAAACAAAGGAGCGTGTCTGCAACGAGGCAGATTGGCGCGCGGTGCAAGCTGTACTCAAAGGAGATCTTTCTTCTTTTGAAGAGCTCATGAAACGATATGAGGGAATGGTGCTTTCCCAAGCGCGGAGGGCCTTTTCTTCCTCTGACGAAGCAGAAGACTTTGCCCAAGAAGTTTTTTTGAAAGCCTATGAATCATTAAGTACATTTCGCGGTGAAGCCCAATTCTCGACATGGCTCTACCAAATTGCTCGCAATCTCATCATCAAATCTTCCAAAAAGAAATCTCCCATTATGGAAACCTTAGTCGAGACCCAGGTGGCAAGCCACAAGGCCGATATTGGCGATGAAATTTTACGAGGAATGCGTGAAGAGTCGGATAAGCGCCTACTACAAATGTTGTTGTCTCGTCTCCCTTTGGTCTACCGAAAGCCCATCATCCTTCACTACTTTGAAAATCGCCCTTTAAAAGAGATCTCCGCTGATCTAAATGTGAAAATCAATACCCTAAAGAGTCATATCTCTCGTGGGAAGGAATTGCTTAGGAAGTGGTGGCAACATGAAACTTAAACGCACACCTTTGGAACAAACATTTTTACATCCAGATCCTCTGCTTAAGGGACGGTATCAGAATCCTTCTTTCCGTTTGGCGGTCTTGTCTCAGCTATTACCTGTCCATTATTTGGTGACGGCTCTCTTTCTCTCTGCCACTCTCTTTTTGATTCCAATCGGACTACTGATGCTTGTCAAAGGCTCGATGGATTGGAAGCCTTATTTACTCCCTATTTTGATTAGCTCTAGCCTATTTTATTGCTTCTATTCCTTGCTTTTGGGGGTCCTTTTCATCAACTCTCGAATTCCTTTTCTAAAAGAATGGAAAGAAAAACTTGGCTTTCATGAACTGTAATTCTACTCTCCATTCTTTTTCCTTAGCTGTTTTGTTCTCTTTTCTATTTGCCCAGCCTGTCCTTGCGGAAGTTCCCAAAGCAAAGGACCTATTGGAATTGGAAATGGACAAGGCGCTCCCTCTCATTGAATCTTTGAGCCTTGAAGAGAGTAAGGAATTGGTCACGCAAATCCGAGCTGAGGCAAAGTTGACCTATCCTAAAATAGACCATTTTTACTTTTTGGTTTCGCACCTTGAGGAAATCCAAGCAATCCAAAAAGAGCAGGCACGTCTTCGGAGTTTACTTTGGGTCTTTGCTTTAGCCTTGGTTCTTTTTTTAGGTTTACTTGCTTATTTGATGATTCGCCAAAGACAAGCCATTGAACAAATCAATCGTTTGAGCCAACCAGAATAAATCTCAATTGTAATCGAATTGTATTCGTAATGTAACCAAAACTAGGTATGTTATGAAATATCTATGAAAATTCTTGTTGTTGATGACGAAGAAGACATAGCCAACTTAATCCAGTTCCATTTGGAAGAAGAAGGATTTCAAGTAGAAGTCTGCCACAATGGAATGGAAGTTTTAGGACGTCTGGAGAAAAATCTCCCGGACGGAATGATCCTTGATCTGATGTTACCCGGCATCGGTGGTTTGGATCTATGCAAACGCATCAAAGAAAAATACCCACAATTGCCCATCTTGATGGTTACGGCCAAGACAGGGGAAACGGATGTAGTGCTCGGCCTTGAGCTTGGAGCAGACGACTATATCAAAAAGCCTTTCAACATTCGGGAACTCGTTGCAAGGGTTCGCACAGTTACCAGAAGAAATGCAGAATCTGCAGCTGTTGTAGAAAAGGTAGGACCAGTCAGTAGCGGAAAGATCCAAATGAATCCAACCGCCCATAAAGTTTATGTGGATGGCAAAGAGGTTGAACTTACACTGATAGAGTTCAAAATCCTACAATTATTTCTCTCAAACCCTGGAGTTGCTTTCTCGAGGGATAAACTCTTGGATCGTATTTGGGGAAAGGATGTCTTTGTTACAGATCGTACGGTAGATGTAAACATTAAAAGACTAAGAGACAAATTACTCTCAGAAAAAGAAAGACTCGAAACAATCCGTGGTGTCGGATATCGTTTCAGAGATGCGTAGCTTTTTTTCCACATTACTTCTATTAAACTGGGGTTTACTGCTAATTTTGATTTTGTTGGCAGCAGGTGTGATTGCAGTAGAAGATTACCTGTCCAATAGCTTGAAGCCTTTGTTATTTTTTTCTTATATTCTAATAGCTATCTTTGGCACGTTTTATGTTTCTTTTACAATCGCACGAAAGGTCACAGATCCCCTATCTCTCATAGAGAATAAAACCAAAGATATCAATGCTGGAGATTTTGGAGTTGAATTGCCCTCTCCGGAAATTTTGGAATTAGCTCAGCTTACATCTTCCATAAATGAAATGGCAAAGCGACTAAAGAACCAGTTCTTAGACCTGACAGTAGAAAAAGAAAAATTCAATTCATTACTCCAAAATTTAAAGGAAGGAGTCTTTGCCATTGATTTTAATAACAAGTTTCTTTTTTTAAATCGCAATATTCCAGAAAGTATCATTTCTCAAAATTCTCAATTCAAAGATATACGTTCTGCAGTAAAGAATAGAGAGCTCTTACAATTCATCGAAACAAAAGTTGCAAAAAAGGCCGAAGGTAAAACAGAATTTCAGGAAGGAAGCCACTTTTACAATGCTCGTTTGTACCCGATAAAGTCCAACGATATCGTATATTTATATATCGGAGTGATATTAGATATTACAGAGGATAGACAAAATCAGCTAGTAAGAGAACAATTCTTTCAAAATGCTTCTCATGAACTTAAAACACCGATTACATCTATTAAAGGTTACGCAGAAACTCTCCATTACCGACTAAAGTTAGAAGATGGTAGCAATGAAAAAAAGTTCTTAGATGCGATTTTAAGAAATACGGAACGGCTCGTGAGAATCGTGGAAGATATGCTCACAATCTCCCGACTAGAAAATCACAAAACGATTTTGCAAACTGAATCCTTCCAATTATATGAACTCGTTAAAAATGTGAGAGATTCCGTTGGAGTCATTCTCTCCAATAAAAACCAAAATTTAATCATCGAAATTGAAAAAACCATGAGAGTCCAAGCCGATCTAGTCTTGATGGAGCATGTACTCGTAAATTTAATCTCGAATGCCTCAGCCTATTCGCCAGAGAATTCAAACATCGTAGTTTTTGCTAAAGAGGTTAATGAAAAGTACCTTTTGGAAGTTCGAGATAATGGGATCGGGATTTCTCCAGAAGACTCAGAACGTATCTTCGAAAGGTTCTTTCGTGTCGATACAAATCGATCTCGGAAAGAAGGTGGTACAGGACTAGGTTTGTCGATTGTAAAACACATAGCAAGACTCCATGCAGGAGAAGTATACGTTCGTCCAAACCCTGAGGGCGGCTCAATTTTCTCATTTGAATTTCCAAAAAAATAGGGACGATTTCACTCCTTTCACGGCATATTGGCTATGAATTGATTTTATGAAATACCCTCTCGGCTTTTACTCTTTTGGAAAAAATATCGGCATCAAAGATTCGACTTTAGACTTCGCTGTTGTTTATTCAGATGTTCCTTGTAAGGCGGCGGCAGTTTTTACAAAAAATAACTTTCCGGGTGCTCCTATCATAGTAGGAAGAGAACATATACGTGACGGCCAATTACAAGCACTGGTAATCAATTCAAAAAATTCAAACGTTGCCACGGGAGAACTTGGCATTGAACATTCCAGGCAAATCTGTGCTGCGATCGCACAATCATTGAATATAAAAAAAGAAGATGTCTTACCTTCGTCAACGGGTGTCATTGGTGTTCCACTTCCGATAGAAAAGATCTTAACCGCCTGTAAATCCGCCAAAGAGAATCTCCAGCCAGGAAACCTCGACCAAGTTGCAGAAGCGATAATGACAACGGATACTCGCAGAAAAATTGCAACGAGAGAAATTCAGTATCAAGGTAAAACAGGTGTTCTTTATGGAATAGCAAAAGGTGCTGGCATGATAGAACCGAATATGGCTACCATGTTATCATATATTTTTTCTGATTTTTTACCTGAATCGGACGATTTGTACGGTATTTTAAAAAATGCCGTAGATAAATCATACAATTGTATCAGCATAGATTCAGACACTTCTACAAGCGATACCGTCGTTTTAATGTGCTCAGGAAAATTAGGTAAGATTCCCGATGCACTTTTTTATAAAAATTTAGAGGAAATCGCTATCGAGTTATCGAAAAAAATTGCGCGCGACGGTGAGGGTGCAAGTAAATTGATCGAGTGTACTATCTCGAAGGCTCGAGATGAAATTCAAGCAAGAAAAATAGGAAAATCAGTCATCAACTCTCCCTTGATCAAAACCGCTATCTACGGGGGAGATCCCAACTGGGGGCGATTTGTTATGGCTGTTGGAAAGGTATTTGATGAGCCAATCCCTTACGAATCCCTGCAAATCTATTTAGGTGGGATTTCTGTAAAAGGTGCCGATGCAACAACCAAAGAAAGATTAGCTGAGTATCTAAAATCCAATGAGGAAGTTAAAATTTTAATTCAATTGGGAACAGGAGACGTAGAGAAAACCTTTTGGACTTGCGATTTCACCGAAGGTTATATTAAAGAAAACGCATATTATACGACATGAAGTTTTCTTTGTATACAAATCAATTGAAGAGATTGTTACCTTCGAATTACCAACTGAAACAATCTCTAACCATCATTTTAACAAGAACTACGTATATCATAATCGTTCTCCTCACATATTATTTTATCTTACGAAATCTACCAAAAGATCTCAATTATCATCTCGAAATGGCATTTATACTTGTGATGGCAATGTCTATCTTAATCTACTTACCTCTAGTCGAGAAATTCACTCGAAAGATGAGAGTAAAACTTTTATCTGAATACCTCACCGACGATGCGGAATCCTACAGACAAGCTATCAAACAATTTAACTATGATTCACTCGTAAAACATGTGTTTCCCGATATGGTCAAAATTACAGAAAGCCATGCTGGTACTATTGCCTTGTTAAATCCTTTGGGCACTTTTGACTTCCACAGCTATTTCCGAGGAAGGCAAAAAAAACTCAGTCCAACAAAAGAGATTAAAGTAAAACAATCCTTTTTGGAGTTCCTCAGAAGCAAAAAGAATGGAGCTTCCCTTATGGATGCAATCCATTCGACTGAAATCAACAACGACTTCATGGAACTACATGCAAATTTTATTTATCCATTTTTGTTTCGAGAAAAAGTATTCGGATTCTTGGCTGTTTCTAACATTCCAAACACAGAATCAAAGCATACCCTGTCTCTATTGGCAGGACAATCTGCCTTAGCCATTCATAACCATGTGCTCTCCTATCACATCACAGAGAACAAAAAATACCAAAAAGAAGCAGAGTATGCAGATCGCATACAGGATTTATTAGAAACAGGAAAGATTCCAGACTTGCCTGGTTGGTCGATTCGAGCATACCCTAGAAACCATGGAAACCTCGTTGAATTTTTCCAAGTAGAAGATGGATCTTGGTACTTTGTTGTACTACATGCAGGAAGGACATACCAGCACATCGGTATCATTCTATCCTATATCCTGGGTGTCGTATATTCTCAATCCAGACTGCGACTCTTAAGAGGATTTTCAGATATCAAACAATTGATTACGAATACATTTCAAAAATTAGATTGGAACAATAAGTACGAACTCATCATTGGAAAGATTGATTTTAACGAAATCTATATCATCCAAGAAGGAAAACAATTTAAAGTGGTGAGAGAAAGTAATGATGAAGAAGTCGTAGCGAGTATGGGATGGAAAAATAAAATACCCATGGAAAAAGGAGCGATTCAAATTTTATTCGCAGAACAGGCTATACTTAGATTCAGTTTGAGCGACAAAAAATGAGAGAGATAACAATCACTATTTTTTCTACTCTTATCTTTTGTCTTTTGGTCTTCTTTGCTTATTTAGGTATCCAATCTTCCAAAATCAGACTTCCCTTTTTCTACTATGATTCAGGTTTAATTGTAAATGTAGCCGAAGAGTATAAATCTCTTTGGGGAAGTTATCTCAGCCAAGAAGATATCGCGAACTTCCATCAAGCGGAGAATCTAAATCTTGGAGAGACCTATACAATCAAGGTACGAAATTTAAAACAAGAAGAAAGATTGCTGTCTGTTCAACCGATCAAATTTGAAAAATTTGATATCCTTACATTTTTCAGTTTAGATTTTTTGTTAGCCTTCTTCAGCGTACTATCTGCCGTCTATTTTTACGTCGCCACAAGAGATGGGTTGATATTTTCTTTCTTTTTAAATCTATCGATTTTGTTTTTTTCGAATGTCTTTCTCATCACCTACCATATAACGGTTTTTCCATTATTCTTTTCTATCTATTTCAGTGCATTTCTTCATTATCATCTCATTTATCGTTTACGAGGAAAGGAAATCCCATCTAAATGGTTGCTTCCTCAGTTTTTGATTGCAGTTGTTATTGGTGTCATTGCTGACCAAGAAGATACAAATTGGCAATTGGCACTGAACATAGTCAATATCGGACATGGACTGAATTTTTTCTTTGGAGTATTCAATTTCACTTTAAATCTTAAAGACTTACTCAACACAAAAACAAAGGGAGAAGCATTGCTTAAGAGGATTTCATTGCTTACGGCCATAGTCCTGTACACGAGCATGCCAATCTCAATTCTTTTTTTCCAAGGGTTTCCCTGGTTTTATGTAGATAGGATATTTTTCTTTTTGTCTTATCTTTTCTTCATGATTACTTTCTTTTACGGAACCTATCGATATACCTTTGTTCCTTCATTCGTCATCTTTACTCCTACAATTATTACTTTGATTTTGGTTTCTTTTTCTACTGTTGTATATATTTCCTTGGTACTGTTGGTAGATTATTTGCTTCCAGTTCCTTATCTTAAAGAAAGATGGTTTCTAAATTTTCTTTTGCTTCTCGTGCTAACCATCTATATGATTCCCATCAAGTTGAAAATGAAGGAGTGGATTGATTTTTGGTTTTTTGAAAAGAATCCCATCCTGAGTAAAGGGATAGAAAAAGTAACTAAGATCATCACAGATCCAATTTCGATGAGACGAACTATCTCATCGATCAATAGAACTGTGATGGAAACCCTTTCCATTTCCAATATCATTATTCTGATTCCAGGAGATACATTTGCTAGAACAGATTTACGAAATGTAAATTTTGTCCGGATCCCAGCTCAATCTGAAATTTGGAATTATTTTGCCAATACCGATCGAGTGACCGTTACATCTCACCTTGAATATGGAATTGGGTTAAGAGAAACTCTTTATAATTTCTTAAAAGAATTAAATATCCAATTGGCTTTCCCAGCTTACGGGCATTCTTCGGGTAAAAAAATTATTAGAGCAATGATCCTGCTTGGAGAAAAATCAGACTCAAATTACTTTTCTATTGGTGAGCTAAAGTTTATCAATGAAATTGTAAAGATTACTGCAATGCTTATTGAAAATTACTCCTTGTTAGAGGATGAAATCCAAAAAAGAAAAATCGTGCGCGATATCCAAACAGCATCTCTGGTAGACAATACCTTGAGAATTATCCCACCCAGTGAAATCAAAGGGATTGAATTTGCCTATATTAGTAAACCTGCAGTAGGAATTTCGGGAGATTATCTAGATATTATTTCAATCTCGCCTAGCAAAATGATAATTATGTTAGGTGATGTTTCTGGGCACGGATTAGGAACAGGCTTTCTAGTGAGTGCGATCAAAGGTATCGTACGCGAGCAACTCAGAAATGGGACCTCTCTTGAGGGACTTTTCCGAGAGATCAATTCGTTCTTTCGAGCGCGATACCAGGGAAGTGAGTTTATGACTCTCATTGGCGGAGTCATCGATACACAGTCAAAAACATTTCGATTTATCAATGCTGGCCATTTAGCACTCATTGAAATGTCTCCAGACGCAAAATTACACTTTCATTCTAAGACACAGAGAGTTCTGGGCATACTTGAAACAGATTATGTTTCCCAAGAAGTTAATCTTGGTTCAGGAACCAGATTATTCCTTTTTTCCGACGGTGTGACGGAAACATTTAGTGAAAAAGACGAGCTATTTGGAGAGGAATCTTTAGTCGAGTTTCTTTCGTCTCATGGTCAATCTGCGATCAAAGACCTACCGATTCGCCTGGAAGAAGTTTTAAACCGATTCCGTGGAAATAGAGAGATGACCGATGATATGACATTTATCTCTCTATCTTTTTCAAATCTCTAGCCGATAATCTAATAGGCTATGTCTGACAAACCATTGAAGTTTGCGATTTTTTTGTCATTGGTCTTAAGTTTGATCGCATTTTGGGACCATCAGGTGACCTCATACCTAAAAGAATTTGTGGTTTTGATCCACGAAATCTGTCATGCGACAGCTGCACTCTTTACTGGTGGTGTTGTAAAAGGTATTGCTTTGCATGGAAATGAAGGTGGTGAGACCATTGCAACTCCAGCATCCTTTAGAGGTTCTTTCATTTTAGTAGTATCTGCAGGATATGTTGGTTGTTCGTTAGTTGGTGGTTTGCTATTGAGAGCAGGCTTTTCAGGCAGACATGCACGTCAAACATTGATTTTATTCGGTCTATTTTTGATTTCTGTCAGCGTTCTTTATTCCAAATTAGGTGAGTTAGCTTACTTTACTGGAATCCTTTGGGGAGTGGGAATTTTAGTAGTTGGTATGTTAGGTGAATCTATATCGATACTGAGTCTTGTATTTTTAGGTACGAGTATTTCTCTTTATTCGATCTATGATCTATCAGATTTTGCAGACAAGTTGTCCGACTCTGATGCGGGTATCCTTGCCTTTTGGATGGCAGGCTTAAGCCCGGAAGACTTAAGTTCAGAGGATGTACCAAAAGCTGTCTTGTTTTTAGGATATCTCATTGCTAGTTTATGGAGCTTACTCAGCATCGGTATCATCATTCATTTCTTGCGTAGTTCTTTACATGAACATACAATTGAGGTGACTGAGGACAATGCGAAGCTTGCTGATTGGGAGCGATTCCCAGGAGACCTTTCTCCTGAAGCCAAGGTCTGGCTAGAAAAGAGAGGTGTTGACCCTGAAAGTGGAATCGTGATTCCACCGGATACTTTCTTTGGTATGCCTCCAAAAGACAATTAGTCAGAAGACGGTAAATTTTTAATTTGCCGAGGATTTTGACCTGGCAAATATAGAATCTCAATGGCCAAACGAATTCTCATTACGGGCGGTGCTGGGTTTATCGGCTCACATCTCTGCGAAAAACTCTTACAAGAAGGCAATGAAGTCATAGCCCTAGACAACTTCCACACAGGTCGAAAAAACAATCTAGAAAAGCTCTTTGCAAATCCCAAATTTGAACTCATTCGACACGATATCACAGATCCAATTAAACTCGAGGTAGACCAGATTTACAATATGGCCTGCCCTGCTTCGCCAGTTCACTACCAAAGCAATCCAATCAAAACGATGAAAACAAACATTCTGGGTATGATGAATATGCTTGGATTGGCAAAGCGGGTTGGGGCAAGGATACTACAAGCCTCAACGAGCGAAGTCTATGGAAACCCTCTCGAGCACCCTCAAAAAGAATCCTATTGGGGAAATGTAAATACGATTGGAATTCGTAGCTGCTATGATGAGGGTAAACGAGCGGCAGAAACACTTTGTTTTGATTATAAGCGAACCTCAAATGTGGATATTCGAGTCATTCGGATATTCAATACATATGGCCCGCGGATGATACCAGATGATGGCCGCGTGGTTTCAAATTTCATAGTGCAGGCAATTCGAGGCCAAGATATAACCATCTACGGTGATGGAAGTCAAACAAGATCCTTTTGTTATGTAGACGATTTGGTACGTGGTATTGTTTCCATGATGGACCAAGACCATTTCATCGGTCCAGTGAATCTTGGCAATGATGGAGAGTTTACTGTTAAAGAATTAGCTGAAATGGTAATCAAAGAAGTTGGTTCTAAATCAAAAATTATTTATCTCCCTCTACCACAAGATGATCCGACGAGACGCAAACCAGACCTCAGTTTAGCCAAAGAAAAATTAAATTACCAACCCACGGTTCCGTTAATCGAAGGAATCAAAAAAACTATCCAATACTTTAAAGCGAGTTTAAACGCATGAAAATCGGAGCCTTAAAAGAACCTTCATTTGAAAATCGAGTTTCTCTCACACCTGATGTAATCGACGCATTACAAAAATTAGGTTTTAGTATTTCGATCGAATCTGGTGCGGGAAACCAAGCCTTCTTTTCAGATTCCGATTACCAGCAAGCAGGCGCTAAGGTATTGCCAAAAAGTGAATTACTTGGTGATTCTGATATTCTAGTCTCAATACACCAGACAGATGCAGACACATTTTCAAAGATAGCAAAATCAAAATTATATATTGGTACTTTCTCACCACTTGCCCAGCCGACAAAATTCAAAGAAATGGCAAACTTTGGAATGAAAGTTTTTTCTATGGATATGATTCCTAGAATCACGAGAGCTCAATCTATGGATGTATTGAGTTCACAGGCAACGGTTTCAGGATACAAAGCTGTTTTACTTGCCGCCGCGAATTATAGTCGTTTTTTTCCAATGCTCACCACAGCAGCAGGAACCATTACTCCCGCAAGAGCTTTGATCCTGGGTGCTGGTGTTGCTGGTTTGCAAGCCATTGCAACTGCCAGAAGATTGGGCGCTGTGGTCGATGTATTTGATACGAGACCCGAGGTCCGAGAACAATGTATGTCTCTTGGCGCAAAGTTTGTTGAGGTAGAGGGTGCAGCAGATGCCAGTGGAAGTGGCGGATATGCAGTTGAACAATCCGAAGACTACCAACGAAGACAAAAAGAAGCCATTGCTAAGTATGCGGAAAAAGCAGACATCATTGTGACCACAGCTTTAATCCCTGGGAAAAAAGCACCCGTTCTCATCACAAAAGAAATGGTTGAGTCCATGCGAAAGGGATCTGTGATAGTTGATTTAGCGGCTGTTATGGGTGGTAACTGTGAATTAACTCAAAATGACGCAACGATCTTACACAATGGAGTCACCATCATTGGAAATTCTAATCTTCCTTCAACGCAACCGATGGATGCAAGCAAGATGTATGCAAAAAACATTGTGAATTTTTTAAAGCTCTTTGTGAATAAAGAGAAACAATTCAACATAAATTTAGAAGATGAAATCATCAACACCTGTCTGATTGCAGACCAGGGAGAGATAAGGCACAAGGCTATTCTGTCTTTGCTTACGTAGTTGTATCCGGCGGCTGGGTACGCCACCTTCGGTGTACCCAGAAATACTGTTCCGGAAACAATCTAACCTCACTTTCGAGAGTTCTCGTCCACAATTCTGTATAATATCTTAAAATTTCTTCTTTGGTTCCGAATTTCTTTTTATCTACGAAACCTAAATCTTTAACTCTTACAATAACTTTGCCTTTTTCGCCTGCCAACACAGAATAGTATAACATTTTAGCGCCTGTTAAATAAGCCATAGTCACAGGTCCAACAAAAGTAGAAGCTTGCCTATTCATAAAAGGAACAAATATTCCCGCCTTTCCCGCATTTTGATCGGAGCCAAAGCCTACCCAATAGCCTTGCTTTAACATTTTCACAACTTGAGAGGAATCTTCAACCGGGACCAAAACAATACCATTATTTGCTCGCATGTCATGAAGGAGTTTATCCACAAAAGGATTGCGAACTCTTTTATAGATTCCCCCACCTTTCATACGAATTCCTAAAAATTGAACGAGTATCTCCCAAGTACCCAAATGTCCTGAAATTAAAACGACCCCCACACCAGACTTCTTGGTTTCTTCTTCTATCTTGAGGCTTTCTTCGTCAATTTGTAGATAGGTATCCAACCACTTCCGAGTCATCCTCGGTGCCCATAGGGTGTGAGCCAAAAGAATCCCTAGATGATCAAAGTGTTTTTTGACAAGATTTAGAATCTCTACTTCATTCTTTTCCGGAAACGCATAATGTAAATTATCTGCAGCAATTTTGCGATGCCTCTTTGCGATCGGAAAAATAATTCTCGTTAAAAGGATGCCATATGCAAGACAAACACGATAGGGTAAGATTTTAAAGGGTAAGTAAAACAAATAAACAATGCAAAAGGAGAAAAAATAACCAATTGTCTTCATAGGATTTCAATATCTCCAGGTACTAATTACAGATTGAAAAAAGAAAACTCCAAAAAGACCCATCAAAACTCCAATGATCCATCCTCCCACAATATCACTGACATAGTGATGCAAAGTTAGCAAACGACCGACTCCAGCAAAAATACTGAAGACAAAAAAATATGGGGTCTCATGGAATGCAAAAACTAGAATTGTAGCAACGACCATAGAATTCGCGCTATGCGCCGAAGGAAAAGAGTGCTTCATATCAGGATTTGCATCTACCTTCCCCATTACACTGATCAAAGGACGTTTCCTTGCGTAATATTTTTTTAGGAATAGCACCAACCTATCGGTAAAAAAAGTAAATACCAAAACTAAAGGAAGAGAAACGTACAAAGGCGAGTATCTTTGGCTAAGGATCATCAAAGGAAGTAAAATCAAGGCAAAAACTTCTCCTCGATTCACTCTTGATAAAACCCAAGAAAGCTTCTCATTGTGAAGATACTTCTTGATCCACTGCGAAAACCTCAGATCAGTTTCTGAAATTAGATTCATTTTTTTGTTTGCTCGTTAACTTTTTGTAAGGCAACTTCTAAGCTAAAAGTTTCTTGAGAACGTTCTTGCATATCTTTCAGTGTTACCAAGTTTTTAGCAATTTCATCTTCACCAAGTAACAAGATCCAACGATACCCTTTTTTTTCTGCATACGATAGTTGTTTTCCCATCTTTTGAGAAACCAAGGCTTGGTCTACAGGGATTCCATGCTTTCGGAACTCTTTTGCTATGGTTTGGCAGGATAAGAAAAAAGTTTCATCTAGAAGTGGAATGAAAACTGTGTTTTCATTCGAGAGATTTGGTACTAGATTGTGAGTTTGCAAAAAATTGAGTAAAGTCACATCTCCCAAACCAAAACCTGTTCCCGATAGCTCCTCGTGAGAAAAGAGACCGATTAGATTGTCATAGCGACCACCGCCGTAGAGAGAACGTTTGTTTTTGGGACTCGTATCAAAAATCTCAAAGATAAAACCTGTATAATAATCAAATCCCCTAACGACGGAAGGGTCAAAATCAATGATGTCCCGAAGACCCAAACTCTCTAAATCGGAAAATAAACTTTGGATTTTTTGGTAGGAATCCTCAGAAATACCAGGGATTTCTTTCAGGTTTGCTATGTTTGAATTTAGAAATTGATCAATGAGTGTGACCGCATCATTGTTATTTGGCACCACTTTTTGTACCATTGATACATATTCATCCTGGGTGATTTTGCTCTTCTTGTCCAAAATTTTTGAAACATCGTGCGCCTGCTCTGGTTTTAATTTTAAACCATTCTGAAAAAATTCATCCAACAAGCTACGATGTGACACTTTGAGTCGAAAAGAATTTCTCGGTGCCCCAAAAGCGAACAGAATGTCACAAGCTAAAGAAAAGATTTCAAGCTCGGCCGCATGGTGATTTACACCGAAGATATCAACATTTAACTGCCAATGCTCTCGTAAACGTCCATGCCCTGGCTGCTCGTATCTCCATAAGTTGGGTATCGAAAACCAACGGATGGGCCGAGGCAATTCTCGCAATCGACTCGCAACCATCCTAGCTACTGTAGGAGTCATTTCGGGCCGTATCGCGACTTCCCTACCACCCTTATCTACAAAGTCATAGATTTGTTTCCCAACAATTTCCTCTCCCGTTTTTGCTCGGTATAAATCTAAAGATTCCAACATGGGACCATCATACTCTTCATATCCATAAGAACGAACTACCTGTTTCATAATGGAAAAAAGATAGTTGCGAATACGCATGTCTTCTGGAAAAAAATCTCGGGTACCTTTATAATTTTCTGTGGTGAGTTTTTTTTCTTTCACTCTTTGACTCGGCTTTCTGTAAAGTTTAACTAAAAAATGTGATTAGACTATAATAAATATCTTTTGCTTTTTTGTCCCCAATCAATCCAACAATTTGTCCGCCAACAACAAAATAGTCTTTAACTTCTTCCATGTGGCGAAGTTCAACCGCCATACGGAGTGGTGCTTGCATTTTGAAGTTAATATCTAAAGTCATCGAAGGTTTCACTTTAAGTGCCTTAATGATCTCTCTTTCTCGAATCTCAATAGAAAGACCACCTCGAGAGACATTAAATACGTTTTGTTTTAAGTCTAGTACTTGGGTATTGGAATCCATGATCCGAGCTTGGAAGGTAGATTCAACTTCTTTATATTTCTGAAATACTTCTTCCGGAACCGAAGTCTTTTCCATTTCAATGGTCAAATAGGCAAAGAAATGAAGATCATTCATGGCAATGAAGATAGGATATAAAAGGAAAGAATCAATTTTTTTCCTTTTATACTCTGCAATCTTATCTTCCAAAATCATATCTTCTTCAAACGCAGATTTTGGATCAAAAACTTCCGAGGATGGATGAGATTCAAGAGTGTGAGTATTTAGAATATAAAGAGGTTTTTGTTTTTCCCTTAATAAATCTATTTCATCGGACTGGTCTCCACCAGCAACAAACACTACCTTTGATTTTGGGTAGGCGTTCAGTAGATTTTTGTGAATATCGGTTAGAATAACTTGTGAACTCACACCCGTTAACTTCGAAAAATCAATATTCGTTTTTGCGATCAAAAAGTTCGAAGCAACGACCGTCCCGTACACTTTATCATTTCTAGATTCTACTCGGATTTGGTTACTAATCTTTTTTGATAAAATCTTTCCCAAAAGCAAGGTATCCTTTTGGTTTAATAATTCATACTCTACCTCTATATGATAGGAAGGAGTGGTATAAACAGTAAACTTTGAACTTCCGAGATCAATGACTACATCCGTTTCAAAAATATGAGAGCCGTCCTGTCTTTCACCCTTAAACTTGATCCGCAAATCTGTGTCGTATCCTTTCAAAAAAAGTCCTTCAGCCGCCATTCTGCTTTTGAAGAACTCTGAAATATTTACAGAAGGGTCTAAATCTTCGAAGGCTCTTTCTTTTTGAAAATGTGTTTTGATAGGTAATATCATCTTAATTGACTTTTTTAAAGTTTACTCTTCGGTTTTTTGCGCGGCCTTCTTCGGTATCGTTGTCCGTAAGAGGTTGAGAATAATGATAAGCCTGGATTTTCATTTTTTCTTTTGCTACCCCTTTTTCTCTCAGATATTGATACACTGCCAATGCTCTATCTTCACTTAAGGTAATGTTGTATTCTTTACTACCTACATTATCTGTATGACCACCGATTTCAACGATATCATTCTTATTTTTAATTAGATATTCAGCAAATCTATCTAAGATCTTTTTGTCCTCGTCACTGATTGAACGTTGGTTAAACGGAAAATAGATAACCGTATTATAAAGATCATCATAATCATTCAAATTCCGCAAATATAAGACTGTTTCTTTGCCAACCATGTCCTGGATCCGTTGGACAGGAAACAAAAAGGTATCTGTTTTGTATCCCTTTGCTTTAACCAAAATCTCAAAGCCGATGTTAGGTGTTTCTGTTAAATCAAACTGATTGTCCTTTGGCGTCAGCACCTTTCCTTTTCGATTAATATCATCAAAATATGTACAATCAGCATTTGGAATGACTACATTTGTCTTTTTGTCTTTCACGACAAATCGAATGCCTTTTATAGTCATATCTGGCCGATCAGGTTTTTCTTCTTTGATTGGTAACAGTTTTATCCGAGAGTATTGTTCCTTTTTTTCACCCACATTTCCCCGAAGGTCCAAATTCAGCTCGGTCGGAATGAACCCTGGCGAGGAAATTTCTACACGATAGAACTTGCCAGTTCGAATATTTGTACGAAAATTTTCATTCTCTTCGGTAGAAAGATCACCTCCGATTCTTTTGGAAGTGATGATACCGATTGGTTTTGTTTCATCAAAAATTTTTAAAGTGGCATCCAATCCAATCATAATGGATTCGGAACCATCATAAACCAATCCTCTAAATACAAAATCATAAGATTTGCGCAGGTCTTCCGGGACTTGAGTCCGATAGATATCAAATTGTCCCTGTCCTCCTGGACGATTGGATGCAAAGTAAAACCATAAATCATCATGTGTAACGCTGATTCCTTCGTTGTCACTTTCCTCGTATAAACTATAGGTTGAACGATCAGACGGTGTATCGAATGGAAAGCCTGTTGATTGAGTTGTGAGTACTCGTTTGGTATTGAAAGGATCTCCCATCAGTTTTGGAATAGAATATTTTTCTGAGTTGGAGTCATAGTCTGAGTAATAGAAGCTATATTTTTTCTGCTGTTGGTTACGGTTAGAACTAAAATACAAACGCGTACCATCCCAATGAAAACTAGGACTGATCTCATCCTCAGGACCATTTACCGAAGAACCAAGATTAATAGGTCGTTGCCAAACCCCATCTCTACATTTCAATCTGGGCTTGTCCGCATTTGGTTCTAGGTTCTCAATCTTTGTGCTGGGAACTCTTTTTGAAATCCATAAATCATAACCGCCCAATCCTCCTGGACGATTGGAGGAAAATATCACATAACAGCCATCCGGTGAAACCGCAGGCATTTTATCTTCAAAATGTGAATTGATTTCATTTAAATGTAAGGGGATTGCCCAAAGACCTGTTCGCGGATTGATCTTGGTATAATAGATATTTAATCCATCGAAACCATCTCGGTTTTTTTTTCTATCTCTAGCATCATCGTAACGAGCGGATGTAAAATACAACTCGTACGGCTTTTCAGCCTCATCGAATAGAACGGTAAACATCCCTTCAAAATTTGGAGTATTCAACTCTCGGAAATTTTTCGGTGCATCCCAGGACGGTGTTTTCATTCGATTTGGGTAACTTAAATTTTCTGTAACCCAAATATCCATGCCCCCTTCACCACCGGGGCGATTGGACTGGAAAACCAAATACCGACCAGTTGGTGAGATAATAGGGTTGTATTCTACATTTTGGGTATTTAATGGACCAAAAAAATAAGAATCCGTGATTTTAGGTAAGGGTTGAGCCAACAAACCAATCGCAACAACCAATGTAAGTAGAATTCCCTTTTTCATCTGCCTATCTCTTAAAGGTATCGGTTTTACTCATTATTCTGCCAAGGGAAAAAAGAAGGAATTGTCAGCAAAGATCACTTCCGATTCTTTCAGGGAATGAGCACTTATTTTGGAATCCTGAATATGACCGAAGATTCTTTTTCGGATGGGAATCAATTTTTGGAACCCAAATATGCCCTACGTAAAATCGAAGAGCTCCTCAAGGATGGTGCAGATTGGATCGAAATTTCAGGCCAATCCTCAAATGTTTCTGCAACACTCGTTCCCATAGAAGAAGAAATCCGAAGGATTCGCAGTATCCTTCCTGAATTAAGAAAGCTGACTCCCCAGATCTGTTTGGATAGCTTTCGACCAGAGGTTCAGTCAGTGGGCATCCAAGAAGGAGTATTGGTTGTAAATGATATCAGCGGATTTTCAGACCCTAAATCAAAAATGATCTTACAACCCTTGTTACTCCAAAACAGGGAGATTAAGTTGATAGTTATGCACTCTCACACACTTGGCATCGCGCGAAAAGAATCCATTTTGACCACTGATAACATTCTCCAACACATAACTGCATTTTTTAAAGAGAGACAATCCTATCTGTCCTCTTGGGGGCTAGAAACCGATCGATTGTATTTTGATCCTGGGATGGGAATGTTTTTAGGAGAGGATGCAAATCTTTCCTTCACTGCCCTAGCAAAGATTGATGTCCTCTTGGAAGAGTATCCAAATCTTATGGTGAGTGTCTCGAGGAAGTCTTTTTTGGGTTCGGCATTAGGGGGTATCCCTGCTCTAGAACGAGAGATAGCCACTTTGGTTTGCGAACAGTATCTAGTTGAAAAAGGTGTCCCTTGGATCCGCACTCATAACATAAAAAAAATCAAACAAGCCGAGATCATTTTAAAGAGAATCAAATCAATGTCTACCTGATCGCATTGCTTTTCTTAATTCTTTACCAGAAGTATCTTTAGTGGGAAAAAAATTTGATTCTGGTATCGTATATCCCAATTCTTTCAATTTTCGGTAGTGAGGCAACAATGCGTCCCACTTCGGGTCTTCTTGTGTGAGCAATAAACAATCTCTCCAAAGTTCTAAAAAAGAGAGTTGGGCCTTTTCCTGGTCAGTTGCTTTGACCGCCCAAGAGATTGCTTCACTGTATTCACCCAATTCAAAATAGGCCTTCATAAAATAGTAATGATAATCTTTCCTCTTCTTTGCAACTACAGATATGGATTTTGCATAATCCAAAACAGAATACCATTTTTGTTGGATAATCTGGATCTCTACCATACCGTACAAAGCGTCCTCATGGAAAGGATTCACCTCTAAGATTTGGTTCCAATAGGAAACCGCATAATTGATATTTCCCTGGTTTTGGTAGTATTCAGCTAGTTCTTGGTAAGCATATAATTCCCATCCTTTCACTCTTGAAAGTCCGTCTAGAAGTACTACTTGTTCTTCTAATCGATATTTCTCTTCTAAGTCTCTGAGGATGGCGAGGTAGGTTGGATTTTGGAATTCTGGTGCTTCTTTTTGGACCTTTTTTTTGAATGTTTCATATTCTTCTAAAAGGAAAAAAAGCCGGAGCCGATTCAGATGTGTCAGAACAGAACGTGGATTGGTTTGGACACAATCGTCCCAAATAGCTTCTGCCATTTCTATTTTGCCATCCTTTGCAGCTCTAATCCCTTTCTGGTTACAGGAATAACTATCTTCTGTTTCAGGAGGAAGTAAAAACCCTCTATCTTCCTCTATCCTTTCCTGGTTCTTAACAGGGTAACGACAAGAAAATATGGTAAGGCAAATGAGTAATAAAATCCCTCTCAATCTCAGTCCTTTGCATCCGTGTTTTCCTTCATCTTCTGGGCAAAGACCAAATATTGCATCGCTTTTTCTGGATTTCCGTTAAATAGATACAACAAACTTAAATCCAAAGCTTCCTGGGGTTCTGGTGGCGCAAATTCTTCTGGATTCTCTCTTGATAGCTCCAATTTTGTTTGGAATTCTTTTAGTCTTTTTTTTGCCGTTGTTTGGATTCGATGTATGCTTTCCTTTGCTAGTTCATCTTCCTCTTGCCAGGCCGATGCCAAGGTTTCATTAAAATGAGTGAAACCAACATCCGTCTTTGTCATTTCCATCAAAAGATTTGCTGATTCTTTAAAGTTCCCCTGTTTTGCCAATACTTCCGATTGAATCAACTTAAGTTGAGCATTACCTGGATAGAGCAAAAGGTATCTCTCCAGCATTTTCAAACTCTCCGGATAGCGCTTCCTTTCATAATAAAACATAGCTAAGCCTCCCAAAGCT
Organism: Leptospira ryugenii; assembly: GCF_003114855.1. NCBI lineage: Bacteria > Pseudomonadati > Spirochaetota > Leptospiria > Leptospirales > Leptospiraceae > Leptospira > Leptospira ryugenii. The sequence goes on along the minus strand of NZ_BFBB01000008.1, from coordinate 610,175 downwards.
GATTTATGGTTTGGATCTAGTTTAATAATATTTTTTAGATAAATCTCTGTCTTCTCATCTTGGTTTAGATGTTGGTAGATTTGAGCCAAGAGCAAATGCCCAAGGATAAACTGTTTGTTTAAATGTAATGCCTGTTTAATGAAATGCACAGCCTTTTCATATTCTTTCAATTTGAATACAGAAACACCTGCATTATAGTAATTTTTGAAATCAGGATTTAATCGGATTGCTTTCAGAAAGAAGTCCAAGGCATTCCGATGATCTCCCTCTTTTGAAAAAATGGCACCTAAGTTTTGATAGCTGAGATGATGGTCTGGGGATAACTCGATGATTTTTAAATATGTCTCTTTGCTTTTTTTCCTTTCACCTGCTTTTTCGAGTCTTACAGCCTCATTGAATAGTGATTGGATTTCGGGCGCTTGCATCAGTTCGAGTATCGATTGTATTTTTCTTTTGGCCTGAAAAATCTTTCATGGGATTCTCAAAAACTCTCCGAAAGGTATTGTAAGATTCCAAAAGAAAGGGGATAGCCATGCAAAAGTTTTTAATCGTACCTTTGGTACTATGGCTGGTATCTTGTTCCTCCACAGACGCAACAAGAAGAAGCTACAGTGCCTCCGGAGATCCAGAGGATATTTTTTTCGAAAGGTCACAGAAAAGCCGAACTGTTTCCAACAGTGAGGACCCTGTTGCCAAGTCTGTGTTAGCAGATCTCGACGCAACGAAACCGACAACTGGATTGCCAGAAAAGAAAGCAAACCCTACAGGTAGCTTCGATGAAGTGGGATTATCTTCTTGGTATGGATTGAAATTCCAAGGGCGCCAAACGGCGAGTGGTGAGCCATTTGATAGAACCAAATTAACGGGAGCCCACAGAACTCTTCCTTTAGGCACGCTGGTCAAGATCCAAAACCTTGAAAATAATAAGGAAGCTGTCGTGCGAATCAACGACCGAGGGCCTTTTGTGGATGAACGCATCGTGGATGTTTCGGAAAAAACTGCCGAACTACTCGATTTTAAAGATAAAGGTGTAACCAAAGTCGGCATTCGTGTTCTCAAAAAAGGAGAGGCGGTGGAAGATCTTGACAATGACCTGGACGATGCAGACCTTTTAGATGATGTTCCCGCAAAGCCAGAGAAATTAACTCCCAACAAAACCAATCCTACACCTACAAAAACTGCTGTTCCTTCAGTCCAACAGCCAAAGGGATATACGGTGCAAGTTGGAGTGTTTAAGGAACAAGAACGTGCCAATAAATACAAGGAAACCTTAAAGTCAGAATACAACGAATCCGTCTTTATCTATCCTAGGGAAGGGAAGTATGTGGTTCAAGTTGGGGATTTCTCCGATCGAACCAAGGCAGAAAGTCTGAAATCTCGTATGAAGTACGATGGGATCGACTGCTTCATTCCCCCCAAATAAGTAAACCTATCGGAATCCTTTCTTCCGCAACCTGGAGATCCCCAGGTTGCAGAAATTCGGAAAATAGATTGCTTTCCGATGTCATCTTATGATACCATTTTCTGAAATCAACCCTGCCAGAAGCCCCAAATATGAGTGATACACTTTCGATTCAACACATTCTTACCAACTATTATACCTTTGGTAGTCTTATCGTAACCGTTCTGATCGGAATCCTTTCCGTCTTCTTTCTTTCACTCAAGGACAAAACACCGGCAACCAAACATTTGGGTCTTGCGTGTTTATACCTTTGCCTCTTTCAATTTGGTTACTTTTTGGCTGCATTTTACTACCATCCGATAGCATCTTACCACCGTTGGTTCACGGGTGGTTTGATTCTTTTTGGTATCATTCACTTTGGTCAATTTTTCTTTCGTTTTCCCTCTAACGCAGATAAGAAGATTGGAGATATCATTCTTTATGCAACTTATGGTTTTGCGATCGTTGTTGTGCTATGGTTTCTCTACCAAACTTCCATCAGCGAAAAGAAATACCACTTCACCGCTCACCACTGGGATTTCAATGCAGAAGGTGCAAGTAAGATTCTGGGAATCTGCATCGGCTTATACTCTTTGTTAAACTTCTTCATATTACCTGGCTACCGATTGACAAAATTAGAGAAGGGGAAAAAGAGAGCCTTGTTTGGATTGGGTATCGCTGGCCTAACAGCAGCTATTGTTCCAAACATCACAAATGTAATGAGTAGAGACGGAGCTATGGAAAGGAGTACCTACCTCACAGCGCTAGTTCTCTTGTTTACCCTCGCCTTCTTTATGATCACTCTGATCTATATCAATACCAGTGAAGAAAGAACCACCTTCATGGTGAAAATCGTTGGTATTTCCTTTGTTACAATGCTTTTGATCATGCAAGCATTTAGCTTCATCGTAGACCAAGAAAAAGAAGTTGCCTTTGACAATCTATCCATTCAAAAAACACTCCGCGCAGTAGAAGGAGGGGAACGGACAGCTGACATTCGGTTTATCATTGAATACGACAACCTAACACAGGGAATTCGAAAATCACTCTACCCCGAAAATGTATCTTTAGACCTTCCTCTCGTTCAAGCCGACTTATATAACACAGAACTGTATATTGAAGTTACAAATCTTCCAACCAATGGATACCGTAAGGCTCTTCAGGACAAATTAGCCACTACTCCGTATTTCTTTGAAGGCTATAAGAACGCAATCCAAGCTTATCTAGAAGACAATCCTGATTTAGAGAATGCAGAACTCAAAGAAAAGCTGAACGCGCTCTTTGAAAAATTAAACAAAAGCACTTTTATCAATACCAACAAACTTTCTGACATTGGTGCCGAACAATTTTGTGAAGATGGGCGCAATTACATAGCCAAAGTAAAAAATGCGGATAGTTTTAAAAATGCGATCCTGAGCCATATTTCAGATGATTGCAAATGGGATGGAAAGGAGATATCTGGCAAAGACCTCAGATTGGAATTTCTCAAGTTTTTCCGTTATTTTAAGCCTGATCTCACTCGCCACTACCGAAAGGATTTAGATGGCCTAGGTCACTATGTTGCCTATATGACCTATGATTCTAAAAAACGAATCATACGTGAAGTAGGATTCAATTATCGTGACTATCGTGCCTATATGCACAAGTCTGCTAAACTTGAAATTGTCATTCTCGCGATTGTTTTGGTTGTGCTCTTGGTCATTTTTCCTCTCTTCTTCCGATCTACTTTAATAAATCCGCTATATAGCCTGTTAGCTGGGGTTGAAAAAGTAAACCAGGGTAATATGGAGGTAGAAGTCTCCATCCAAGTAAATGATGAGATTGGATACCTAACCGAATCTTTCAATGGAATGGTGACATCTATACGAGATGCGAGACGTGAACTGCAGGATTACGCAGAAAACCTTGAAGAGAAGGTGAAAGAGAGAACTAAAGAACTCCAAGAGAAAATGGACGAAATCCACCGTTTGAAAGTACAACAAGATGGTGACTATTTCTTAACTTCCTTATTAGCAAAGCCTCTCTTCTTTAATGCAAACAAATCTTCCAATATCAAATCTGATTTTTATGTGCACCAAAAGAAAACCTTCGAGTTTCGAAACAAAACTGGTGATCTCGGTGGTGACATTTGTATCACAGGAAATTTAAAACTTGGGAAACCTGATGATTTCCGTCGCTATACGATGGTGATGAACGGGGATGCCATGGGAAAATCTATGCAAGGGGCTGGTGGATCACTAGTGATGGGAGTTGTCATGAACTCCATCATGGCAAGATCTGCAGGTAACAAACGTATTTTGAACAGAACTCCTGAGGAATGGCTCACAGATGTGTATGAAGAAGTCAATATGGTCTTCAAATCTTTCAGTGGGACGATGGTGATTTCTGCCACCATTATGCTCATTGACGATGAGACTGGAAAGATTTGGTACTTCAATGCAGAGCACCCTTTTAGCATTTTATACCGAGATGGTAAGGCATCCTTCATTGAAGACGAACTCAAACTTAGAAAACTAGGATTGGATTCAGAGTATCCTTTCGAAGTCCAAACCTTTCAATTGATGCCTGGTGATAAACTTATTTTAGCCTCAGATGGTCGAGATGATATTGATTTAACACCAGATGAAGATGTCAGAACTATAAACGAAGACGAAACATTGATTCTAAAATACATCGAACAAGCCAATGGCGATATCTATGAAGTAGAAAGGATATTGAAGGGTGTCGGTGAGTTAACAGACGACTTTTCCATGCTCTCTCTTGTCTTCAAAGAAGAAATGGCTTCCTCAGGTAAGACCTCTTCCAATGAAAATATCGAAGAGGTACCTGTTGACACTTACTTCGAAGCTCCCAAGGAGGATTGGGATTCATCGCTGACAACCTCGGGTGCTTTTGAGGAAGGAAAGATGCATTACCAAAACGGAGAATTGGAAAGAGCCATTTCCGTGATGAAAAAAGCATTCGATAGTGACCCAAGCAACCAAAAACTCAATAAATTTCTAGGTCTAGTGAGTTATAAAGGGAAAGACTATGAGGTCGCCTCAGAAGTTCTCAACGAATTTTTGAAAGAAAACCAAAGCCAATCCGAGTACTGGTATTACCTTGCCATGTCAGAGAAAAAACTTGGAAATTATGAAAAGGCTCTACATGCTGCGCACGAAGCATTTAAAATTGATCCAGATCATTTTCAAAATCTGATCAACCTAGCTGATGTGAGTCGCTTGATGGGGAATTATGACAGAGCCCTTACCTATGTGACGAGAGCACAGGCGATCGAACCTGAAAACAAAAACGTAGTTAAACTCTCTAAATTATTGGAGAAAACAACAAGTCTGAACTAAAGTCAACCCGGGGGCTCAGGCATTTCTCGTGCCTGGGTCTTGTTTTGGTCATGCCTATTTTCCTTTAGGGCAAAAACAGGCTCAGGATAAAAAACCAGCTTGCCATACTTTTGCCTTTCCTATACTATATGGGAATCAAAATTACCATCATTAGTAAGGAAATTTATGAAATCAAAATCTCTCTTGTTGTTTGGAATTTTATCCTTTGGGTCCTTTTCCATGTTATTTGCTCAAGAAGCAGACGTTGCTGTTGGCCGTTATATACCACCAGAAAAAGACTCTGTGATCGAAATCTTCAAATGTGGTGACAAGTATTGTGGAAAAACAATTTGCATCAAAGACAATGCATATCCTGAAAAAGACAAAGACAAAGGAGTGCCTGGCACACCTTACCTTGACCACAACAATGAGGACCCTGCACTCAGAAAGAGACCCAATTTAGGTATGGTATTTATTACTGGGTTTGACTACGTGGGAGAAGGTGTGTATAAAAATGGAAAGATTTACAACCCACGTGATGGTAAAACCTATTGTGGTAAATTCACATCCATTGAAGGTGGCAACAAGTTAGATCTACGGGGTACACTTTGTTCTCTTTCTTTCCTTGGTAAAACCAATACCTGGACCAAATTGTCTGGATTAAACCTGGATGAGTCTCGTTGGGATTGCACATTTAAAACAAAAAAATAGCCCTAAGCATATGAATGGCTCGGATAGACTCCGAGCCATTCCACATCTATTCAAAATCTTTATATAGCAAAGATGGTTGGATACCTTGGTTCGCTTGGTACTTGCCTGATTTGTATTCCTCAATGGAACCCTCTACTGTGTGGTAGAATATCTGGCAGATTTGTACGCCTGCATATACACGCAAGGGATGAATCACCTGTATCTCCAGAGTCCAAAATCCTTTAAAGCCAACATCACCGAAGCCAGCAGTGATATGTACAAACATACCTAACCTACCAATAGAAGACCGTCCTTCTAACATTGGGACTAGGTTATGTGTCTCCGTGAATTCTATCGTTCTACCCAGGTATAGTTTTCCAGGCTCTAGCACGATACCCTCTTTTGGTATAGTGATTTTTTCTGTTGGGTTTGGTTTTTTCATATCCAAGGGAAATTGAGAATACACCAATAAATCTTCATGCAAACATAGGTTATACGAATTTGGGTTCAATAATTTTGCATCATATGGTTTTATTTTGATATCGTTTCCTAGACGTTTTAGAATTTCTTTTCCGGTGAGAATCATCTCTACTCTCCTACAAAATTTGGTTTTCTTTTTTCTTTGAAAGCTTGGAGCGCTTCTTTTCTGTCTTTACTTCTCAATGTTTCTGTATAACAAACTCTTTCCCATTCCAAACCTTCATCTAATCCAGGAATGGTGGCGGAACGAATCGCTTTTTTGGCTGCTCGGACAGCTAAGGGGGCTGCAGAGGAAATCTCATTTGCAATTTTCAAAATCTCGTTCTCTAAGCTCTCACCTGAAAATACATCCAAAAACAATCCCTTTGCCTTTCCTTCGGCTGCCGAGATTTTCTTTCCTGTGAAGATCCACTCTTTGGCTTGCTGCTCTCCCACAAGCCGGCAAAGCCTCTGCGTGCCTCCCGCTCCAGGGATGATGCCTAATCTTGTCTCAGTCAGGCCTACGACTGCTGATTCCTGGGCATAGAGTAAATCACAAGACAAGGCCAACTCCAATCCTCCTCCAAACGCGTATCCGTTTACAGAGGCAATGGTTGGCATTGGTAGATTTTGGATTTGTAGGAAGATAGACCCGATGCGGTGTAAGAATTGAAAGACTTCTTTTTCTGTCCAAGAAAGGCGCTCTTTTAAATCAGCCCCTGCCGAAAAGGAGTCACCAGTACCAGTAAAGACCAAACAGCGGTATGCTCCTGCTATGGCTTTCTGTATTTGAGCTTCCAAATCGTTTAGAAGTTCATGGTTGATCGCATGCTTTACTTCCGGTCGGTTGAATCGAATAAATGCGACATAATCGCCAAAAGGTTCTAACTGAACTGTGGACATAGAATTTCCTACCATTGAAAAAATAGAAATGAAATCATGCAATGAAATCCGATAATGGGAGAGCTAGGCCCTGCATGACAAAATCCGTTGCGTGCTATTTCTGGATTCCCATTTGCCTGACTTTCTTCCAATGCTCAAAGGGAAAGTCTGAGGATGCGCTGGCACTTGTATTTCTAGGAAGCCCCGCCATAACTTCCGTGGAACCAAAAATTGGAACCCCTCGCCAAAACAACGAAAATGGGGTCTATCCTCCTACACAGATTGTGATCAAAGGAAGTAATTTTGGCGTGGATACGGTTATCCGCTTCAACCAATTACCTGCGGCCATCTCAGCAAATTTAGGGACAGAACTCTATACCTCAGTTCCTGATGGGGCAACGAGCGGCTTTCTCACCATTTCCAAAAGTGGTGGCTCTTGTTTACCAGGTACGGCCTCGGGAATCAATTGTGCGGGCACAGAATTCTTTATCGACTGTTACTCTGTCACCGGTAACTTATACGGTTCCGAGATTGAAATCAAACAAGGAGAAAGCCAAAGCATAGAGTTTAAAGGTCTACAGACAAAAGCATTTCGCTCAAGCCTGATTTTGGGAAATGCAAAACTCACAGTTACCTGTGATAGTAATGTCACGGTAAGGTTATTCAGTACGAGTTGTCTCGCCACAGATTATATCTCGAAAAAAGATCCTTCCATTCCGCTAAATGCAAATGCGAATAACCAATTTTACGTTACAGCTTTTGATGACACCTGCACTGTAAGCATTTGATTTAGATAGATTTGTTTTTCACGAATCGCTTAAAGATGATGATGTTTGCCGCGCCCATCCAATGGTTCATATTTTCTCGGAAGATCTCATCGATTCTCTTGGCAGACTTTACCTCAGCGGGCAATTTGTCATACTCAGCCATTGCACGAGCTGAAGCCTCTTTGTACTTATCCTGAACTACCTCTGCGATTTTTCTTAGTAGGGAGAGATTGTTCTTTTCATCTCCCACGTTTGGTAAGATGACTTTGTTCCAATAATCGATGATGTGCTTTTTTACTACCTCTCCAGGAATGACGCGGGTGACTTTTTTCCCATCGGAAGATTGGACATGGAGATAACCAGTATTTACTTCCATGAGAAACTTCTTTATGATCATATAAAAATGAGAAGGACCTATATGAAATAAAAAAACCCATTTTAGTGAATTGGGAATACCTAAGTTCATCATGATGATATTTTCAATGAAATCAAAGAAATTATTCAAGAAGGTTAGATAATCGATTTCGTATTCCTGCGGTGACTTTAACTTTCGTTTGATACTGGACATTGATTTGATAAATTCAGATTTCAACATCTGTTCATCTGCACCCAGATGTGTATCCATATTGATGGTTTGTTTAAAGAGATTTTTTTCGATTTGGTATTTATCTAGTTCATACCTAAAGAAGTAGTGAAGGTCCGAATTCCAGGAATACTTGCCAAAGGCTTGTATAAAATTTACAGGTACCTCTTCTTTCTTTGCCTCTTTTCTAATCGGAATCGGAGTTTCCTTCTTTGGTGGTTTTTTCTCTGAGAACAAAAAGTCTGATTCTACTTCCAAAGAAAATTGCCGATTTTGCTCAGATTCTTCTTCTGCGCGAGTCCTTTGGCCATTTTGTTCATACAAATTTTCACTGAAGACTGCCGAAAGCTTATAGCTTAAGGTTTCGTTAAACTTTGGTTTAATGCTCCTATTTTCAAAAACAGTTTTGTAATTTTCTATCCCGAGAATACAGGCCATTCGTTTTACAAAGATCGATATTTGGTTTAGCTTTTCCAACATAGGCAGAATGCGAAATTGGAGAAGGGCATCATCTCGGAAGATATGGTCAGTGAACTTTCCTAACTCTATGGAATGTTTGAGTTCAAGCCAGGGAGGTTTGGAATCGATGATCAGATCTCTGAGCATTTCAAAAATAACCATGAACTCAACAAATTCGGTTCTTGGCCCATCAACATAACCTCCTTGGAAGAACCGAGCATACTCTTTCTTTACCATGGGGTACATATGCTTTTCGTCGAGATTGAAGATGATTTCCTTCAATCGTTTTTGTACAGAGTTGAGTTCGATATCAAGAGCTTTGCGGTAAGGAAGCAAATCTCGTTTGTTTTGCTCGGAAATGGTCCCAGAAGAGACAAATTGCAAAAAGCTCGTGATTAGGTTTTGGAAGTTGGTAAGGAAATATACGTAACCGCGTTGGAAATCCCGAATTTGTTCCAACTCAAGGCGGTCCTCATTGGTCGCTGGTTGCATGCCATGAGGACTCTATCGTATGTTATGGAAAAATCAACCGGAATTAGTTCTCGTAGTAGATCTCGATCAAATTTTGGCTTGGATCAGTAAATGTCAGGCTTTCTCCGTTCTCTGTCCCTTCTGGACCCTTCACGATTTTTACGTTTTTTTCTTCGAGTTCTGAGATCGCTTCTGTAAAATCATCCACATCCATAACAAAGCTGATCACTGGCATGGACTGGTCTTTGGGAGTGCCTTTGACGAGACGAATTTTGAAAGAGTCCAAAGATAGGATGGCTTCGGAATCCTTTTTTGACTCCAATTCAAAATCAAAGATTTCCCGATAAAACTCGATGGATGCTTCCAATTGGGAAACCGGGATATTCACGTGGCCGATGCCTTCTACGATGATCATGATGTGCTGTTACCTTGGTGGACTTTTCTGTCATCATGCTTGAAAAAGCGGCTTTGTCGAGAAAAAAGCAATGGGATTTCTCCTGAGATTGCATTTAAAATTGAATTCCCAGTCCATAGTCCAGAAAATTTAATTCAATTATGAGACTTGTTACCTCCACCCTTACTCTTTTTTTTCTACTTTTCAGCTCCTGTGAGAAAAAATCCGAACCTTGGAACACAGGAGACCTAGGATTGGTCGAAAGACTCTTCCTGGAAAACGAAAAAGTCCATGAACTTTTATTGAAAGACCCTACAAAGGCTCATTTAACTACCATAAAACAAATCTTAAACGAAGCATCTAAATCAGAAAATTCTAACTTCAAAATTTGGGCAGAGCAATCGAGCCAATTCTTCCTGGAAAACCCCAAAGGGGAAGATGATTTGTATCAAAAACTTTCTGACTTTTCTTTAAAACTTTTAGAACTCAAGAAGATTAGCCAATACCAAGGAAAGTACAACAAGTTTTATTGTCCCATGGTGGACAAATATTGGGTTTCACAAGATACAGTGGTCAGGAATCCATATGCGGAAGATATGCGCGACTGTGGAGAGTTGCTAACTGAGTAAGATCCCATGAAGCGTTGTTTTCTCGACGTAGGGCTATCTGAGGCCTGCTTGGCTAACTGCAAATCGTCTATTCCCTTGTT